>CAYSKN010000134.1:0-9029 GCA_964431565.1 uncultured Gemmatimonas sp.
GTCTCCCTGACTACCGAGCGACTTTCTGCACGTGGCCGCGGCGGCTCGGGCCAGGTGAATTTCTTCGTGGGGTTCGCCGTGGCGATGCTCCTCTATCTCGTGACATTCATCTATGGACTCAACGTGCTGCGCGGCGTACTGGAGGAGAAGCAGACACGTGTGGCCGAAGTCGTGATAGCCAGTGTACCCGCGCAGCGACTGTTGGTAGGCAAGGTAGTGGGAGTAGGCGGAGTAGGACTGACCCAGATCATGGCCTGGATGGTGCTTTCATGGGGTCTGTGGCTGCTGCGCGTACCGCTGCTGGCGAGATTCGGCGTGGACGCCGCCACATATGACATTCCCAACGTGGGAGCAGCGACCGCGGCGCTGCTGCTGGCGTTCTTCCTGTTGGGCTTCCTGTTCTATGCGGGGCTTTTTGCCGCCGCTGGCGCGCTTGTGGCAACAGAACAGGAGGCACAGCAGGTACAGATGCCCGTTGTGCTGCTCCTGGCATCGAGCATCCTCTTCGCGCAAAACATCCTGATGCAGCCTGATGGAGCGCTGTCACGCACGCTATCACTTCTGCCGCACTCAGCCGCCATCGTAATGCCCATTAGAATGGCGATCTCGCCCGTACCGGCAGGCGAAATCGCATGGTCGCTGGCATCGGTTGGCACAGGCGCCCTCATGAGTATCCACCTCGCAGGCCGTATCTACCGGACGGGACTTCTCATGTACGGCAAGCGCCCCACTTTGCGCGAGATATGGCGGTGGATGCGCACGCGGTGAGGCCGTCACCCCGGGGTTCGGTTGTGCATCCGATCTGCGCAAGAACGCAGGATGGCCTGATGAAGGGGTTCAGGATGGGACCGACATCTCAGATCATTCCGCTGCGGGCTTGCAGAACCGGTCGAAGGCGACCGTCAGATCACTGGCGATCTGGACAGCGCTGCGTCCTTCGATCTGATGGCGCTCCATCATGTAAACGAGCTCGCCACCCCTGAGAATGGCAATGCTCGGAGACGATGGCGGATAGCCCGCAAAGAACTCACGGGCACGCGCGGTGGCCTCGTGGTCCTGTCCGGCAAACACGGTGGTGAGAGCGTCGGGTCTGACCGTGTGGTCCAGCGCTATCGCGACTGCCGGACGAGCGTTGCGCGCAGCACATCCGCACACCGAGTTCACAACCATCATCATGGTTCCGCTGTTCACCTCTATTGCGCTGTCCACGTCTGTGGCAGTGCGCAATTCCCTGAAGCCCAGGCGCGTCAGTTCCTGACGCATGGGAATCAGCAGAAGATCTGGATACTTGTGCATGGTTCAGAAGTCCGGGATGTCGTCCACAGGGTCGCGTACCAAGGCAAGAATGGCCGCCTGGGGCACAACCAGGTACTGCTCATTCTCGAATGTTATCTCAACTGCCGCCTTGCGAAAGAACAACGCATAATCACCTGCGCGGGCCTGCATGGGCACGAAGCGAGCCTCCCTGCTGCTGCCTCCGTCGCGCCACGGCTCCTCGCTCTGGTCAGCCAGGTCGGGTAGCGCAAGGCCGGGCCCTGTCGAGACAATCTCGCCGCCCTGCACCGCCTGGCTGTCCACTGCCGTCGGCGGCAAATAGAGTCCCACCTTCGACCTGTGCTCACCGTCCCCGGTCTTCACCAGCACGCGGTCGCCCACCACGATCAAGCGCTTGTTTCTGGTCATGAATGAAATGTACTCAGCGCACCAGATGAAACGTGGTCTGACGGTTGAACGCCCATCTAACCTTGCCGGAGCTGTCGATGATCACATCCTCCTCCTGCATGGAACGTACCGGCTGGTTGTCCCACTCCGGCACAGGTGTGGTAGCCTGCAGTTCGATGGAATACCACATGCCAGGAATGATCCTGTAGTCACCGCGTCCCGGAACTCCATCCTGATAGTCCCACAGGCCGATCGTAGGGCCTGCACCGTGGCCATGCAGACCAATGGGGTGCGAGTAGACAGTTCCGCCTATACCCTCACTGCGCATCCGGCCGAGTGCTGCGGCCAGCACCTCATTACCGGTACGTCCGGTCCTCAGCTCTGCCACCGTGATGTCCTGCAGCCTGTTGGAGGCAGCAAGCGCCTTTCGAAGTCCCGCAGGTGCATCGGTCTCACCAGGCCTGAGCACATACCCCATGTGCTGGGTATCGGTGTTGAGTCCAAGCGCCGTAATACCAAAGTCGCAGTGGAGTACATCGCCGGGCAGAATGACCGGATTTGCGGCTAGTGCGGCAGGATCCCCGCCGTGGCGTTGAACTTCAACACTGGTCTGAAACCACGTGCCCAGACCAAGATCGTTCACGCGCTGCCGCATCCACCAGAGCACATCATCCACTCTGGTCAGCCCCGGAGTGATCACCCTGCTTGAGAATGCCTCGGTTATGATGTCCCAGGCGAGTCGATTGAGATCATGGAAGGTAGCTTCCTCTTCAGGCTGTCGGGCAGCGATGAAGTCAACTGCGAGTCCTTCGGCGTTCGCCAGGCGTATCGTCCATTCCGGCCCGAGTGCCTCGAGCATTGCTTCCTTCTCTCCGCTGGCGAGACCATCTGCAAAGGCAGAGACACGTGAAGTGTTGATAGCGATCTTACGCGGTTTGCGTTCCTCCACGATCTGCCTGAGCATGCTCCACTGCTCATCGCCCAGCAGCTCTGCCTGACGGGCAGGGGGGCCTCCCGCAGCAGGAGCGCCGACGGGCTTGGCGCTGCGTGGAGCGGCGAACACGCCACCCTGCGATGATCCCCCGAGCGCAATACGTTCGATACCGGTTCCATCCCGATCGGAGAAGATGTAGATCGTGCGGCGACGGGCAGCGAACGTGGTGGGTGACGTTATGGCCCTGAAGATCGGGTCCTCGTTGTACTCCCGCATGGGTACCACCCACATGTCCACGCCTTCGCGTCGCATCAGCGCCGGCAGCGTGCGTTCCATGCGCAGTTCCAGCCAGCGTTGCTGCAGCACCGCCTGCTCACGGAGGGTCCCGAATGGCCGGAGCGTATCGGCCGTCCGTAATCCCGGCGTGCTCGTGCCGGAAGTGGCAGGAGTGGTGATGGTCTGCGCGGTGAGTGATTCAGTACCGAGCGCCCCGACAACGAGCATTGCAGATGCAAGAAGGAGCGAACGCACGAGTCCTGGGCTGATTGCATGACTGTCACGAACCATGGTTACTCAACGACTGGGGTTGGATGTTGGTGCGCGCACGTGCGTCTATCCTCTGCCTGACGAGTCTCACTGCAAGCGCGAGAACCAGTGCGAACACGAATATGACGGCACCGCGCTGCACCAGCGTATGTGCTGCCATCGGCCACCAGTCATTCCATGTTGCGGGCAGCGAGCCGATGCGCTCACGACCAACGGCGATGAGCAGAGAGCTCACCCCCATCTCGACCACAACCTCGACCACGAAGAAAACCGCAACCCTTGGCGGCCAGTGCCTGAGTGGGAAGTTGGCGAGATGCCAGGCAAGCATGCCACAGAGAGCAAGCACGGCAGCAGTCAGTCCCACGACGAACAGCAGCCACTGATCAGTACTCAGCAACACCACACGCCAGAGACGCAGCGCGACAGCAGTGATACCCGCCGGCTCGATGGTGCGGATGGCAAAGGCCCGCAGCGGATGAATGCGCTCTTCACTCCAGTGAATCACATCACGCGGGAAAGATCGGGGCATGCCAGCAACCTATGCCACAACGGGTTTCCCGCCAGTACACGGTTACCCTTTCGCCACCGTCGTTGCAGTGAAGGCTCCTACCGGATCACCTGCCCGATCCGACCCCACCTGATGTCGGTAATGAACGGAAGAGCCCTATCACTGTCGTCGGCGTTGTAGGAGTAGTACACAAAGATCGGACGCCCGCGGAGATTCTCCCGAGGAACCATTCCCCAGTAACGCCCGTCCTTGGAATCGTAGCGATTGTCACCCAGCATGAAGAGATGACCAGCCGGCACGATCAGGGGACCCCAGTCATCGAGAGTGGGAGATACAGGCGGTTCGCCCGCAGCAATACCGTGCACCTCGAATTGATGCTGCCACTGGAACAACGGGTGTGAAAAGCCGCCGTCCGCCCGCGGATTCCTCTGGGCTTCGGCACTCTGTGGTTGCGGCTCGCCATTCAGGTAGAACAGGCCGGCGCGCATCCAGACAGTATCACCTGCCAGGGCCACCAACCGTTTCACCAGCGTTGGAGTGGGATCCTCTGGCTGATCTATCTGGACTGGAGAGACAAACACAACGACATCGCCGCGCTCGGGATCGTCGTAGCCGGGCAGATTGATACTCGTGAACGGCACGTGCGGGCCATACGCCAGCTTGTTCACGAAGAGCCAGTCACCCACCAGCAGAGTAGGAATCATGCTCCCCGACGGAATTCGGTACGCCTCCACCAGAAACGTCCGGATAGCAAGGAAGAGCACCACTGTAACGAGGATTGCCCTGAAGTTCTCCCATGCACCGGAGCCGCTGATACGTGACGGATCCCCGGACCTGCGGACAGGTGACTTACCGCGCCTCAGGGCGGCTACGCTCGACTGTGAACCTGTATTTCCACTGGCGCGACTTGGGGAGAGAGCAGACTTCTTGGTGGCCACGGCAGAACGGGTGAAAATGCGGATAATGCAATGATTCCGGCTGAACCGACGCGAAATCTAAAGAGGTGCGCCCTCGACTGGACGCACCCCCTCGGACGTACGGCGTGGACGTCAGGATGCTACTTGAGGTGGGCCGCCGCGAGCTTGGTCATCTCGAACATGCTGACCGTCTTCTTGCCACCGAATACTGCCTTGAGCTTGTCGTCGGCGTTGATGTTGCGCTTGTTGGTCTTGTCCTGAAGCCCATTCTTCTTGATGTAGGCCCAGAGTCGCTTGGTCGCCTCAGTACGGGGAAGCGGTTTGTCTCCTACGACCGCAGCCAGCTCCGGACTCGGCGTGAGAGCCTTCATGAAGGCAGGATTCGGCGCGCGCTTCGCGACCTTCTTAGCCGCCTTCTTCGGGGCGGCCTTCTTCGGAGCAGCTTTCTTGGGGGCAGCCTTCTTCACCGCCTTCTTCGGGGCGGCCTTCTTTACGGCCTTCTTAGGGGCAGCGCTCTTTACCCCTTTCTTTGCAGCTTTCTTTGCGGACTTCTTGGCAGCAGCCATGGCGTCTCCTGTAGTGGTGACCGTGTGGGTCGTGTCGAGTCTTGATGAATCTCGACGGTTCGCGCCAAGTCGGAACGTGCTTAGCGGACGGCCACAAACTACAATCACGTGTTAGCTGCGCAATAGGGCTTTGGCCGTATTAGCTATGAGAAACGTGCTGTTGTGTGCGTTTTCCCGTCGAATGCAACAAAACCGCCCATAGTGGTCCCGTCAACGATGGAACAAACGCCTGCTGAGGCTGCTGAGGGATCGTCACAGTGACGGCCGGAGAGCCGACACTCACTCGATCTCCAATGCGAGTCGTCTGAGCAGAGTGATCGACTCAACGTCCTGGGGATCGGGAGAATCATCGTCGTCCGCCACCAGCTCCACAGCGTGCGGCGTCTCCAGGATGAGCGGCACATCCTGTGTGCGACGATCCTGCAGGAGCCAGCCAAATGGTTTCGCTCCGATTCGGCCGTCACCAATGCAGGAATGCCGATCCCTGTTGGAGCCTCGTGCGCCTTCGCTGTCGTTCAGATGAAAGAACGCAGGCACCTCTCCCGTTTCCCGTTCGAAAGCATCCAGCACGGCGCAGAGTGACTCACGCGACTCATTCAAAGCGAACCCGGACGCAAAAAGATGACATGTGTCGAGTCCGTATCCTGTGCGGTGTCGACCGGATTGAGCGATGCCTTCGAGCATGAGGGCAATCTCGCCGGGTGTTCGGCCGAGCGTGGTACCCGCTCCGGCTGTATTCTCGAGGAGCAGGCGAGTGTGCCCCTCCGGTACAGATTCGAGCGCACGTCGCATGGCTTCACTCACCCTGGCGCACCCTGCTTCCCGGTCACCATCGGTTGCTGACCCGGGATGAAAGCACACACCGGCGACACCCAGCATCGTGGAACGTTCGAGTTCCATTGCCAGACCCGCCGCGGCACGCGCCCACTTCTTCTCATCGGGAGCTGCACAGTTGAGTACATATCCGGCGTGTACGATGACATGCCCTGGCGCTATCCCAGCTGCCGCGAGCGCGTCACGCCACTCGGCCAGCCGCTGTGGTCTTACTCCCGCCCTGTCGTTGTAGAACCGGGGCACTGCAGTGAATACCTGAAGCGCCTGCATCCCGGCACGACCGGCCCGGCGTGCGGCCATGGCAATACCACCAGCCCCATTACAGTGTGACCCGAGCAGCAGCATTTGCATGACAATGTTGGGAGTGCTCCGAAATCATGTCGAGAATCAGTTTCACGATCACGGACTGCCTCCGGACAGTTGACAAAGATCCACATGACGTGCTCTGACTGACACGATTCCAATTCAGTCGTTGCCACCAGCTGGGCAGGAAACAATGTACCCGTTCAGCGCAGCCGCGCACGACGCACCACAAACGTGGGTTCGGTTGTCGACGCTGCGACATCGCTCCAGCCAATCACGATCGCACTGCCCCGCACGACGACATATGGATCGCGCGAGTCGGTGATACCCGTACTCGCTATCTGACGGTCATCGAAGCTGTGTCCCGCGGTACGGGAGACGGCCAACCCTATGCGGCCACGCCCCCGGGTATTCGGGTCCTCGTACGCCACGGCCACGAGGTCGCCATCGGATGCCACACGCACGGCACCAAGTCGTGAGCCGTACAGCACGGCCAGGGGGATCTCAAAGGGCGCGTACGGTGTCATCTGATGCGAGTAGAATACACCCGAGCCTTCAGGACCTGTAAGGGCGTACGCCACGTGTACATAGCCGTTGATGCTGTCCACCGTGACGCCGGGCGCCGGGCGTGCGCAGCCATGAGCGCCACGATCTGCAGCCTGGGCATCCAGTGGCCCCTGGTCGAGCGTGTCCACCGATATAGGGCCACGCCACACACTGCGCATCGGCATGCCAGGTACCGAATCACGCCAGGCGGCCACTAGTCGTACCCGGCCGGCTGAAGCGCGAGTCCACCACACCGCAACCCGTCCGTGCCCCTGCCTTGGATCACTTCCAGCCGCCGTGACGACCCTCAAAGAACGGGCACAGCGCAATGAATCGAGCGGTTCCGGACCATCGCCGAGGAGACCGGCCACCGTTCTTCCGGGGTCGGTCGACGGTATCATTGGCTGCGTCACATGCTTCGTGGACAGTTCACCCACGCTGTCGAGCATGTCATCGAGCCATCCGAGCATCATCGACATCCCGCCGGCTTCCCGCCACCGGTCCTGTGTCTCCAGAAACTCACCCATGGCCGACATGGGCGCCAACGCGGAGTCCGAGAGCACGAGTGGCGGGTGTGCAATTGGTGATGGGCTGTCGGTGCGCTGCTGATCGACGTCGACCCACGCTATTGCGGGCTGTTCACAGGCGACAAACAATGAACAGAGAAGAACCGCTTGGAAAAGTCTGCTGGCCATTGGCCTAAGGTACTCTGAGGACGCACCCAGGCTAGCTTTAGCCGCAAGAGCATTCCTCACCTGAACCGCTTCGGAGATCTGCAGATGTCCCACGCGCCATTCGACGGGGTGCGCCGTGTACCTCCCGCCGTAAACGAACCCGTGCGTGGTTATGCCCCGGGTTCCGCCGAACGCGCTTCGCTCCAGGCGAGACTCGACGACATGGCTTCTGAGACAGTCGACATTCCCCTTGTCATACGCGGGCGCCGTATCTGCACGGGTGACACCGGTTTGGTCGTCAACCCATGCAATCACCAGCAGGTGCTCGCGCGCTACCACAAGGCAACACCGGAACTGGTAAATGAGGCCATCGCCGTCGCGAAAGCCGCTGCTGGAGACTGGGCACGGTGGCGCTGGGAGGATCGGGCAGCTGTCTTTCTTCGCGCCGCCGAGCTCCTGACGACATCATGGCGTGACACGATCAACGCTGCAACCATGCTCGGCCAGGCCAAGACGGTGCACCAGGCCGAAATTGATGCAGCGTGCGAGCTGATCGACTTCTTCCGGTTCAACGTCCAGTTCGCGCAGGAGCTCTATCACGAGCAGCCGATCTCCGATCACACGATGTGGAACCAGCTTGAATACCGTCCGCTCGAAGGCTTCGTGTACGCGGTGACGCCGTTCAACTTCACCTCCATTGGCGGCAACCTGCCCGGTGCTCCCGCCTTGATGGGCAACGTGGTGCTCTGGAAGCCATCGGCAACCGCGCTCCTGTCCGCGTGGTACATCATGCAGCTGCTTGAGGAGGCCGGACTGCCTCCGGGTGTGATCAGTTTCATCCCGGGTGAACCGGCAATGATATCTAACGTCGCACTGACACACCGCGATCTCGCGGGTGTGCACTTCACCGGCTCAACGGCCGTGTTCAACAGCATGTGGGAGACCATCGGCCGAAACATGAACCACTACCGCTCCTACCCACGCATCGTGGGTGAGACGGGTGGCAAGGATTTCATCGTCGCGCATCCGAGTGCCGACACTCAGGCGCTGGCGGTGGGTATGGTGCGTGGTGCGTTCGAGTACCAGGGACAGAAGTGCTCGGCGGCCAGCCGTGCCTATGTTCCGGCGACGCTGTGGCCAGCCGTTAGAGATGCGTGCAAGGAAATGATGGCTCAGATAAGGCAGGGCGACGTGCGCGACTTCTCCAACTTCGTGGGGGCAGTTATCGACAGGCGTGCATTCGACCGTCTCAAGGGCGCGCTCGATGACGCGCGGTCCAATGCAGTCATCGTGGCCGGCGGTGGCGCGGACGACTCGGCGGGCTGGTTCATCGAGCCAACCATTGTGGAAACGAAAGACCCGGCGTACAGGCTGCTGTGTGAGGAGCTCTTCGGTCCCATCCTCACGGTATACGTGTACGATGATGCGGAATGGAGCGAAATGCTCGCACTTGTGAATGACACATCACCATACGCCCTCACAGGGGCCGTCTTCTCGCGTGACCGTCAGGGCGCCGCTTCTTTCGTCGAGCGTCGCCAC
>CAYSKN010000135.1:0-9027 GCA_964431565.1 uncultured Gemmatimonas sp.
ATCCTTAGTTACAACCGTCCATTTATTATTTAACACCGCAGTGTCACACTTACCAGTACGCACAATCGAGTTGACGCTTGGAGAAGAAATACCACGTGTGAGTGTGCCGGGTTTCGATTTCGGAACCTGAGCCCCGAGTGTGCAGGGTCCAGTGCCTAACCGTTTGTGGGCGTGGTTGGGTGTTCTGGGGCGGCTTCCGGTTAAGCATTCGGGCCTGCCGGGGCGCCACCCGTGTTGATGCATCATTGCGTCGGGCGTACACGTCTGACACGGCCAAGGCGTGAAACGGTGATGGTATCTGAGCGATGCCCGCGGGACAGCGTGAGTTGCAGGTTGGCTGCTCCGATGCCAAGGCCAGACGGGGAGTATGCCATGGAATCACGTGTGCCCGTGGTGCGTACGCTGGCACGGGACAGATGAGCCACAGCAAGGGTATCGCGTGTGGTGTGCACGATGATCCGTTGTTGTGACTGATCGATGCGAATCGAGGTTGGTGCGCCTGTGGCAATTGCGTAATCGCGGGCAAGGGCGAAGAGGGTGGTAGCTTCATGTGCTGCAGCCTCCACGGCTGCCGAGTCGAGCAGCGGGGCGCCGCTGGCCACCGAAATGGCTGCCGTGATAGCGAGCACGGTCATTGTCAGCAGCTGTTCGACCATCGTGAAGCCCGGCCGCTTGCTGGACTTGCGGCGATACCGGCACCGCCATGCGGTCGTCAGTAATGGACGGATCCGGTTTCCGGTTCGATTCATGGGCCTTCCACGTAAGAGGGGATGAGTCATAGAATCGTCTGTGGTCATTGTCATGCGTTATCCGAAGCACGCCATCGTGTCCGGCAGAGCGCATAACCTTTGTTTCATTCTCTGTTATTTTCCGTAGTATGCGCATAGCAATCTCAACTGGGGGTGGTGATGCCCCTGGTCTCAATGCAGTTATACGTGCTGCCGTGCTCTCGGCTCGTACCAGGGGCTGGGATATCCTCGGAATCAAGCGTGGCTACGCCGGTCTGCTGGGCGAGGACGAGATAGTACCTCTCACTGCTGATACCGTTCGCGGTATTGCCGGTCATGGTGGTACGATCATCAAGACGACGAATCGCGGCAGCCCGTTCGCCTATCCCATGCAGACGACCGATGGCAGCTGGATAACGGTTGATCGCTCCGACGAGCTGATCGAGAACGCCCGCAATCTCGGAGTCGAGGCCATCATCTCCATCGGAGGCGACGGATCGTTGGCGATAGCACACAAGCTCTTCACCAAGGGCGTGCGCGTTGTGGGTGTACCGAAGACGATCGACAACGATGTCTCGGGTACCATTACGACGTTCGGTTTTGACACTGCTGTGAACACTGCCATGGAGGCTATCGACAAGCTGCACACCACAGCCGAATCACATGATCGGGTGATGGTTCTGGAGGTGATGGGCAGGGAGGCTGGCTTCATCGCGCTCCATGCCGGCGTGGCCGGTACGGCCGACGTGATTCTGATACCGGAGATCGAGTGGGATCTGGAGAAGGTTTGCGAAAAGATCCTGGCGCGGGACGCGGCAGGGCGTCGGTTCAGCGTCGTGGTAATTGCGGAAGGGGCGAAGTATCGTGGCAGTGAGGAGTCGATCATTGGCGCCTCGCTGCCTGGGCAGGACCGTCGTCTGGGAGGTATCGCCGAACGTCTTGGTTTCGATATCCAGCGCATTACGGGAAAGGAGACCCGATCCATGGTGCTGGGCCATCTTCAGCGTGGTGGTTCTCCTACTGGCTACGACCGTTTGCTGGCAACGCGCTTTGGTGCTGCCGCCGTGCAGGCCGTGGCTGACAGAAAATGGGGCCAGATGGTAGCTCTCCAGTCTCCGCACATCGTTACCATTCCCATCGGGGATGTTCTTGCAGAACCCAAGAGGGTAGACCCCAGGCACGATGTGGTGCAAGCGGCAAGGATGATGGGTATTTCGTTCGGTGATTGACATGGTGTCCCCTGACGGGGCGATCCTGTCCTCGTTAACGGACATCGCGGAGGGCTTATGGACCTCCTTGCTTACCCCAGGGTATCGTAGTGCCGATACTTGCATCATACGCCGGGGTCATTAATGCTTGGCACACTCCCTGCATAGCGCACCGTCAGGGGTTCGGAGAGCCCGCGTTGAAAGGTGAGCGGAGATGTCTCGTTGGAGGGTTGGCATGAAGTACAAGTCCTGGTGTGTTCTCCTGGTACTGGCGTCACTGAGTTCTGCAGTGTTGGCCGGCGACGTTCTTGCGCAGGCCAAGACTGACAAGGAAAAGCCCCTCGAGAAGGCCAGGGTTCCAAGAGAATACCAGCCACCGGCGGGGATGTGTCGGGTCTGGGTGGATGGAGTGCCGCCCGCACAGCAGCCTGCACCTACCGACTGTGCCGCCGCCGTTCGGAACAAGCCGGCAAACGGCTGGGTTATTTACGGCGAGGATAAAGCCAGATCGAACGGCAAGAAGATAGATGATCTTCCTGTCAACCAGCTTAAGGGCACTGAGAAGAAAGGGCCGCCACTCTTGCCGCCTCTTGCGGCGACATCGGATGGCAGGGCGCGCGAATGGGAACAAAAGAAGGTCACCGATGAGCAGTTGTTTGGTGATCGGCCGGCAAGCTCTTTGCCGGCTTCGTCGTTTCCGGGCGGTGCGGTGTCACAGCCCGGGTTTCCAGCGTCACCGGGCGGTTATATCACACCGGGTGGGATTCTGGTTCCTGGAAGTATGACGGATCCGCGATACTTTACGTCCAACCCGAACGTGGGGCCACCGGGTACAGGTTCCTCAGTTTGCCTGGATCGTGACGGTGACGGGTGGTGTGACGATCTGCGCTTCGGACCTCCGGTCTGTACCGATGTGGATCGGGACGGGCGTTGTGACGATCTCCCGGAGTTCGCATCGCGTGCCTATCCGCAGGTGCTGCCGCAGATGCGCAGTGCACTGGAAGTGGTCGAGGGGCGCACGAGTGTCGAGGTCATGCAGTGGATTGGCACGAATGAGTTCATTGTGCGGGTACCTGACCAGGGACGTGGCGCCGTACCATGGCGGGCCATCTTTCTCGACTCCCGTGGTGAACTGCTGCAGGTGTGGACCGACCTCAACCGGGATGGCCGCGCGGATCGCGTGGAGGTTTTTCGCAACGGACAGCGCACGAAGCTGATTCAGCGCTAGTCTGGCCTGGCCGCCTGAGCATCGCATCACTGATTCGAGTAGCTTCACGTGATGCGCTCTCCACGGGATCGGTACCTGCCCTCCGACCGACAGGCTTTTGTCGCTGCCGCTCCGGGTGCCGGGCGTGTGGTAGTGATAGCACCAACGCGAGCTGCATGTGAGACCATTGAACTGGCGCTCGGTCTCAGCATCGAAACCTTCCTCGAGCGGAACCGGGGAGGCGAGTTGCGCACGCTTGCTTCGAGCGGACACGGCTTTGGAATCGTAGCCGGCACCGGCACTGGAAAAACGCTGGCCATTCGTCCCATTGCTGAGACTATCCTGGGAACGACTGATCTGCGGGTCGGCGTGGTGAATCGGGAACGCGAAGCGACACCGGAGACACCGGGTTGGAATGTGGTGATTGTGACAACCGGCATCGCCCGTCGGTGGTTCCAGGATGGCGACATCAGCCCGTACGATACTCTTGTTGTTGATGAGATTCACCAGACAAGCGCAGAGCTCGAGCTCTGTCTGGCGCTGGGCAAGAGAGCCGGCTGCAGATTCGTCTGGCTCTCGGCGACCGTCGATCCGACATTCTATGCCCGCTACCTTGACAGCGCGGCGGTGCTGGAAGTATCGGCGTTCGATGCCTCAAAGGCTGCCAAGGTGCGGATAGAACGTCGGCAACCGACGGAGTTTCTCGACGACCGTTTTCTGAAGAAGGTGTCGAGATCGCGCCGTGGTGTGGCAGTTTTCCTGCCCACGCGAGCGGCTGTCGAAGATGTGGCCGAGTCGATTCGGGCACGATTTCCACGGATCAATGCTGTGCACTATCACGGTGGAGAGCCTATAAGGGTGGTGCGACCCTTTCTTGAAGGAGGGGTTCCAAGGCCCTTCTTGCTTGCGATGACTGCCGCCGGGCAGAGTGCGCTCAATCTGCCCGGACTCGACACGGTAATCATTGATGACACCCGATTTGCGAACTTGATCGACCGTGGGCGCAATGTGCTGACCCGTGTACATCTTGGTGCAAATGAGATTCTGCAGATGGCAGGGCGGGTTCACGGGCGGGTTGAGAATGGCAGGGTATTCATTCTCAGTGACCGCGATATCCGTTTCGAGGCACTTCGACCCACCGCACCCGAGTTTCAGCTGGCGGGCGACTCCGAGCGTGTTGCGCTGACATGTGCCGCCCTAGGTGTTCGTGCTGAGGCACTCGATCTTCCCGTTCCCCTTGATCGTGCCTCCTACAGACGAGCGATGACTCGTCTGGAAGCACGTGGACTGGTCGAGGATGGGCGTCTGACCGGTTATGGGCGCGCAGTGGAGGCGTTGCCTGTGGAGCGCGCGTGGGGCGAGCTGATAGTGAATTGCGATGATGATCTGCTGCCGATGCTTGCGGTCATGAGTGGTGTCGAATCCCTGCACCGCCTGACCCGCGATGACCGTGATCTCGAGGGACTCATCGTGCGTGGCTCGGATCATCTGACAGCCTACAACCTCTATGCCGAAGGCTTCCGTGTTGCAGGCTACGTTGGCGCCGTGTATGGTCTGCCGCGCCATCTGTTCGAGGCTGACCGGATTGCTCACTGGGCAGAGCAACGCGGTGTACTGGTGAAGGCGCTCGAAGATGCAGCAATTGCGATGGCCAGTGTGTACCGGTCTGTTGGGCTCCCGCTGCCAACCACGCTGCAGCTCGCGGGAGGTGATGCATACCGGCGCTTCGCCAATCTGGTGGCGGAATACATGCCTTTTGATCTGGTGTTGGAAGAAGAGACTGCAGATGGACAGGAAGCCAGGGTATCCAAGACAAGTGTGTGCGGTTCCTGGGGGGCGGTTGCCGGACCGCTGCGCTACTTTGCTGACCGCTTTGGTATTCCTCGAGCCAGTATCGAGGGAACGCAGTTGTCGCGGGAGCTGATACACCGCCATGCGATCCGGCATGTTCCAGAGCTGGCCCTTGATCCGGAACGCCGACAGAATCCGGTGATACTGCGTCGCCGTCTGACGTATCAAGGGTTTGAGCTTGCACTTGAACAGGAGCCGCTGCCGGTCTTTCCGTCGGAGCACGCAGCGTTTGCACGTCAGCTGATTGCCGAGGGTCTCGCGCGCGCGGAGTTGAGACACCCTGCTGTCCGGCGTAATCAACCGGTGATCGATGAGATAAGGAGCGCGCGTCGCCGCCTTGGTGCAGTCGTACCGAAACTTGGTCAGGCCGAGCTCACTGCATGGTATACGGAGCAACTCGGTGAGGCAGGCAGTTGGGAGGAAGTACGGAGACTTCCGCTCCTCCTGGACAGGCGTGAGTTCGTAAGTGAAACGCAGCTCGCGGACGCACTGGCATTACCTTCGACGGTGCCCGTGCGTGATCGCGAGGTGGCCTTGGAATACGACTTCGAGGAAGACGCGGTGCCTGGCGGAACTGGCGAACTTGTTGTGCGTCTCAGACTTCCTGAGAAACTGGCACGTACGCTGGCGGAGGCTGAATTACCGATACCCGACCGCCCGCTCCGGTTCGTGGTTGTGCGAGGTGCGCGTGGTGCTGTTCGTGCGTCGGATCTGTCTTCGTTGCAGGACCGACTGGACATGCCGTTCGCCGACGACGAACCGGATGCAGACGGATCTTATTCAAGAGAGCGTGAGAGCGAGACCGGACGCCGTGATCGCAGGAGGACGGGTGAGCGCGGAGGCGGGTATCGGGGCAAGGTGCGTGCTGGCCACAGCAGAACAGGAAACAGACGCCGTGGTCGATAGCTACGACGGTTACAACGGGTGTGGCCCGGTTTGGTCTCCTGTCTGTCCGTGCGATTGAAGTGCAGCGGGAGAGAGAAAGGAAGCTCCAGACCATTACTGATCGGCGGACTGGTGAGCCGATCACATTGTCAGTCGGCGAAGTTGCGTGCGCCAGCGAGAAGTTCGCCGAGGGCCTGCTCGACGGTGCTGCTCCAGCGAGCAAGCTGAGCCCGGAGGTTGGTGAGTTCCTGTCGGGCAGCCGAGGTCTGGGCGGATGCATCGTCGTGCAGTACCGTGAGTTCCACCACCCGTTCACGAAGTACCTCAACCTCACCGAGAGTACGCCGGTGTTCACGCTCGGAACTCTCGAGCAGTTCCTGCGTGCCCGCACGAGTCCGTGTGAGCAACGTGCACATGGCGCGCCAGGCATCGCGTTCAAGTGCCAGGCGCTCGCGCGAGGCATGGTCCTCGGCCAGACGTTCGCGCAACCGCATCAGTCGCTGCACAAGTGATCCGTTGCCGTTGATGGCTGTACCGGGCCCCAAGATGGCAAGTGCCGCCTGGAGTTCTCGATCGATCTCAGCTGCGCGTCGCGCATGTTCGTCACGGGCATACCGAGTCTCGTCGAGCGTGGCGAGTGCCTCCCGCAACGCCCGAAGTTCCACGGCAATACGCCGGACTCCTCGCGCATCGCCCTCTGCAACAAGCCATCGCAGTGAAGCGACAAATCCCCGCTCGAGCGTAAGATCGGGATCTGAAGGCACCGGTTCGCTCGTACCGGTCGGCGTGCTCGGCGCCGTCACGCCGCTGCTCGGAGATGGAGAGTCACTGTGCTCCTGCTGCTCGCGCGCGATGCCGGGCGGCTTTCGCCCGGTTGCCACACTTGCCCATGTCGCACCAACGACGCAGGCCGTTCTTGGTCGTGTCGAGGAATACACGGTGACATCTGAGATCTGCGCAGCGCCGTATGCGCGGTAGTTCGTGACTTACGAGTGACTCTGCAGCAGAATCGACGATCGGAATCATGAGGCTGGCGAAGGCATCTCCTGTGGGCACGAAGCCGCGTGAGTACCCACCATCCATGCAAGGGTCTATCCGCCGGGTACCGGCACTTCGGCCCAGTACTCGATTGATCTCCGCAACAGCGTCTTCGCGAACACGTGCAGTGTTCATCCCGCGTTCCGCAAGGGCACGCAGTGCTGCACGCACACGCCGCGCATCCACGAGCGTGACCGCAGCGGCCGCAGGCTGAAGCAAGGCACGACGGCGAATACCAATGGTGCGCTCTCCGTCGACAGCAGCATGCTGCTGCAGCCACGTCAGCAATGCATCGAAATCGCGCAACAAGTCTCCGCCAGGCGATCTACCGGCAGCATCAGTGTTGACGAAATCGAGCCAGAGAAGGGAACGCGGTGGCCGGGCACCACCGGACTTGCCTGCTCCGAATTGCGTTGCGTCAGTGGATGCGACAGCCATGCAATGGAGGTGATCGGTGAACGCCCCTCTGATGGAGGCCTGTTAAGCTTATACTCGGAAACACGTGGTTGCGAGCAAGTGATCGCAAAGTATCGCTTGCCGGTATTTTTCCCAACTCTTCAGGCAACTTTGCCGGTATCTGATCCGTCCAGAGGGATTCCGGCGGGCCAGCTGGTGTGGTCGCGCTCGCCACGACCGCCAAACCCGGACCGGGAACGGTGCGGACTCTGACGGCGGGACTCGCGGACAGTCAGAGCGCATACAAGCCGTCGGTGGCACATGCAATGGCGCCTGGTCGGCGTCTGAGATCCTCGGTCTGAAAGACTGCGGGGTCGAATCCCACTACTTTCGGGGACGGTACACCAGTATTGGAATGTCGGCGTTGCGCAGCAGTTCGTCGGTAACGCTGCCCAGTACCAGCCGCTTCAAACCTCCCCGTCCATGGGTCGCGATGGCGATGGCACTGGCCTTCATGTCGCCTGCTGCGTCCTGCAGGCCGCGTGCGACACTCATATCGGTGATGACTGACCAGGTTGTGCCTGATGGATAGCCTGCGGCGATCCGTGCCAGATAGGTCTCCCGCCCTGCCACCTCTGCTTCGAGCGCATGGCTGTCGGCGAGTAATGCCTCGGCACCGAAAGGTGCCATCGGAATCGCATGAGGCACGGCAACAGCGATGAGATGCATGTGAAGTCCGAGAGCATCTGCCAGTGTATTGGCGTGCGGGAGGGCCTCTTCCGCGAAAGGCGACCCATCGAGCGGGCAAAGCAGTACACCTCCCGGCACCACTTCGGGCGCAGGTCCTTCTCTCGCCGGTGTCAGCAGTACGGGCGTGGTGGAGCGGGTCAGGAAGGCCGTTGCCACACTGCCGAGCCGAAGACGTTCGAAACCCGTCCGGCCGTGTGTGCCCATGATGGTCAGATCGATACCGGCGGAGATCACATGTTCCTCAAGCGCCTCCACAATCGTGCCTTCGAGAAGTACCCCGGTGGCCTGCACTTTCCGGTCCCGGAGTTGTTCAACGGCGGCTTCGAGGATCTCCTGGTCATGCTTACGATGGCTCTCGACTATCTCCTGATTGTAGACCGGAATGGCTACTTCGCCCGGTGCGAAGGGAATGTAGGAGCTTGGATCGTGGACCACGGCCACGCACACGGAGGCATTCGTGCGTTGAGCCACTGACACAGCAATCGGCAGACTCCGGGCGCTTGCCTCGGAGCCATCGTAGGGAACCAGAATTGACTTGTACATGTCTCTAGACTGTGTCATCACAACGGATTCGGCCAGAGGGGAAACCCGGACGTGGAGCGTGGTGATGCAACACAGGTGCTGGCGCTACATTAGAAGCATGTCCAGTTCGTCATCTGAGGCACCGACCGTGACATACGTGCGCAAGGGCTTCGGGCTCAAGGTCGAGGTGCAGGAGGCGCTTGAGGCCGACTATTCCGGGCGTCTCGTCGAGATAATGCTCGGCAACGACCACACGTTGTCTTCTGGCGGTACCACGATAAGGCTGGCACGGGAGTTCGGGTTCTGCTATGGAGTGGAACGAGCGGTCGACTATGCCTATCAGACACGCAGGAAATTCCCGGGCAAACGCATCTTCCTGGCAGGCGAGATCATTCACAACCCTCACGTCAATTCCAGACTGAGGGAGATGGGAGTGGTGTTC
>CAYSKN010000136.1:0-2559 GCA_964431565.1 uncultured Gemmatimonas sp.
CCCAGATCGCGCATGTGCTCGCTGTATACCACGTGAAACTCTCTCGCGAGGTCAGGGGCGACTTCCACTTCCACCCCTTCCTTCTCTGCACGACGCAGTTGACTGCGCAGCTTTGAAGGAAATCGGCCAAGTACAGCATTGCTGCCTCCGCCGAGCGGCAGGGTTACTGTCACCTTGCGCTCGGAGACCACAAGACCATCCGGTATCTCCTGAAGCGCGTGGCGAGCGCGCATCTCGAGCAGCGAGACACCGAGCTTCCCTGCCAGACGCACCGCCTCTGCAGACAGCATGACGACCGCATCGCATGTTCCCAGTGGTCCTCCGTATGAAGCGAAGGGCACTGCCACCAGGTAGTTGCCAAACAGGCGGCTCCGCACATGCACCAGCGGAAGCACGCCTATCAGTGTTGAGCCCTCCCATGCGGACAGAGCGTGAGCCTCGTGGCCGAGCGTCTGAGTCACTGCTTCAAGCCACGCAACACGATGGAATGCTGTTCCGTCACCACTGTTACGGACAAATGTATCCCACTGCGTGGGCGTCACTTCATCGGTCAACCATCGACCGCGGGAGATGGTGGTATGCGATATGTGTCCAATGATGCTCATGTCGCCCCGCTTGCTGCGCAACCCATGCCGCTGCGCTCAATGCTGGTGAACCTGAACTCGGACAGCAGCTTCGCCAGGCGCGGCGCCGTCCTCTGCAATCCACCATAGTGTCGCAGTGCCGTCAGTCTGCCAACCGCCAGTCTTGGTTGATCAACATCGAGCTCCCACGGGTGTACATAGATCATTGCAGGACGACTCTCAGCCTCGGCTGCACGCACCGCGCGCCGCACAAGTCCGAAGGGGAGGTGCCGCAGGTACGCACCCCCCGCCCCCGGCAGCCGTGTGCCAAGCATCCGGAACGTCGCGAGAGGGTACTCCAGCAGAGTCCCACTCGGCGTGCGAATCTCGTACGGCCCTGCCGGAGCGTTCGGGTTTCCATAGCCTGGACGCCAGATCGGGAACACGGACGAATCATATGTGAAACCCTGGTTTGCAAGTTCTTCGAACGCCCATTCCGTGCCTGGTGTTATCGAGAAACTGGGAGCACGAAACCCGCGTACCGGTACACCGGTGATATCCTCGAGGCGGGCTTTGGACATGCGAATGTCCTCAGCAAATTCCTCACGTGCCTGGGTGAAGACACGCCTGTGCCACCAGGTGTGGCATGCAACCTCATGGCCCTGATCTGCGATATCTCGAATCAGGCCGGGATGACGATCTGCCACCCATCCCAGAGTGAAGAACGTGGCGAGATGTCCGGCCTCGCCGATGATATCGAGAAGCCGGTAGGTCGAGGCAGCAACCCGCGTCTGCATTGATGGCCACTGCTCACGTGCTATGACCGACTCGAAAGCCGACACATGATACCAGTCTTCAAGGTCTACGGTGAAGTGATGAACCACGGACATAGCGACGGAGGATAATCCACTTCTCAAGAATCTGCAGCGCGGAGCTTCAGCGAGTGGGACAGTTGCCGGAATAGGACGCCGGAAGGGGGCTTCAGCAACACGGGTCTGACGGCTTGACAGCGTGACGACGGCGAGAGGCAATCGTCGGATACATACTCCAGGAAATGTTGCAGGAAAAACCACGACAGTCCTATTCCTCCGACCCAGCTTCAGCTCACAGATCGGGCGTCATTATACTTCAAGCGGTATCAATGGGGCCCAGTCTGCGTATCGAGAAGTGCCGATCGACCAGAGTGCTCCGTAGGCTCGTTCTCAGATGTGTGCGAGGAAGACTGACAGAATGATAGTTTTCGTCGGCTGTCGACACGCCCGGCGGTGATAGGATGACCAACGGAAGTCTACGTTACCATGCACCAGTATCCACGCGTGGCGACCACATGGACGCCACGCTGTTCATGCTGGTCCTTGCCGTACTGACCAACGTCTGGTACTGGCAGCTGTTGATCCCGATTCTTGCTCCGTTACGGCTTGGCATTCTGACAATCGCGGGTGCTCTTGTGGCATTCCTGATGAGTCCGCACCGATTCGATGTCTTCCGTGACTCGTGGAAGCGTCCCGTTCAGGTGACGCTGCTTATCGGTGTCCTTGCAATCATAGGCGGCCCTTTCGCCATAGTGCGTGGAGAGGCTCTCGAATTCCTGATCACGATTTTCGTGCCAGCGATTGCGCTCGCGCTGCTTGTGGCAGCACGCGTTCGCTCGGACTATGCGTTAGACGTCCTTCTTGGTGCAATGGTGGTGGGCGGTATACTCTATGGATTCACTCTGGCTACTGCGCCCTTCGACAGCTATGGGAAGCCATACGGAATGCCGTTCTATGATGCGAATGACGGCGCCCTTGTTTCCCTGTCCACAGCGTTCATATCGACCGCCTTGTTCTTCCGCAGTCGCAGCACCTGGAAGCGTATTCTGTTCGCTCTCTGCGCCCTCTTTTACATCTTTGTTGTTGTGAAGAGTGGGTCGCGCGGCGCCTTCCTTGCTCTCGCAATCGCCGCCGCCGGCTTTCTCGTTTTCTCGGTGACGACTTCTGTGGGAACCCGACACAAG
>CAYSKN010000136.1:2569-8993 GCA_964431565.1 uncultured Gemmatimonas sp.
CGTGGCAGGCAACAGCGGCTACTGGACATTGATGAAGACGATTCTCGAACCAGAAAAGGACTACAACTGGGCCGGAAACTCCGATACTGGGCGCATTGAGATATGGAAGCGCGGCCTCACCTTCATGGCCGAGGATCCCATTCTGGGTGCGGGTGCCAGCAACTACCAGAACAAGCAGGGACGATCGGAGTGGGCTCGACAGCTGCAGGCCCAGGGCCGGGGCGTACCCTGGCAGGCGGCTCATAACGGTTATCTGCAGATTGGCGTGGAGCTTGGTATACCGGGCCTGCTCACTTTCCTTGCCATCATCTGGCTCACGATGCGCAACCTCTGGCGGTCGGCACGCTGGCGCCACGTGCCACCACGAAAGAGGCAGGGAATGGAGTTGCTCCTCGCAGGATTGGTTGGATTCTCGGTGGGAACAGTCTTTATCTCATCCGCCTACTGGGCGTTCTTTTACGTCACGATCGCTCTGTGCTGCGCAGCAGTGTCCATTGCATCGCGTGCCCCGGCGGCGTTGTTTCAGGTGCCCGACACGAGAGCACCACATACTGGCCGAGCAAGCCGACGCCAACGGACGCAGAGCAGAGTAGCAGCTGTCGCCACGGCGCGTCCCTGACCAGGCTCCGTGTATCAATGCGGAGACAGTTGCGCGATCTGCTTGACGGTGTCATGGCCTCTCGAGCCAAGCGGGCCATGACACATGACTGGTGGCGGGCCTGCGATGTCATCCTGGCCTTTCACAATGTGATACCTGATCATGTCGTGGTGCATAATGTCGACACATCGCTGCATATGCGCCTGTCGTCGTTCATGGATCTGATCCACACACTGGGGAATCTCCCGTCCATCGACTTCGTAGATCTCGATGAGATCACCAGACCGGGTACTGGATCGTCGGCATCAGTGAGGGTTCATATCACATTCGATGACGCATATCTCGGCGCAATGCAGAATGCACTGCCGACGCTGATCGAAAGCGGGATCCCCAGCACAGTATTCGTGTCACCTGCCATGCTTGGAGGTCATACACCATGGTGGGACAGGGTCGCTGGAACGACCAAACAGGAGGCTGCCTGGACCGCGCTTCGTGAGAAGCTCCTTGCTCCCCCGTATTCCGGCCTGTACGAACGAATCGATTCGGTGGCTCAGGATGTGGCGGCATTGCCGTTAGAATACCTGATCGCGGATCTGCCGACGCTGCGCACGGCAGCCGAATCCGGCCTTGTAAGATTCGGATGCCACACCATGCACCATGCCTGTCTGCCTTCGCTCACCGATGAACAACTCATGTGTGAGCTGCTGGACTCGCAGCGGTGGCTGGCCAATAGCGGACTTCCCCCGTGTAGAGCCCACGCCTTCCCTTATGGTCGGTTTGGCCGCAGGGAGAAATGTGTGCTTCGTGGTTTGGGCTATGAACACGCGCTCGCTGTGGAAGGTGGCGCCTGGACCCGGCAGGCCGGTGACCTGCCATTCGTCCTGCCTCGCATCAATGTGCCAAGCGGGATGACACCGAATGGTCTCGTTCGCCGCCTGGCGTTGAGCCACCGGCAGGCCTGTCTGCCAGAGCGGTACGCGGACGGGAACCGGTAAACTCGTCGCGTCACAAGCAGGTTCGGCCTAGCCTCCGGATTGGCCCCCCGCTTCGAAGACACTCAGACGACGGGCAAAGTCCGTCAGCAGTTCCACTTCTGAGTGCCGCGACATACTCGATGTGTAACCTGTGAATATTATTCCAGGGGTACGGAATATCGGATGCCGTTTCGGAATCCTTGAGGCAGGTCTGCCAGTCAAGGGATCACTGACAACATCGAGACAGGCGCCACGCACATGTCCACTCTGAACGGCTGCAACCAACGCATCCAGGTCGAGTGTGCCCCCACGCCCTACATTTACAACCACCGCTCCTCGTCTCAGGTGTGAAAGGGCAGCTCCGTCAATGAGCCGCTCGGTATCTGGTGTGTATGGAAGAGAGAGGACCAGAGCATCGGCTCTTGCAAGCAATTCAATGAGATCAGGGGTTTCGAGTACTCCATTCTCATCCCGCTGCTGCAGGCATCCACGACGGAGTGCGATAACGCTGGCACCGATTCTCCGTGCAAGTGCTGCTACAGACCTTCCAATGCCACCATACCCAACAATGCCTATTGTGATGTCCTCCATTTCAGTCGGCATTGGCCGTACTGAGTGACGCATCCATGAAGACACAGCATGATCAAACAACCGCTTGGCGTCCGCCATAATGTAGGCGATTACAAACTCCGCTATTCTCCTCCCGTGGATTCCGAGCGGCGACGTGACCTGAACTTGCCTCTCGCGCAACATGTCCAGCGGAAGCCAGTCTGTACCCGTTACCGACGAGTGCACCCACCGCAGGTCCGTAAGACGTTCGAGAAGTGTCCGTGCGAGCATCTCGTCGAAAGCCCACGTCATGAGCGCCACATCGATGCCAGGAATCGGCCCGTCAACCTCGTTCCCATTCACTGCGAACCGAGACCGAAAAACTCCGTACCTGCGTTCGACTTCGACTGCATGCTCATGACGAAGAGCGATACGTGACCCTGCAACAAGGACATCTGCCCATACTGGTCGCGAACTGACGAAATCCACCACGTGTAGATCTACATGTGCAGACGATGGCAGCAAACCCATGAGCGTGGGAATATCAACATGGCGCGGAACGAGCACTGCTGTCATTCAATTCCTCGCGATCCGCTCACCGTTGCCACCAGAGGGTACGCATATAGTGCAGCATCATTCTAGGCTCCGACCAGGGTGCCGAAGCGAGGCAGCGCACGAACGGGCTGATGTCGCCGGTTCTGAACGGGCTGTATCTCAGGATCTTATGAGACGCATACTGAGGAAAAAGCGGTACATCACTTGGTACTGCCACAACCTCGGGAAAATCAGTACGGCCACTGAACAGATACTCGGCAAACCAGTCCATGAGGGGAACCCCTGATGCGTGGGCTGCAGAGATAGCCGCCCATGGGCGCGGATTGATCTCCATGAAATAGAGTGTACCATCGGAATCCTCCACGAACTCCGCGCAGGCGAGACCGCTCCATCGCAGCGCCGAGAAGAGGAGCCTACCGTGGCTGAGCAATACCGGTGAATCGAGAGTCCGAACTCTGATGGATGGGCCGGTAGGCGGCCTCACCCCCTCCACTGTAGTCTGCGCGTAGTGTCCCAGCAGTCGCCCCTTGTCGATCAGAGCGCCGAAGAGATATCTCCTGCCGGGAATCATGCGCTGAGCGAAGGGTACTCCGGGAGACACCCTTCTCAGATCCTGAAGCTCGCGAATCGCGTCATCACGCGTTCCGGCTATGCGAACCTGCTTTCCGCCAACTCCGGCCGTACCTCGGAGCACCAGAGGAGAGCCGAGTGCATTGAACGCAGCGTCGACATCTTCATCGGCGTTCAGATCCACACTCGGTGGCACAGGCACTCCCTGCGCGACTGCCATGCGGTACATCGCCCGTCGGTCACGCAGCAGTTCCCGCTGTACAGTGTCCGTTTGCGGGAACACACGGCCCAGCATTGGCTCCGGCAACTGCCACACCTGGTCCAGGATCTCCTCGGTCAGCGGCAAGATGACATCTGCCTCAGCGTACTGCGGGAAGAGATCCTTCAGAAAGGCCGTATTGAAGTCGTCAGGAGCGCTGCACTGAAGGCAATAGTGCCCCATTCCCTTGTGATCAATAGCACCAGGTACAGCACGGATGATATCGAACCCGGCCCGACGGAGTGACAGGATGAGAAGCCCCGCCTGCGGCCAGCCCACATCAAGCAGAAGAAGTTTCCTGGTTGTCATTGCTAATAGGATTGCATCGTGCGCGGTTCCTGACATCGAGTATCTTCGAATACCCGCAAGGAGGTACTATCTGCAGGTCATTCAGAACCCCTCGTGCAGTCGTTTTCCAGCCGGACTCTCTGGCGTATAGCTCCACTCGCTGACTATCGAAACATCGTTACCGTCACATTACCCCTCAGAACGCCGGCGCGGTGACGGTAAGGCCACAGGACGGTGTAGCCCATCCAGCGCGCCATCGGTGATCTAGTGCATCGTGGCAGTATGGGGCGCGATGTCGTTTGACAGACGGAACTGTCGCGGGACAGCAATCAAGTAATACCTTTCGGAATATCACCGCCGAATGAGCCCAAGCCCCGAAGCCTTCCGAAGCAGACCGGAGACAGCAATCCAATGCCCTGCCCCACGCAATCATTATCTTATCGCCATGCCCGGAACATCGACACTCATTGGTATGCCAATCTCCGAGTTGTCAACTGCACGAGATAGGAAGCGGAGTGTCATGGAAATTGGTCCTGTGCCTCGCCAGACAGATGGCTCCGGACGCCTTGGCGGAGTGAGGCGTGTCGATGGCAAGGACGACAGGACAGAGGCGGCTGAAGGATCTCGCAGTGCACTGCCGATCACCGTTGTCATTCCTGTCAAGGACCGTGCATCCCTACTCAGCCAGTGTCTGGATTCGCTCGTTATCTCAGCCCGGGACCGGTGCGATGTAAGGGTGATCGTGTGTGACAATGGATCAACCGATTCCACCCTTGACGTCGCAAGATCTTACCTGCCATTCACCACGGTCGTGATGTCAAGCTCCGCCACGGTTGCAGGCGTCCGCAACGATGGTGCCTCGGCTGATCCGGACGCTGCAGTATACGCATTTCTCGACTGCGACTGCCTCGTACCGGAACACTTCTTCTCAGCTATTGTGGATACCATGGAGGCTACTGGAGCAGCTGCCGTGGGGTGCGAGGTACGTTCGAGGCCCGATGGTCACTGGACCGAGCGGGTGTGGGACGGGCTCCACCGACCCGGAGGTGATGGGCCACGCCACTATATCAACTCAGCCTGTTTCTGTATCCGCTCCGACTGGTTCGGACGACTCGGTGGCTTTGATTGTGAGAAGGTGAGCAGCGAAGATGTTGACATCTGTCGTCGACTGGCCGCCCTTGGTGGCACCATGTGGCAATCGGAACAGCTCGCTGTGCTTCACTTGGGTAACCCACAATCCGTAGCCGGCCTCTATCGACGGATCAGGTGGCATGGGGAAGGCATCTGGGAGAGGGGAAAAGGCATCCAATGGTCAGCTACAACCCTGTTTACCTTGCTGCACCCTGTCGTGCTGATCCTGGCGACCATTGCGGGGCTGCGGCTGCTGCAGCAAGGGAACCTATGGGGGCTTGCTGCAGTGGCATTCGGCGCAGGTGCAATTCCGACATTGTTCGTGATCGCACGCGCAGTTCAGCACCGACGCAGAGTACCCTTTCTGGGTGGAATTGTCCTGATGAGCATCACTTTCCCTGCCAGATTGCACGGCCTGATCCGTTCGAGGCGTGCTCGTACACCACAAGGCGCCTAACCAGGCTACTTGATTTATCAAGGCCTTCCGTTCCATGGATGCTCTAGACCGCCAACTGCAAAGCCCCAGGGGTCGAGGCGCCAACAGCGAGTTCATGACTAGCCGGTGTCAATGCCGGTCGAGCTTGCCATTCACTGGCCATCAGCCCACGACCTGGACATTCATTTCCGGCGTTGTCACCCGCTGAAGTTCTGGTTCAAGGTTACTTTCGGGGCAATACACCCGGCACGAGGGATATAAGAACGCACGAGGACTGACTATGTTGACAACGGTCTTTCCTCCGGGCCCTGCATCCGAGCCTCAAGTTTCCCAACGCGCAGAGCCACGGCCAGGCAAGAGACGGCCGCGACACCCACAACTGCCAGTTCGTGCGTCATGATTAGCGGTATATCGTGCATTGACGAGCACCATCAGCGTGCGCCGCATACTGCAGTTTACGCACGATCTGTACTCAAGCGGAGCCAGGCGGACGCTGCCTGCCGCAACGGCAGTTGAACGACGTCGCTCCAGCGCCCAGAGATAGAGCGGATCGTCCCCAGCCATGAAGATATCAGCCCGCAGCGATGACCGGGTATGGCCAACATTGGAGTGACCGAATAATGAGTGGGCTGCCCCACCTGGCGAGCCTTGGGAGAAGGTGGCATCAACCCAACGGCGAAGTCCGAAACATTGTGGCTCCAGCAGGCTCTGGAGTCACGGGCCGTGCGGCATGGTATGACGCATACCAGAGTTCTGGCCGGGACCTCATGCCGACCTCCAGCCCTGCGGCAATTATACGGCCGCAGCGCCCGACTCGTAACCGCGAGTGCGTCCATGGCGACATCCGCAGCATGAGTCATCTGCTGAAAATGGCAAAACCAGGCAGGCGTGGGCGCGAATCCAGATCACTCTTGCGTGGATGGGATACTTACTCAACCGGGATTGGAGAAACCTCGCTCAGCTGACTGCCGGATAACGCGCAAGGCACGACTTATCGGTCGTGCAGCGCTGTCCACCGCAGATGCCTGCCTGGCACAACCAACGCACCGGCGGCGCTCCGCTGC
>CAYSKN010000137.1:0-8952 GCA_964431565.1 uncultured Gemmatimonas sp.
CTATGTGCGGCCCACGGCACCGCCGCTGGTCATTCGGAATGTCAATATCTTCACTGGCGCAGGTCCGCTGATTAATAACGGCGCCATAGCCGTGATCGATGGTCGTATCGTCGCTGCAGGAACTTCGGTCGATGTGCCGGACGGAGCCGAAGTGATTGATGGTGCAGGCCGGTACCTCACTCCGGGACTCATCGACACGCACTCGCATATCGGCGTCTACCCAGCCCCGGGAACGCCGGCGCATGAGGATGGCAACGAGATGACTTCGCCGGCAACGGCGAACGTCTGGGCAGAGCACAGTGTGTGGCCTCAGGACCCTCAGTTCCCGCGCGATCTGGCCGGAGGAGTTACCACGCTACAGATACTGCCCGGCTCTGCCAATCTCTTTGGCGGGCGCTCGGTTGTTCTCAAGGTCGTACCGTCGAGATCGGTGCAGGGCATGAAATTTCCGGGTGCGAGCTACGGCCTCAAGATGGCCTGTGGAGAGAACCCCAAGCGGGTATATGCCCAGCGAGGTCCTGCAACACGCATGGCCAATGTGGCGGGATATCGCGCCGCCTGGATCGCTGCCGAACAGTACCGCAGACGCTGGGATGCCTGGCTTGCCGACCGCAAGGGTGATCCGCCTGCGCGGGATCTCAGCAACGAGACGCTCGCCGAGGTGCTAAGAGGCAACATCCTTGTGCACATGCACTGCTATCAGGCCGACGAGATGATGCAGTTGATCGATGTCGCGAAGGAGTTTGGTTATCAGATTCGTTCGTTCCACCACGGAGTAGAGGCATACAAGATTGCGGATGTACTTGCGAGCACGGGTATCGCCGCGTCGCTGTGGAGTGACTGGGGCGGATTCAAGATGGAAGCTCTCGACGGCATCCGGGCGAACGTTGGATTGGTACATGCAGCGGGTACGCGAACCATAGTGCACAGTGACGACCCCAGCGGATCGCAGCGACTCAACCAGGAAGCTGCCAAGTCGCTCGCCGTCGCGCGCTCCATAGGGCTGGAGATCAGCGATGAGGACGCCATCGCATGGATTACACGCAACCCGGCGTGGGCACTACGGCTCGACGATCGTATCGGCACGCTCGAAGTCGGCAAGAACGCGGACATCGTGTTGTGGAATCGTCATCCGTTGAGCGTGTATGCCCGCCCAGACCGCGTGTGGATAGATGGTGCCACGCGGTATGACCGACTCGATCCCGAACAGCAGTGGCGTACCGATTTCGAACTTGGCTATGTGCCTGTGAATGGCGGAGGAGATCGCTGATGCACTGGGCACTATCCGGGAAACCCGTGTTCGATCGCGCGGTGCGAAGGACAGCGCCGATTGCAGTCACGTTGTGCTGTGCGGTGCCGGTGTTCGGGCAGGCGTCACCCTTGGCGGGACGGACACAGCCTCCGGCGACGGTCATCGCCATCACCGGAGGCACTCTGTATCCCGTGAGTGGGCTGCGCATCGAGAATGGCACGGTCATAATTACCAACGATCGCATAACTGCTGTAGGCGCCGATGTGTCGATTCCAGCGAACGCCACCCGGGTTGATGCGAGCGGCAAGTGGGTTACGCCAGGCTTCGTGAATGCCATTACGACGCTGGGATTAAGTGAAGCGGGCAGCCCGCAGTTCTCGGGCGGTTACAACGATACGCAGGCCACAGTGAATGATCGCATCAGTGCGTCGTTCGATGTTGTTGACGGATTCAATCCCGCCAGCACCCTGATCCGACCCGCGTCGCAGGATGGGATCACCACGGTGGGTGTCTTCCCGGGCGGCAATTGGTTTGCCGGCAAGGGTGCTGTGGTTGATCTGAGCGGTAATACCGTGGGAGCGATGCTGGTCGGACGCGGTGTGGGCATGTATGTGAACATGAACGTTGCTGCTGCCGGCACCGGTGCCCGCGCCGCCATGTGGGGGCGCCTCAGGGAATTGCTGGATGACGTCAGGCAGTATAGGCTGCGGCGTGTGCAATTCGAGGCTGGAAGCACACGCAGCTTCATCACATCACGTTCGCAGCTTGATGCCCTGCTTCCTGTACTGGCCGGTACTATGCCACTCTTTGCCGCGGTGGATCGCGCGAGTGACATCCGTACCATGCTTGCGATCGCCCGGGAGTATGGACTCGCGCTTGTGATTGTATCGGGCGCCGAAGCGTGGCAGGTCGCTGCCGAACTTGCTGCCGCAAAGGTACCCGTCATGACCGGAGCGCTGAACAACATTCCAACCACTTTCGATGCTCTTGGGCAGAGGCAGGAGAACGCCGCACTGCTTCGTGCGGCGGGCGTGGAAGTGAGCCTGATAGGGAACGGGCCAGGTGATCCTGGCAGCTTCAATGTGCGCAATCTGCGGCAGGAAGCTGGAAACGCCGTGGCCTACGGAATGTCGTGGGAGGATGCGTTGCGGGCAGTGACGCTTGCCCCATCCATCGTGCTTGGTGTTGAGGAACGTGTGGGTTCACTGCGTACTGGCCGGCAGGCCAATGTGGTGGTCTGGGATGGTGACCCGTTCGAATTCAGCACACGGGCAACTCATGTCTTCATCCGCGGCGTGCTGCAGACCGGAGCATCACGACAGGACGAACTCACCGCACGCTATCGATCGCTCATGCCTGGATACTCACAGCCAAACACCGGAATGCCGCCTGCTGGTACCCCCGCCACCGAAAGCGCCTCAACTGCATTCGACGGCAACTGGGTGCTGACTTCACTCACGGGCCGGTCTTCAGTGGCAGGCATTGACGGGCGTGCGCCCACACTGGCGCTTGCTGCCGGACGTGCATCCGGTTTCGGCGGATGCAATCGCTTCCATGGCAGCTTCGCAGCCGTGGGCAGCAGTCTGCGCTTTGGTGCTCTGGCAACCACCATGATGGCCTGTATTGGCGACGGTGATGCTGTGGAGCGGGCTTTCCATACGATGCTCGAGAGTGTTAGGAGCGCCGTGGTAAGCGGCAGCACGCTGACCCTTCGGGGCGAATCGGGACTGCTGGCCCGCTTCCGGCGCGAATAGACCTCCGTCGCGCATTTCGCCGTTCCGTGCGCGTTGGCCAGCACGGTTGCGTGGAAGGAACAGGCGGGTCCGTTTCGTGAAATGCGGTGTATCATGGCTGATGGTCGATGGCAGTTCTGTGTCGTGTTGGAGCCGACCAGAAAGGATGGGCTTGTGTTCAGGAGCCGGCGACGACAGAGATTAGCAAGGGCTGTTATGGTTCGTGGTTCGCATATGGACGGACACCACGGGCGTGCTTCATGTCGCAGGTCGGCGACAGGAGGGATCGTTTGAGCAATCGTCGCATGAGGCTGACCCTGCTCGAGTCGTCACGACGCTCTACAGTGTGGCTTTTCTCGCCCTGGCAGTTGGCCGGAGTTGGGTCGCTCGCAGCGGCCATCGGCAGTGCCGCCCTGCTTACATCCACGCCACGCGTGCAATCCCCGCTTGAATCGGATCTGATGGCGCTGTTCATCGCGCCGCCCAAACCGGAGGGGCCAGCACCGTCGTTTGAACGTCTTAGTTTTGTGGCTCTCGAGGCGGGTCAGGGCGACGGAGGCCTCGGCAGCTTCCAGGTCCCGGAGCCGGTGGGATCAGTGCCCGTGGTTGCCGCCCCGCCTGCAGAAGTGGAGGTCCCCGAACCACCCCGGGAAGAAGTGGTTGCCGAGCGGGCCTTTACCGAGATCGAGGTGGACTCTGTGGCTGCCCTCGATCCAACAGCTGCTGGTCCCGAGTACCCGCCCAGGATGCTGGAGAAGAACATCGAAGGCTTCGTTCTTGTTCAGTTCGTGGTGGACAGCCTCGGACATGCGGATACCACTACCTTCCGCGTTCTTGATGCGGCCCAGCCCGAGTTTGTAGCCGCAGTCAAGGCCGCGCTTCCCAGAATGAAGTATCGTCCGGCATCTCTTGGCGGCCGGCCGGTGTCGCAACTTGTTCAGCAGCCATTCGGTTTCAAGATCAAGCGTCAGGGAACGCCGCCAGGCTGACGCGGGCTCACGCTTGTTTCGTTCGCAGGAGATATTGAGGGCGATCGTTTTTCGGACTCGTTCTCTCTCTCTCCGTTGGAGCAGCGGCGTGAATACTCCCTTGGATCTCCTGGCACAGACTGAGGTCGACCTTGCCGGAGTTGATCATGACGAGATAGCAACCGGACTGGATCGTCGACAGTTCATGTTCAGGGCTCTGACCGTTGCTGCAGCATCGGCATTTTCGGCACCTGCCGCGTTGGCGATGAACTCTGGTGATGGACACATCCCCTCCGATGTTATCCGGTCCGCATTTCGGCCAGCTGCTCAGCAACAGCCACCCGTACCACTGGGTAACGCTGAGGCACCTGCCTTCCAGTTCATGCCGTATCCGGGAGGAACAGGCGCTCTCATGGAGAAGCTTGTGCGTGAGCGCGGTTCTGCGGTTTTCGCACGTACTCCCTTCACAGTGGAGCAGTGGAGCGGCGCGGTGCCGACGAACCCGGAAGATCTGGCTTTTCTTCCCGCTCACCGCATCTCGGCGCTCATCAAGTCCGGACGTATCACATCACGGAAGATCACGGATATCTACCTTGATCGCCTCAAGCAACTGAATCCGCAACTCAATTGCGTGGTCACGCTCATGGAGGCATCGGCACGCGCCGAAGCTGACGCAAGGGATACGGAACTGAAGGCCGGTAGGGATCGGGGACCTCTCCACGGGGTGCCCTACGGGGTCAAGGATCTGTTCGCAACCCAGGGGATCCCCACAACCTGGGGCTCGGCGGATTTCATTGACACTATCTACGATGAGGACGCCGAGATAGTGGCGAGGTTGCGTGATGCCGGTGCCGTGCTGCTCGCGAAGTTGTCCACTGGGCTCTTTGCGCAGAATGACTGGTGGTATGGCGGGCGCACCAACAACCCTTGGAACCTGGAGGTCGGTTCGAGTGGCTCGTCGGCGGGTCCGGGTTCTGCCACTGCCGCGGGGTGCGTGGCTTTTTCCATCGGCACGGAAACTCAGGGCTCCATCGTATCCCCAGCCATTCGCAATGGAATCAGTGCGTTGCGACCCACGTTCGGCCGGGTGAGTCGGCGCGGTGGGATGGTGCTGTCATGGACGCAGGATCGTGTTGGTCCAATGTGTCGCACAGTGGAAGACTGCGCGATGGTGTTCAGCATCCTTCATGGCGCAGACCCCAGGGATCCTTCCACCGTTACCACGCCATTTGAGTTCAATCGCAATATCGACCTCGCATCGCTGCGCATTGGCGTTGACTCCGCAGCTCCGCGGGAACTGGTGGACCAGCTCAGGCTCCTCGGAATGAATCCGCGGGAGATTGGAGCACGCCCCTCGGTGGCTGGAATGCAGGGCGGGCTCAATGTGGAATATGCGGCTGCGTTCGAAAGCTACGTGCAGAAAAAAGCAAAGGAGTTCGGCCTGGATCTGAGCAAACTGCCCGAGCGTACAAACAATCTTGCTTCCTTCGGGAACACACCGCCTGCGCGCCCCGCGGGGCTTGCCTCCGATACGACCAACCCGATGGCACCGGCTGACTGGAATCCTCGTTTCGTCGTTGGGCGCATGACGCCGGGTTACGAGTTCGTTCAGGGCCAGCGTCGGAGGATGCTGCTCGTGCAGGCGTGGGGAGAATTCATGAAGGACATGGACGGATTCATTGGCGGGCCCATGGCTGATGTCGGTCCCAATGCCCAGACCGGACATCCATGCGTTGTTCTCCCGTTCAAGTTCGGCGTGCCCACATTCGGTGGTGGATCGACGGGTTCCAATGCCAACAACGGGACACAGCCAAGGTACAAGCCACAGCCCATATGCGCGGTGATCACCGGCAATCTCTACAACGATGACATCATCCTGTCGGTAGCACATCGGTTCCAGGATGTCACTGATTTCCACAATCGTCGACCGTCACTCGGCTGACAATGGAAGACCCTGCCTATCCCGGTACAGTCAACGATGGCCAGCGAGAACATGTGGTGAGGCTGCTGTCGGAAGCGTTTGCGGATGATCGCCTCAAGATGTATCAACTCGATGAACGGTTGGCGCTCGTATATCGGGCGCGGTCACTCGCGGAACTGGAGCTGCTGCTGGCTGACCCTCTTGATCTGACGCGCTCGCTGGTGGGAGATCCTGTCCGCATGCGCGTTGCGCAACCCGATGTGGTTCCGAATCGTGGTGTCGTCATGGGGATCATGGGTGGGGTTGCACGCAAAGGCGGGTGGATTGTTCCCAGACATCTGCGGGTGTTGGCGATTATGGGTGGTGCTCAGATCGATCTTCGCAATGCGCAGCTGGGTCCCGGCGTCACCGAGATTGAGGTTTTTGCCTTCTGGGGCGGGGCTGAGATACTCGTTCCCGAATGGGTACGGGTGGAGATCGTGGGTACCGCCTTCATGGGCGGTATCGATGTCGCCGGCGGCGGCATCAACAACGATCCCGCTGCACCTATTCTGCGCGTCAGTGGCCTCGTGATCATGGCCGGTATTGACGTGGCCCGGAAAGGCCGCGACCGAAACGCAACAAGGCGCCTGCGCCAAGCGTACGCCCTTGCCAAGCGCGCTCGCGAGCGGGAGGGATGATTGATTGTGCGCGCCGGCGAGGGCTTTACCGGTGCTGATCAGCCCGCCCTGAGCTCCGGCTTGGGTAGTGGGGTGGCCAGTGCCTCCTGGGCTGCGGTCACCACGGCTTCCGGAAGAGGGTCGGTACGGCTCCTGCGCACTGCCTCCACCACCATGGTCAATGCACGCGCCTGGGCAGCATAGGCGGCCAGAAGGGCACCCCCGGCCCCGGGCGTCGCGATGATATCATGCGCTAGCTCCTCAAGCTGCCGGGCAAGTGACATTGCTGCATATGACGCACCGGAGTCCCGGTTGAAATCCTGTTCAGTCCGGCTGCCGTGAGCCAACTCTTCCGGCGGACCGAAGCCCGGGAAGGCCGACGGGGCCAGTGCTTCCTGAACCTTGCTGTTGCTGGCGGCCAGCATCGCCAACCTGCGGCGTGCCATTTGCGACGACTCGAATCCCACGCCCGACTCTCCGAAAGCAGGCATCTGGTGAGGAAACTGTGATCATCCCCTTGACAGATGTCGATGTGTTACATAAATGCGACAGTGATCTGAATACGGTTGATTTGTACCAACCGCAAGTTGTGGTGTTGCATGCCGATCACACGCTCAGGCGTGACTCGACAGGTGGCGCCGGACTGCGGGAAGCCATGGGTTCCGTCATGCCCTCACGGGCAGAGGTGGCGTCTCCATGTGCATCCCGTCGTTCATTTTGCATATCTGCAGGACCAGGTTCGAGCCATCGCCCTCCATAGGAGACGGCTGAATGCACGTCCTTACACCGGTAACTGATCGAGAACTTGCAGCGCGGGAGCTGGCGGAACTCGCCAGGACCACGCTCGACGAGCATTGGGCCGTTGCCGCCATTCCTTCGGAACGTCGGACGCTCCTGCTGGAGCGTGCCGAGGCCGCGGCATTGCTTGCCGGCGACGGGCTGGGGGAGCCCATATCGGATGGTCTTGCCCTGCTGGGCACTGCGTACGAGCTGGCTGCACTGAGTCAGCTTGAGGTGGCTCTTCAGCCGGTACCCAGCGCGGGACGTGAACTGGCGCAGGCGGTCCTGTCTCTCGGGGCGGCCAGGGCGTTCCGCTGTGCGGCTGCTCTTCGGCCTCCGGTCGACGACGGTGAGTCTGCAGTTACGTGGGCCCTGCGTCTTGGAGCGCTTGCGCTCGTCTCCGGGCAGACGGAGAGCTACGTACGTTGGTGGGATGCGCGGTATCACGTCGGTGATGTGGTCAGGCGAACCGCAGGTCGTCTTGAGCAGGAACCATGGGAATCGTACGCACGTGGTATGCTCTGGATGGCCTGGCTTGGCCTGCTCGGGGCGCCGGTAGCTGCCCTGCCAGAGCACTCTACTGATGAACTGCCAATGCTCACCGCCACGCGAAGCCGCCTTGCCTCGTTCCGGGAACGAAGAGCGCAGCACGATATGGCGGGTGACGGCCCCGTTCTCAACGCCGCAGCGCTTCGTGCCCGTATGGTGGAGTTCGCGATCCGCCATCTGGCCGACGCAACCGAACTGCTCACCGTCGCGGTGCTCAGGCGGACGCTCCCTGACGTTTCGGCCGAGTTCAAGTTGCACCTCAGCGCGGCACGCTCTGCGATGGCCGGCGATCATGGGCAGGATGTACTCCTGGCTTGGTTACAGGCTGCCGGCGTCACGCTGGCAGGTGGCGTGACCGCGCAGCTCGAACTGCCAGGATTCTAGTACGGCCGCCACAACCAGTCTTGCCTGACGTTCGCCAGCCGCGGTAGACGCGGCGACCGGTGCTTCCCACCGGAAATACCACGCGGCCAATACCCAGCGGAATGACATCTGCCATCAAGGCGCCCAACGTCAGCCGGGTGTCCTCATCTCCGCGGGTGTACGGCTCATCGACGTGAAAGCGGTACCACGCAACACAGCCCCCTTCTTCGGAACGGATGATGTATTGATCGTCAATCGTCCAGAAGGCGGACAACTGACGATTCGACCAATTCATGTTGATAGCAAAACTTGTGACTGGCGCAGGTTCCAGCTGACCGTTTGGTGCGTCACAGGGAATTAGGTGCATGGCGGACCTTCGTGAGGTTCAGGAACGTGAGCCGTAGATTCCATGGCCGGGATGACGAATCGACAGGCGGGGATTCTATGACGAACCACGAGACCACGCAATACAGTATCGATTTGCAACTTATTGACATTCCTGTAGATAAGTGTTGAAATCGATGTGGGAAACGCGCTAAGTCCAGCGTTTACGCATCTCTCGCTCTGGGGCTGGTGTGGAGAACGACTATAGTGATGCCACGTGTGTACACATTCTTGATCCATGGGTTATCCACACCGACCTCAGTCACAAACCTTTGCGGCTGAATAGAGCGCACATGTGAGGCAGTTCGTTACGCCAGACTGCCGAGGCACTTGAATTCGCGGG
>CAYSKN010000138.1:0-8919 GCA_964431565.1 uncultured Gemmatimonas sp.
GTGCACGCTTCGCGTGGAGGCACAGCCTTCCGCGACGGCAATCGTTGACCGGATACGGGTGAACACGAGCCGGGCCGTCGACTTCCACGCTGCGGCATTTCCGGAGACTGTCTATGTGGGACAACAGGTCACCTATCAGGTGGCTGTCCTGCTGAGCGAGGGTGCCAAGGCACGTTTGCGGCGTGACCCGGAGTTCCATCCGCCTGAACTGCGTGGTCTGTTGGCCTATGAACTGGGTAAGCCCAGAACGGTGCCGGCACGCGAATTCAGCGGTCGTCGCTATGAGGCTCATGTGTTTCAGCGTGCCTTGTTCGGTATCGCTCCCGGTCACGTCACGATCGCAGCACCCGAGCTGACGTATTATCTGCCGCAGTCCTCAAGCTACTTCAGCCGCGAGGAACGTCACGTGGTGCGGGCGGAGAGCCTGGGACTCATAGTACGAGCGTTACCCGGTGATGGCAGACCGTCCGATTTTTCCGGTGCCGTGGGAGCATTGCGGATTTATGCGGACCTGGATTCCGCCATGGCCCGCGTAGGCGATCCTCTGGTGCTCACCGTGCGGGTCGAGGGCACGGGGAACGTGAAGCTTTTCCCGCGTCCGACCGTGGAGGTGCCCTGGGCTTCCTCTGTTCCGGGTAGTGAGCGCGTGCAGGTTGACTCATCGGGTACACTCGTGCGTGGCGTGAAGGAGTTCGATTTCATCCTCACACCAACACGTCCGGGGGCAGTCCATCTCCCGGTGCTTCGATACAGTTATTTCGATCCGTATCATGCTGCCTACAAGTGGGCTGAATCCACACCCGTCGATGTAAGGGTGGCAGAGGGCAGTCTGGTCGACCTGTCCGGGATAGGTGAGGTTACGGAATTACCTCTGCGGAAGTGGAAAGGAGTCGAGACATGGGCGTCTTATGATGCTTCGGTCGGTCAGCGTCTTGTTCTGGTGGGCATGTGGTTGGGAGGTCTGTTCGTTGCGCTGGGTGCATGGTGGGTCCGGCGACGGAAATTATCGGCGGCGGATGTATCACCCGTGACAGCGAGGTCGCTCCCTGCAGAACCCGGTGCGCGTTCCAGGGCAGAGACGGCGCGCTTCCTCAGGCACACACTGCTGGAACGGCTCTCGAAGCGCTTGCATGTACCGGTCGGTGAGCTGATCCTGCGACGTAATGTGGAGCGTGTCCTGCGGCGGTGCGGCGTGACACGTGAATCGACGTGCGATATTCTGGCGGTGCTCGATGACCTCGATGTTGAAGGGTTCGCTCAGGAGTCCGATCGCAGGGCAGTGGCCGAGGAAGAACTCGAGAATCGCGTAACGAGGGCTTTGCGTCTGGTTGACCGAGAAGCAGTGTCCTCTCCTTCTTCAAGGCTCTGGGCACGGCGAGCTGCATATCCGATGCTGCTGTCCTTCATTGCACCCGCACTGGCCGGGTTCTCAGCCCGCGCACTCGCTCAGCAATCAGTGGGTGCACCAGGCGCAGCGGACATTTCCGTTATTGTCAACGAGGCGGCAGCCGCCTACGGGGTACACAAGTATGTGTTGGCGGCAGAGCAGTATGGAAGAGCGGTGCAGAGCCGCCCTAACGATGTCGACCTGCTGATGAATTGGGGCACTGCCGCCTGGGCTGCGGGTGATACCGTCAGCGCTGCCATGGCCTGGCAACGGGCCGCCCGACTCGAACCCATTGCCAAAGACGTGCAGGAGCGCCTGACGTTGCTTCCACCCGGTGCGCGAAGTGGCGTGGCTGAGATCCCGATGGTAGCGGTACTTCCGCTCATCGTGACAGCAACCGTCGGGTGGTGTCTCGGTATCGCGATCTTCTTGGTGGCCATGTCCCGTGATGGAGCACCTGACCGCGGCTTGTTCAGGGTATCTGTTGCTGCAGCAGTGATGCTGGTCTCGGCAGGGATCGGGATCATCGGCTGGTGGAGCGCCGGCGCACTCGATCCAACTGGTCTGGCTGTTGTGCAGAGACCGGTGCTCATGCGCGTGCAACCCGCCAATGATGCCAATACTATGGGCGGACTGGCCACAGGTGATATTGTGCGGATCGCTGTTGTGCAGCAGTCGTGGGCCCGTGTTGAACACGGCCTGGGTCGCTTCGGATGGGTGCCTGCGGAGCGCCTCACTCCACTCGTTGGACAGGAAAATACCCGGTAGCATTAGGAATGTCGCGGATCGTCATACTGCCCGGAGATGTGGCCGACCAGATCGCTGCAGGCGAGGTGGTTGAGCGGCCAGCATCTGTCGTGAAGGAACTTGTGGAGAATGCGCTCGACGCAGCGGCATCTACGATTGATGTCACCATAGAGGATGGAGGGCGTACCCTGATCAGAGTGGCCGACGATGGTACCGGAATGGACGAGGCTGATGCGATTCTTGCTCTGTCGCGACATGCCACATCGAAGATCACGAGCGCTGCTCAGCTTGTGGGTGTCCGCAGCTTCGGTTTCCGCGGAGAGGCACTGCCGGCCATGGCCTCTGTGTCGGAACTCGTCATCGAGACGGCGGCGAATGATGGCATCGGGTCTCATGTTCGCGCGGTGGCCGGTAGCATTGTCGAAACGGGTGACGGGGCGAGACGGCGGGGCACAACCGTGTCTGTTCATCGTCTCTTTCACAACACACCTGCCCGCCTCAAGTTCATGCGCGGAGCACGCTCGGAGTGGCGTGGAATCGCCGACATTCTGCAGGCCATCGGCGTGCTCCGCCACGATGTCCATATTACCGTCCGGCACGATGGACGGTTGATCTTCGACTGGCCCGTGACGGCGACAATGAAGGCGAGGGTCGGGTCGGTCTGGGGGGCGGCTGATTTGCATCGCTTCGTGGATGTGGATGATGTGCAGGGTGTGATACGGGTGTCCGGTCTTGCAGAGCGACCGGCGGAGGTTGGAACATCCTCCCGACGTGCGCTGCTCATTGTCAATGGCCGCCTTGTACGGGACCACGGGCTTATCCGCGCTGCAGAGGCTGCGTACAGATCAACCATCCCGGCAGGGCATCGGCCATCGCTTGTATTGCACCTGCATCTGCCGGCGAGTGATGTGGACGTCAATGTTCATCCGGCGAAGACGGAGGTGCGATTTCGCGACAGGTGGCCAGTCGAACGTGCGGTCGAGGGGGCGGTGCGACGCGCCCTCGGGTTATTCGACGCAACTGCCGGTATCGGGTGGGGGAAGTGGAGTGCGAGAAGCTTTTCCGGACTGTCAGATGCCTCGCCAGGCCGCAAGAGCGATACGATCGAGCCCTCGGCTCTTCATGCAGCAGAGACTTCCGCTGGTGGGCTGTTCGCCGCGCCAGCCCCCTCGTCTCATCCGGACACCGGGGCAGACAATCGGAACGGAGGAGATACGATGGCGGTTCCTCCTCTCGTTCAGCTTCGCTGTACCTATCTCATGTTTGAGCATGACGAAGGTGTGATACTAATCGATCAGCACTCGGCACATGAACGGATATTGTATGAGCAGTTCCTTGCTGTGCTTGAGCGTGGGGAAGCACCATCTCAGCGGCTGCTGTTTCCCATGACATTGCATCTCGGTACGCAGGAAGCCGAGGCGTTCGACTCGCATCGTGATGCCTTCACCCGGGTCGGTTTCGAGATCGATCATTTTGGCGGTGCTACGCTGCTGGTTCACGCTGTGCCCATGCCGCACCCAAGATTCGATGCAGAGCGTTGCCTGCGTGATACGCTCGCAGCTCTTGTCGGAGATCGTTCAGCAAGCGCTGCAGCACGCCACGAGAGACTGGCTGCCACGTTTGCCTGCAAGGCAGCGATCAAGGCGGGAGACAGACTCTCACCAGGCGAAATGCAGGCCCTGTACCGCGCGCTTGTCCACACCACACTGCCAGCGCACGATGTGCACGGTCGTGCGACCATCGTGCGCATGTCGTGGGACGAGCTGGATCGGCGTTTTGGGCGCAAGTGACGTGCGTGGGGGTCCGTTGGGTATCTGTTGGCGCGGGCGAATGCAGTGATGGCGAGTCATCCCACAATGCGGCCTTGGATGTGTATCGTCGGACCCACAGGCGCAGGCAAGTCTGCACTGGCAATGGCTCTGGCCGAACGGCGCGGACTTGCCATAGTGAGCGCTGATTCAAGGCAGATCTATCGTCACTTCAACATAGGCACCGGAAAACCGTCGCACGCGGACCGACTGCGCATTCCTCATTACGGCCTGGATGTGATCGATCCCCAGGCACGCTATTCGGCCCACCACTGGGCCACTGAAGCCCGGCGCTGGTGTGCACACGCCGTCGAGAGCGGCACTTATCCGGTGATCGTAGGTGGTACTGGCTTCTATATCAGCGCACTCGTTGAGCCGCTCGATGCGATGCCGGAACTCGATCCCGTTCGGCGTGAAAGGCTCGATCGGTGGCTTGCACATCTCGATCGCCATGAACTGGTCAGGTGGTGCACCATACTCGATCCACAGCGCGCGCATCTCGGCAGGACCCAGCTGCTGAGGGCCATTGAGACGGCGCTCCTGGCAGGGCTGCGGCTCGGTGACCACCTGAGGCTACCATCATCGGCCAATGCCGATGCATCTTCGGCTCGTTACCTCCTGGTCGATCCCGGAGACTCGCTCTATGTGAGGATCGCCAGTCGCGTCCGCGAGATGACTGACCATGGGTTCGTTGCGGAGGTCGCTCGCCTCAAACAACGGTACGGGCCGGAGGTTCCGGCATGGAAGGCATGCGGCTATAGTGCGATGCGCGATGCGCTCAATGGTCTCAATTCGCTCGAGTGGGCGATAGAGCGTACCATCATTGAGTCGCGACAGTACGCCAAACGACAACGCACCTGGTTCCGGCATCAACTGCCGCAGCCGTTGGTAACGCGCGTCGATCCGATGCGTGGTGATATCCTGGAGCGGACCTTGGCGTGGTGGGACGCGGGTGTCGGGTCGTCATCAACAGCAGCAGTGGACACATTCGGCCCGATGGGTGAGTGTGACACTGCGGAGGCAGGCACATGAATATCGGAATCACATGCTATCCCACATATGGCGGCTCGGGAGCAGTGGCAACCGAACTCGGCATTGCCCTGGCGGCTCGCGGACATCATGTGCATTTCATTTCCTACCAGCAGCCGTTCCGTCTTCCGAGTTTTCTGCCGCGGGTATGGTTTCATGAGGTGGACGTGGGTCGATATCCGTTGTTTGAATATCCACCGTATGATCTCGCACTGGCTGTACGCATGCATGAGGCGGTGCGCGAGTACCAGCTCGATCTGTTGCATTGCCATTACGCCATACCTCACGCGACGAGCGCGTGGATTGCCCGCTCCATGTTGCGGGAAGAAGATCGTGACGTAAAGGTGGTGACTACGCTCCACGGTACCGATATCACGATCGTTGGTCAGGAACGGTCCTTCTATTCCATCACAAAGTTCTCGATTGAGAAGTCGCATGCTGTCACGGCAGTATCCGATTACTTGCGTGATGAGACGTACCGTGCGTTCGGATGTGCAGGATGCAAGGTGGAGGTGATTCCAAACTTCATAGACCCCGGGTTGTTCGACCGATCCAGGCACGTATTCCCCATTCCGATGGATGTCGTGGCAGGCCGCAAGGTCATTATGCATGTCTCCAACTTCCGCCCTGTTAAGCGTGTGCGTGATGTGATTCGCACGTTCGCCGGGATCGCACACCAGATCCCCTCGGTGCTTGTGATGGTTGGTGATGGCCCTGAGCGTGTTGATGCGGAAGCCGAGGCACGAAACAGTGGCGTCGCGGACAGTGTGTTGTTTCTGGGTCGGATAGACGCCATTGCTCCGCTGCTGGCTGGTGCCGACCTGTTTCTGCTTCCCAGCGACAGGGAGTCGTTCGGACTGAGCGCACTCGAGGCGCTGGCGAGTGGAGTGCCCGTGATCGGCACCCACGCTGGCGGGCTCCCCGAAGTAGTGGTTGATGGAGAAACGGGTTTTCTGCGAGGCGTGGGAGACACGAAGAGCATGGCTCAGGCGGGTGTTGAATTGCTCTCCGATGCAGCGCGTTGGGAAGCAATGAGCATGGCGGCAGCCCGGGATGCGCGCACGCGCTTCAGCGAGGGGTCCATCGTGGCACAGTATGAATCGCTGTACGAGCGGACTATCGCATCATGACAGTGCTGCAGGCGATCGTTCTTGGCATCATTCAGGGTCTCACCGAACCACTTCCCGTCTCGAGCTCTGCGCATCTCGCGCTCGTGCCCTATTTTCTGGGATGGCCCGACCCGGGTCTCGCGTTCGACGTGGCGCTGCACTTCGGGACCCTGCTTGCACTGATATGGTATTTTCGGCAGGAGTGGATTGACATGCTCGCAAGTGTGTGGCGCATTGCCACCACCTGGCGTGTTGAAACTGTGCATGACCGAAGAGTTCTATTTCTCATCGTTGCAACCATACCGGCCGGTATCGGTGGTCTCCTTCTGAATGATCTGGCCGAGACGACGTTCCGTTCACCAACGATCATTGCCTCGTCGTTGCTCGTGATGGGGATACTGCTCTGGGCGGTTGATCGCTGGTGCGCGCGTGCCCGCATGGTCGATGAGATTACCATGCGCGACGCACTTGCCATGGGTCTTGCGCAGGTGCTGGCGCTGGTTCCGGGAGTCTCGCGTTCCGGATCGACGATGACAGCGGGCCGCATGCTCGGGCTCCACCGGCCTGCTACAGCCCGTTTCAGTTTTCTGATGAGTATGCCGATCACGGCGGCCGCGGTGGTGCTCAAGGTGCCAGAGGCGGTGCGAGAGCATGGCGCCTCGCTGCCGATCATCGCGGGCGTGTTGGCCGCAGCGCTCAGCAGTTGGCTGGCCATAGCAGTACTGCTGCGATACGTGAGCCGGCACAGTTTCGGTATATTCGCTGCCTATCGCGTGTTGCTCGCCGTGGTGGTGTTCGCAGCGCTGTCCTTCCGTGGCTGAGTGTGGGTGAGATATCTGATAATGCTGCCAAGTAAGTACTACTAACTGCTACTCCATCCAGCTTTCAGACATTGAACCTGCCGCATCCTGTTTCGACAGTTCCCCTCATGACATCCGCAACCCTGGTAGCCGCGTGCGGGCTTGTTGCGCTCGAATATCGTGAGGTTGTCACGTCCACCATGGATGAAGCACATAGTCTGGCGCAACGCGGAGCTCCTGCGGGGACAGCCGTGATGGCAGCGCGGCAGGAGCAGGGACGGGGTCGCAGCGGACGCTTCTGGCAATCCGATCAGGATGCTGGTCTCTGGCTCACGCTCATCGAGCGGCCTACCGACGTGGGAGCCCTCAATGTGCTGTCCCTGCGCGCCGGACTGGATCTGGCCATTGCGCTTGCTCCGCTTGTTGATGGTACCGTGCGGCTCAAGTGGCCCAACGATCTGTTCGTCGAAAACCGTAAGCTGGCGGGTATCCTGGTGGAGGCGCGCTGGCGCGATGGGAAGCCCGAGTGGGCCGCCATCGGTGTGGGAATCAACCGACGGGCGCCGGAGCTCCGTTCCGCAGCTAGCGTGCGCAGCGAGGTAACGCTTGACAACCTGCTCATGGCTGTCGTGCCTGCTCTCAGGCGTGCGGCAGCCGGCTCAGGCTCGCTGACCAGCCAGGAGCGTGAGGAGTGGGCTGAACGCGACATGGCCCGTGGGCGGTATGTGTCAGCGCCGGTGAAGGGAATCGTTGAAGGAATCTCCAGTGCCGGTGCTGTGCTGATTCGCGACAGCCGCGAGAGGGTCCACGCGATCTCCAGTGGCTCTCTGTGTTTTCTGGACGACTAGACCGCCACAACAGCAGGAACCGTCTGTTGCGCATGCCTCCTCGGCAGGCAGCTGTCGATATGGCGGCGGTTGTAAATCGTTTATTGAACACAGTTTACGGACTTGTGATCAGACTTGACCTCGATGGTTGGTCACGATAGATTTCTTTTGTTGGCACTCGATGGGCATGAGTGCTAACAATCCATTGTTCACCAATTCGTTGATCCCCTGATAAGTCGCAGGAGACTCGTACACATGGCCAAACAGAAGGTCGCACCACTGGCCGATCGCGTCGTCGTCAAGCCGCTCGAAGAAGCGGAGCAGATGCGCGGTGGGCTTTACATCCCGGACACGGCAAAGGAAAAGCCGCAGCAAGGCACTGTTGTTGCTGCCGGCCCGGGTCGTTTCGAGAAGGAGACCCGCGTCCCGATGGATGTGAAAGTCGGCGACAGGATTCTCTACGGGAAGTACAGCGGTACCGAAGTCACGATCGAGGGTGAGCAACTCCTCATCCTGCGCGAGTCGGATGTTCTCGCCGTGATCAACTGAATCGCCCTCTAACCGAAATCAGCTACCATGGCAGCCAAGGAACTGCATTTCAATACAGATGCGCGCGCTGGTCTGAAGCGCGGCATCGATCAACTCGCCGACGCGGTGAAGGTCACGCTCGGCCCCAAGGGACGCAATGTCGTCATCGACAAGAAGTTCGGTGCCCCGACGATCACCAAGGACGGCGTGACCGTAGCCAAGGAGATCGAACTCGTTGATCCGATCGAGAATATGGGCGCGCAGATGGTGAAGGAAGTCGCGACCAAGACCTCTGATATAGCAGGTGACGGCACAACCACCGCAACCGTGCTTGCCCAGGCCATTTTCCGTGAAGGCCTGAAAAATGTCACGGCCGGATCCAACCCGATGGCGCTCAAGCGCGGCATTGACAAGGCCGTCTCCGGCATTGTTGCAGAGCTGAAGAAGATCTCCGTGCCAACCAGCGGACGTAAGGAAATTACACAGGTCGGCACCATCTCGGCCAACAATGACGCTGAGATCGGCTCACTCATCGCTGATGCGATGGAGAAGGTCGGCAAGGATGGCGTCATTACCGTCGAGGAGGCCAAAGGTCTCGATACCAACCTCGAGACTGTCGACGGCATGCAGTTCGACCGCGGCTATCTCTCGCCGTACTTCGTCACTGATCCAGAGAAGATGGAA
>CAYSKN010000139.1:0-8726 GCA_964431565.1 uncultured Gemmatimonas sp.
TGGCAAGCCGTGTGTTGTCCCATCCGAGGATACGTGTTCTCTGGAACAGCCGAATTACGGACGTTGTAGGTGATGAGTTCATTACTGCCGTGAAGCTGGAAGACACCGTAACTGGTGCTTCCAGTGAACTTGCAGTGGGTGGGTTGTTCGTGGCCATCGGCCACACTCCCAACACGCATTTTCTCAAGGGGCAGCTTGCCACCACAGAGCATGGCTACATAAGGGTGTCGCCGTGGAGGACAGCGACAAGTGTGGAAGGGGTCTTCGCGGCGGGTGATGTGATCGATGACTATTACCGACAGGCAATCACATCTGCTGGCACAGGCTGCATGGCGGCTCTCGAAGCTGAGCGCTGGCTTGCTGGCCATGAGATCGGTGAATCGCCTGTGCTTGCCACTGCCGAATCAACGCTCGCTGAGGCTGGTGAGGCTCCCGGTCCATGAGGCATGACGGAGATGGGTCTGGTCGCCTGCACGTGCAGAAGTTGACGGTTGGCCCTTTGGCTGAGAACTGCTGGCTGTTGGCAGACCGGGAGAGTGGTACGGCAGTTCTTATCGATCCAGGTGAGGAGGCTGAGCGTGTGCTCGCGGCAGTCGACGCCACCGGATGCGAGCTCGGGGCAATCTGGCTCACACATGCGCATTTCGATCACGTAGGCGGCGTTGCGGGCGTGGTGGGTGAAAGGCCGGTGGACGTCTGGTTGCATACGCTCGATCTGCCGCTTTACAGAACTGCTGCTGCAAGTGCAGCAATGTGGGGCATCACCATCGATGCTCCATCCGGATCCATCAGGCCTTTGACTCATGGCGACCGGATGAGTCTGGGGCGATTCACGTTCGACGTGTGGCATGTTCCGGGACATGCCCCGGGGCATGTCGCTTTCATCGGGCACGGCCTCTGTTTCTCGGGTGATCTGCTTTTCGCTGGATCGATCGGTCGTACCGATCTTCCTTTCGCCGATCCGGCGGCGATGCACGATTCGCTGTTGCGCATAGCCACGCTCGATGACAGGACCCGTATCTTGCCAGGTCATGGTGAGGCGACAACTATCGGTGAGGAGCGCAAGTCCAACCCATTTCTTCGCCGAGCAGCACGGCCCGTGGGGGCCTGAGGTTCTGATCCGGTGTTCGGATCACTCCATCATTTCCCTTTCCAGTTCGGTATGAAACTGCCGATACCGCGAATTCGCACCGCTGTGCTTGCAACGGCACTGGGCGGATCCGCTTTCGCCCTGACTGGCTGCAATGGTCTGACTGACGGAACACAGTCGGGCACTCGGATTGGCGCCATCAATATCGCGGCCCGCAACGCGGGAGAAGGTCACGGAAGCGCTACCGCCACAATGATCGCCTTCGATGTCATTGGCGTCGTGACTCCGTCGGTGCCCAACAGCGCGATCCAGCAGTCCGATCAGTGTGTCTTCGCCAGTGTCGACACTGCCCGGGCAATCGTGCGGGGACAACTGAGCGCGGGGACATCGGTTGCCATGATGGTAGGGCCAACATACCTGAGCCTGCAGTATTCACCAGTGCTGCTCCGTTATGCTACGTCCGATGAAACTCCATTCATCTACTCCGCCGGAGATGTAGCGCGGGTTGTGGTGCCCGGAACCCCGGACGGGTTTCCTTCCTCCGAGATAACAGTGAAGCTTGCGGAACCGCTCGTGGTTGAACCCGTGACTTCACCCTCGCAGAGTCAGTCGCTCATTGTTCGCTGGAACGGCACAAACGACCCCAGCTCTGCCATCATCTTCTCTCTTCGCTATGCCAACCCGCCTGCCGTGAGCTATGCCAACGAGCAGATCTACTGCGCATTGCGTGACGACGGAGTTCATGAGATTGCTGGTGGCGCGCTCCTTAGTTTCCTGGAAAGCCCCGCACATCTGCGTTCGGTGGTGCTGACACGTTGGCGCTCGAGCCAGAAATCGGTGGCAGACAACACGCTGCTGCACATAGTGTCAAGCATCGACACCACCGTCACGGTGCCTTGATGGTCCGGGGTGTAGAATAAGGGTACACCTTGGAGGAGGAAGAATGGATACCAGAATTGAGAAGGACCCGCTCGGTGAGTTGAACGTGCCCACCGATGCGCTCTACGGTGTGCAGACGGTGCGTGCCGTACAGAACTTTTCCATCAGCGGGCTCAGGCCGCTTGAACCATTCGTGATCGCACAAGTCTGGATCAAGAAGGCCGCAGCCCTTACCCATCGGGAAACCGGCCGTCTGGACGGCAATCTGGCTGACGCGATCGTAGCTGCGGCGGACGAGGTCCTGGCGGGCCAGTACAGGAATCAGTTTGTGGTGGACCCTTATCAGGCGGGTGCGGGCACCTCACACAACATGAACGTGAACGAGGTGCTTGCCAATCGGGCCAATGAGCTGTTGGGCAGCACGCGCGGCACGTACAAACCCGTGCATCCCAATGATCACGTAAACATGGGGCAAAGCACGAACGACACGATTCCCACGAATATCCGGCTGGCGATTCTGCGGCAGTTGCCTTCCCTGCTTGTTGCTGTCTCAGACCTGGAGCAGGCATTCGCCGAAAAGGGGGTCGAATTCGATCACATCGTGAAGGCGGGACGTACTCACCTTCAGGACGCGATGCCGATCCGGCTGGGGCAGGAGTTCGCTGCGTATGCGGGTACGCTCGCCCGCTGCGGCCGCAGATTGCGGGACGCAGCAGATTATCTCAACGACGTGGGTATCGGCGGCTCTGCGGTTGGTACGGGTGTGACTGTGGAGCCACAGTACCCGCAACTGATGGTGACTTACCTGCGGGCCATTACCGGCATCAACACGCTTCGTCAGGGCGAAGATCGCATCCAGCTGATGCAGAGTATGGGTGACGCCGCCGCATTCAGTGGCGCGTTGCGCGGGCTCGCCATAGATCTTTCCAAGATTGTAAGTGATCTCCGACTAATGGTATCCGGGCCACGCACCGGTCTGGATGAGATAGTGCTGCCGGCGGTGCAGCCTGGGTCGAGCATAATGCCTGGAAAGATCAACCCTTCCATACCGGAGATGGTGAACCAGGTGTGCTTCCAGGTGATCGGTTGCGATACCACGGTTACCGTAGCTGCGGAGCACGGACAGCTTGAGCTGAATGTCATGATGCCCGTCATCGCTCACAATATTCTGCTGTCCATGCAGATCATTACCAATGCGATGACAACGCTAACCGTACGCACGGTCCGGGGCATCGAGGCGCACGAGGAGATGTGCGAATACTGGGTTGAACGTTCCGCCGCCCTTGCCACCGCCCTCATGCCCAGAATTGGCTATGCAGCCGCTGCCGTTCTGGCCAAACGCTCGGTTGCGGAGGGGACGCTCATCCGGGATTTGGTCCGAAGCGAGGGGGTGTTGCCGGAGGATGAGGTGGATGCAGTACTTGATCTGCGTCGGATGACCGAGATCGGCGTCCCCGGTGACAAGCGATGAGATACCGTTGGTGGCTGACGCCCCTCCTCGTGGCACCCTTAGAGCGGTTGCCGGTGTGGTTACCCAGGTGGCGGACGGTGGCTTGTCGTGGCTTGAACATGTGCCTAGAATCGACATATGCGCATTACGACATGGGGTGAATACGGGCTGATCTGCGCCCTGCCTCTGGCGCGGCGCGGAACGACGGTACCTGTCACCGGCAGGGACATAGCCTCCCACGAGCAACTTCCACCGGACTATGTGGAGCAGATTCTGCTCCGCATGCGGCGGGCAGGAATCGTGAACAGCACGCGTGGTGCGCGTGGCGGCTACGCTCTCGCACGGAAGCCGGAGGAGATTTCCGTACGCGACGTCATGATGGCGTCCGAGCTGGCAACCTTTGATCTGCACTGTGTGAGCCACCCGGTGGATTCCCGTCGATGTTCCCGGTCGGAGGGCTGCAACATCAGACCCGTCTGGCAGCTTCTGCAGCAACGTATCGATGAGGTTCTCGAGGGGGTCAAGCTGAGTGACCTGCTTGCTGATGAATCCGTTGTGCGGGAGAGAGTCGGTCTTTCTTCACAAGCAGCGGAGGATTCCAGCGTCGGGCTGCCTGTTCTTCTGCGCTGAGGTCCGGGTATGGGGTTCTGGAGTGACTGGCAGGCCAGTCGCGATCGCCGGCGCCGCGTGGCCAGTTACGTCACTGGCCTGCTTCATGATGCCGATCCGGCTGACGTGCAGTGGTTGGCTGAGACAGCGAAAGGAGAACGTGTTGCTGCTCGCGAGCTGGTGTTCGCGCGTCGTGCTCTCGGCCTCATAGTTGCCGAGCGGGATGCGCTTGATGACAGGACTGCTGCTGATGTTGCCCATCAACTCGCGCCTGCGATCAGAACTGAGTCCCTGGAGGACTCGGATGCTGGTCGTGCCTGGAGCGAGCGTTGGCGGGCCTACAAGGCGGCCCTCGCCCTGCGCGGGAGTGCCGAGCCGCCGGCTGTCCGTCTCGCGCGTGTCCTCCTTGAGGGTGCTGGAGTCACCAGTCCCACCGCTGACCAGCTTGAGCGTGCTTCCAGCATGCTCACGGGTCACCGACGATCTTTGAACCAGGCCCTTCGGGCGGCGTTCGGTGATGCCATGCTTCCTGATGATATCCGCCCCTCGGCTATCGCTCGGTGATAGAGCCGGCAGGTTGCGCGGTAATCTCCCCTCGGTTGCCGGCATTCGGCAGGCAGACGTCCGCTGAGCGCGAAAGAAGGAAGGGCCGTGGCTGCGTGAGCAGCGTGGCCCTTCCTTCTTTCATTGGGTTATCAGCTGGTGTTCCAGCCTTGTCAGGGGGTGAACAAGCGAACAGAGGTGCCGAAGGCCGGACTCGAACCGGCACGTCCTTGCGGACACTGCGCCCTGAACGCAGCGCGTCTACCAATTCCACCACTTCGGCGCCGCCGCACCGCTTGGGCAAACGGTGTGGGCAGGGCGAGAAGAATGGCCGCTTGATAACTGGAAGTCAACGTCAGGCTGTTGTCGCGGTCGCTCTCCGGAGCTTCATCGTGTACGAACGATTACGTTACCACCCGTATGGCTGCCAGCGACGACGACAAGCAGGATAAGCTGATTGCGCGGAACAAGCGTGCCCGCCACGACTATGAGATTCTCGAGACGTGGGAGGCTGGAATTGTGCTGACCGGCACGGAGGTGAAATCGCTGCGCGAGGGCAGGGCGACCCTGACCGATGCGTTCGGGGTGCTGAAGGACGGAGAGGTTTATCTGCTCAATCTGCACATCGGGGCTTACGGCCAGGGCAATGTGTTCAATCATGATCCGACCCGTACCAGGAAGCTGTTGCTGCATCGCAAGGAGATTCGTCGGTTGATAGGTGCGGTCGAGAGAAAAGGGCTCACTTTGGTTCCGCTGGACCTGTATTTCAAGGGCGGCCGTGTGAAGACACGCCTGGCTCTCGCGCGGGGCAAGCAGGAGCACGATCGCCGGGAAGATCTCAGGAAGCGCGACGCGCAGCGTGAGATTGCGCGTGCCCTCCGCCATAGCTGAAGGCGTCATCATGGCACTTGCTGCACTCGCACTGTTGCTTCAGGTCACTGCCGCACCAGCCGTGGCACCACCGCCACTCGCTGTGCGGGTGGGGGATCGCATTAGTTCGGTGAGCACTATCGGACATCCTGATGGTGGAGTTGCCATACGCGCCGATCAGCTGGCGGAGGCGCTGGGTGGCCGGGTTGTGGGTAGTGATGAGCACGCAGGGCGCTTCCGGTTTGAGGTGGGCCCCAGCGTTCTTGCCCTTCAGGTAGGGAGCAGTCTGGCCCTGGCTGCGGGAGATACCTTGCCGCTGATCGGTCGGGTATTCCGCTACGGTGCAGTTCTGTACGTGCCGTTGGCACTGGCGATCGATGTGCTTCCCCGAGTAGGAGCGGGCGTCTTGTACGATGCCGAGCAGGGTGAGCTGCGACGTTTCGCGCCGGTGGTTGCTCTGCAGAGGGCCCCAGGCGCGGCGTCAGTACAGGCCGGCACGGCTGTGGTGTCGACTGAGCCTGTCTCCGGGTCGCGTCTGGGGCCAGGCGCCACTACCGCTGGAGCAGCATTGATGCGCAGGCGTACTGTGATCGTCGACGCCGGTCATGGTGGGCCTGACAACGGCATGACGGGCCCGATCGGTGTTCCGCGCAAGGTGACGGAGAAGAGTATCACGCTCGCCGTATCCATCCAACTCGCACGAGCCTTGGAACAACGTGGTATTTCAGTCGTGATGACGCGAAAGAGCGACACACTCATTGCTTTGCGCGACAGAGGCAGAATAGCCAATCAGGCCAAAGGGGATGCGTTCGTTTCTATCCACGTCAACGCTGCCAATCCGCGCTGGAACAATCCGGGCAGCGCCCGCGGCTTCGAGACGTACTTTCTCGCCGAAGCCAAGACCGAGGATGAGAAACGTGTCGAGGCGATGGAAAACGAATCGATCCGCTTCGAAACCACCGCAGATGTATCGCGTGACGATCCGCTCGGATTCATCATCCGCGACATGGCCCAGAATGAGCATCTGCGTGAGTCTGCACGCCTTGCATCACTGGTGCAGGACGGACTCAAGTCGATACATCCCGGAACGAACCGTGGAGTCAAGCAGGCGGGTTTTGCGGTTCTGGTGACCGCGTTCATGCCTGCTGTTCTCGTGGAAATCGGCTTTGGGAGCAACCGCCAGGATTCAGCCTGGATGACCAACCCTCAGCGTCAGCGGGAACTGGCCGGTTCGATTGCGGACGCGATCGTCCGCTACCTTGAGGAATACGAACGGAAGGTGGGCACATCGTGAATGATGTGTCGGTCGCCGGCCTGACTTTCCGGAACCCGATCGTGCTCGCTGCCGGTACCGCCGGCTTCGGGCGGGAAGTGGAGGATGTCCTTGATCTTTCCGCGGTCGGCGGAATCGCCACCAAGGCCGTAAGCCTGACGCCTCGCTCCGGGAATGCTGCTCTGAGGGTGAGTGAATTCGCTGGTGGCATGATGAATGCGATCGGACTTGCCAATCCGGGGATGGAGGCGGTGCGTGCGCTGTATCTTCCATGGCTGCACGAGCATCACCCGGGGACGCGTGTACTGGTGAATGTGGTCGGGAACTCCATTGATGAGTTCAGCGCCGTTGTGCGCTCTCTCGATGATTCTCCCGGGGTTGATGGTTTTGAGTTGAATGTCAGTTGCCCCAACGTCAAGGCTGGTGGACTCGAGTTCGGCTCGGATCCAGCAGCACTTCGCCTGCTGGTTTCGTCTTCGCGCGCGGCTACTGCCCGTCCCATCTTTGTGAAGCTCTCTCCCACGCTGGGTGTTGCGATCGTCGACATGGCACGCCTGGCCGTTGATGCGGGAGCTACAGGGATCACGCTCATCAATACCATGCCGGGTGCGGTGATAGACACCGAGCGGCGCCGACCGCGGCTGAGTTTTGGAAGTGGTGGGATGAGTGGCCCGGCGCTGTTGCCGATCGGCCTCTTGGCCACATGGCGCGTAAGTCGTGCTCTCCCTGGCGTCCCGCTCATCGGGGTGGGTGGCGTCAGTACCGGTGATGATGCGCTTCAGTATCTCATGGCTGGCGCGTCGCTCGTGGGTGTGGGCACAGCCGCGCTACGGGATCCACGCGCACCGGAGCGCATCGCGCGTGAGTTGCGGAAATGGTGTGCCGGGCAGGGTGTAACCGATATCAACTCACTAGTGGGGACGGTTAAGTGGCCCTCGTGACAGAGCACGGGATGACTTCCGGTAACGGCGTGCAGGCAATTCCCATCGTGGCGCTCGATTTTTCTGATCGGCAGAGTGCCATGGCACTGGTAAGACGGTTGGGCAGCGCCTGCGGTTTCTACAAGGTGGGTCTGGAGTTGTTTTCGGCTGAGGGTCCGGATGTCGTGGATTGGCTGCGTGGAGAGGGGAAGAACGTCTTTGTCGACCTCAAGCTTCATGACATCCCGAACACAGTACGGAGGGCAGCGCGCAGTGTGGCGCGCCGTGGTGGGTCACTGCTTACGGTGCATGCGAGCGGAGGCTCCGAGATGATCGCCGCTGCCCAGGCCGGCGCCCTGGAGGGTGCACCGGATGGCACCTGTGGAATCCTGGGCGTGACCGTGCTCACCAGCATGGATGCAGCAGGCCTCGGAGTCGCGTGGGGCAGATCCGGACTGGATGTCAGCGCAGAGGTCGTGCGCCTGGCCGGTCTGATGGCTGCCGAGGGGGCGGCGGGTGTCGTATGCTCGGGACACGAAGCCGTCGTCGTGCGCGAACACTTCGGTGAGCGCCTGGGGCTCCTGATTCCCGGCATTCGTCTGCCGGGCGGAGCTGCACACGACCAGAGACGGGTAATGACTCCGCTGGCTGCGGCACGGTCGGGTGCGCGGTGGCTGATCCTGGGGCGTGCGGTCACGGATGCTGCGGACCCCGTCGATGCAATGGCGGCAGTGTACGAGAATCTGGCACTGTCTGGGTAGCTGCCTCTTGCGAGGCTGACTGGACTCTGCTAAGCTCAAAGTCTTGCCTCAATTTCGGGTTCCTTGGGTCCCCGATGGGGTGGTGAGTTCCTGGCCAATCCGCTGGCCATTTCGCTTCGTCAGTGCGCGGAATCGGTTGCCCCCTTGTAGGGCAGCGATGCTTCTCTGGCGATGAACAGCATGGGAAGTCCGGCCGACCGGCCATCGGAACGCTCGATGACGGTGCGGGAGACTTCCGCCGGCGACTGGTTGCCGAGGTGACCCATGAAGGTTCGAAGCAGCGTCAAGCCGATTTGTGAGCACTGCAAGGTCGTGAAGCGACAGGGCGTGA
>CAYSKN010000140.1:0-8696 GCA_964431565.1 uncultured Gemmatimonas sp.
ACGTGAAGAATGCCTGGCGCTGGCACGACTTGATGAAGCCGGCCTGTTGGAACACTCGCCGGCCCTTGGCATCCAGCAGGCTGTAACCGTTTGTGTGCGCTATCTCACCTCCTGAGAGAGGCACATAACGGGCGTCCAGCGACACCGCCAGCTGGCGGATGGTCGCGTCATCGGTAACCAGCAGTGTCCAGCGAGACGGGTCGAGTTCACGTTCATGTGCGAACTGTGCCAGGCGGGCTGGTGTATCGTGGTCAGGATCGATGGATACGAGCAGAAACCGTACTGATTGGCGCTGCTCGGGTGAGAGCCCTGCCTCCAGGCGCTTGAGCGTACCCACGATCAGTGGGCAGGTCGATGTACAGCTGGTGTAGATGAACGCCAGTACGCTTGACTGGCCGGCTACATCGCGGAGAGTCACGCCCGAGCCCCGCTGATCGGTGTAGCTTCCTTCTAGATCGAACACCGAAAAGGCGTCGTTGTCGGCCTGAGCGCTGACAACGACACTGGCATCAGGTGCGGGCGAACTGGATGTGTTGTGCATGCCGTGGGCCGAATGATCGACGACATCGACCGATGCGACATTCATTGCGGTATCGCCAGACTCGGGCGTGCATGACGCCGCGAACAACAACAGGGCTGTGAATGTCACGGATCGAGCGACATTCCGGATCATGCGATCAGGCTGCACAGCGGAACCCCAGTGTCTGTATGGTGGAACGCCCTGACAATCCGGAACGCAGGGCGAAGCGGAGGAAGGCCGCGTAGTCGGACGGATCGGCGGCACCGATGGCAGCGCTGGCACAGTAGAGCCCATGATCGCGCGCGCCAGCTTCGCGGGAGTCGTCTGAAACAAGCACGCTGTTGAAATCCTCGACCCACTCCGACACACGATCATGCATGCCTCGTACGCCGTACGCATTCACCTGAGCAGTGCGCACCGGCAACAGCTGTTGTGCCCGGACCGCATAGAGTTCAACGAGCGACTGTATGAATCGTGGATCTCCTGCAGCATCGCGCATATTCGCGCTCGCCGCAGCCACGTATTCCCACTCGGCCACAGTAGGCAGACGCTTTCCCCGTGCGTTGCAGTATGCTCTTGCTGCAAACCATGACACATTGGTCACCGGCACATCGCGACTGACATGTATGCCTGGATTCATGTCGTCCGCCCAGTCCACAAGGTAGCCGCTCCGGTCGACCAGGCCGGAGCGCACGCTGTTTCGCCTCCACTCCGGGTGATCGAGCAGAAAATGTCCGTACTCGGCCCGAGTTACAGCGTCACGGTCAAGCCGAAAGGCCGTAACCGAGATCCGGTCGGCGACCCCGTTGCCGTACAGTGGCTGGTAGGACCCAGCCGGTATCCAGACCGCATCGGGCGCCTGCGCGGGCACGCGCGCCGTAGACATGAGAAGCACCACCATCGCGGCCAGCAGATAGCCGATGGAGATGCGAATCCAAGGCATGATCAGTTCCGGTGTGTTGGTGACGGCGAGGCCGATGCCGTAATGGTGCCATGCACAATGGATGGCACAGCACCACAGCTGGCAACGGTTCAGAGAGAACGGGACAACTCCGCAACTGCACGCCCTTAGTTGTGGGCGAATACCGCCTTGTTGTTCTCACCCACCACCTTCATCATGCCAAGCGCACCCTTGTTGAACGCCCTGAAGATCGAGTGGTCCACCAGCACCAGGTCACCCGCCTTTTCGGCACGGAACTCCACCATGGCAGAGCCGCCAGCTGGAAGCAGAGTAGTCTGTACGTTACGCTGCGTCACCATGGTGCCGCCTTCGCCATATATGTTGTCGAAGATTTCGCCGATGACGTGGAAGGAGCTCACGAGATTGGGGCCACCGTTGCCCAGGAAGAGGCGCACCGATTCTCCAACCTTGACCTGCAGTGCGTTATCACCCGTGAGTGAACCGACCGATCCATTGAACACCACGTGGGTGGGCTGCTCGGCAGTGCCTTTTTCCATGTCGAGCACGAACGGCAGTCCCTTGCCGGCAGACTTGGCATAGAACTCGCTCTGCATGACGTAGAACTCCTTGTCAACTTTCGTCATACCTTCCTTAGGCTCGACCAGGATCAGGCCGTACATGCCATTCGCCACGTGCATCGGCACGGGTGACACGGCGCAGTGGTAGACGTAGAGACCGGGGTTGAGTGCACGGAAAGTGAACGTGGAGTGCCCACCAGGAATGGTAAGGCTGGCAGCTGCACCACCGCCCGGGCCGGTAACTGCGTGCAGGTCGATGTTGTGGGGAACCGTGCTGCTGGGATGATTCTTGAGCGTGAACTCGACCAGGTCTCCTTCACGCACGCGCATGAATGTGCCGGGCACGCTGCCACCAAACGTCCAGAACAGATACTCCACTCCGTCGGCGAGACGCATTGGCTTCTCGATGGTCTCGAGTTCGACGATTACCTTCGTGGCGTGCGTCCGTGTGATCCGCGGTGGAACGTTGGGAGCCTCGGTCATTACTGCGACTTCTTCACCAACGATCTCGGGCAGGCCGCGGATCGGTACTGCGGATGCCTCGGTGGAGGCGGCCTCTGCACTTGGCGGAGAACAGGCGGAGAATACGCCGCTCAGAAGGAGGGCGATAACGGCCAGCAGCAGTGCATAGCCGAAACGGCGGGCATGAACGGAAAATGGATCGGAAAATGCTGAAAGCATTGTGTTGGTCCTCTGAAGTGACCCAGCTTGTATCCGACCGCGGAATCTCTTCTGCCATGCGGGCCAGCGGGATACCGCCTGTCGGTCTGCATGTGCCGCCGGCAGGATACTGCTGCTGTCGGCACAGAGAGTGTGTAATTCCAAGGCCGCTGCAGGACAGCGAAAACTCTCGCAACCGCCTTGGCATAAGACTCGTGCAGAGACGGGCTTCGCAATGAGAGAGAAGTCCGGATTTTGAGTAGGGGAAACCCTCATCAGCGCTGCTCAGCCCCCTTGCTGGTGCTCGGCCGCCTTTACCGTATCAGATGGCCGAGTCTCGACCAGCGCACACGGGTCAGCCAGGGCATGGTTACCGACGAGTCGGAGGCTACGAAGCTGTAGTACACCATGAACGGCGTCCCGAGAATCAGGCTGTCAGGCACGAATCCCCAGTAGCGGCTGTCCAGCGAGAGATCCCGGTTATCTCCCAGTACGAAGCGATGCCCGGAAGGAACCACGATGGGGCCCCAGTTGTCGCGCGTGGGATGATAAGGGTCAGTTGGTCCGAGCGCTGCCGTGGCTGTTGCCGAGAGAAAGCCTCGCTGCCAGTTGAACGTGTCCAGCATAGGATCTCCCAGCGGCTCCAGATGCTCGACGTACGGCTCCTCGAGGGGCTCACCATTGCGCGTGAGCCGCCCGGACCGCATGGAGACCGTATCACCGGGCACGCCAACCACCCTCTTCACGAAGCGCGTCTCTGGATTCACCGGATATGTGAAGATCACGATATCGCCGTGCACCGGCTCACGCAGTGCTGGAAGACGCCTGTCGGTGAACGGGATCCTTGCACCGAAGGACAGCTTGTTCACCAGGAGGAAGTCGCCGGGCAGCAGCGTGTGCTCCATGCTGCCCGATGGGATCTTGTAGGGCTCGACGATGAGGCTCCGGATGACCACGAACAGCAGGATCGCACCGGACAGCACCTTCGATGCTTCCCAAAGCCACTGGCGCCTATGCTGCGCTCTGCTCATTAACGTGGTTGTCGACGTCTCTGCGTTCACTCCGGTACGGCCCGTCATCGGGCTGGCCAGTCGCAGGTGACTCCGCTGCAGTTGGGCACACACGGACTTTCATACACCCTCGGACGTTGACTCCGCTGCGGGCCGTATCGACAATTTACCCGACTTCCGGATTCGGAAAAGACTCATGTGAAGGCGATCGCCGTGCTCACCGGACAGGGGCGAATGGTCCAGGTAGTGGAAATAGCTGCGCCACTGGCAAGGCTCCAGATCCGGCATATCCATGCATTCATGGGTATGGGCACTTCACATGGGGAGTGAAGAAGTGGAAGGCCCCGCCTTCGGAGATGATCCCCAACCTGCATGCCACCATCGGCAACGGCCGCCTATGGCGTTTACATCCCGGGGCCCGGATCATTCACGAAAGTGGAATGGCGGTTATGCAGGGGCGCTCACCAGGCGTGCAGCCACACCCAGGTGGTTTGATGGATCATGCCCTCGAAATCCCACTCTCCCGCTCATGCAGCCCGCGGCTACCGGCCACACCGGAGCTCCTCACTCTGATCGCCAGGCGCTTGGGGGTACTTGCTGAACCAGCACGACTGGCAATACTCCATGCTCTCGAGCAACGCCCCCTTGCCGTGACTGAACTCGCCGAAGCCACTGGGCTTGGCCAGGGGAATCTTTTTCCAGGCATCTACAGCAATTGCATGCGGCAGGTTTTCTCTCGGCTGACCCGCAACGGGCTTTCGTCAGCAACGCTCTGGCAGACGACGATGTTCTCGCGCTTTGCGAGATCATGTGTGGACGTCTCGAAAAAGATCTCACCAACGCTCATTCCACGGTTGCCGGCCGACGGTCTGCCTGATTCCGTTGGCCGGCAATCCGGTCAATTCTGATTTCCGGTCGTGAGAGTCACTGTCTAGAATGCCAGCATCTGCGTGAACTTCACCAGCACTCCGCGGCCGGGTACAGGGGCGTCCGGTGTGATGATGCGCTGATCGTTGTAGACAATGAAGAGGTCGCTCAGCGGATGGTGAATCAGGTTGAATCGAATGTTGGCATTGAACCGCTTCGTGACCTGATCGTACTGCGAGAGAGCGTCAATGAACATGTTCGTCGTGAACGAGTAATTCAGCTTTGCGGTGATTAGGGTGTTCACGAACTTCACATCAGGACGGTCGAGCTTGGCCGATGTGCGCTGCAGCCCGAGTGAAGCGTTCAAGCGGTAGCCGGCCCGGAAGGTTGCGGAGCCATTGACCGTGCGCTGCGTTCCGGAGTACAGGCCGCCGCCGATAAGTCTTACGTCCATGGAGATCGGACGACTCTTGTCGGTGATGATGTAGATCTGCGGTTCGGTCCACCCATAGTTGCCAGCGGGGATTGCCTCGGTCATCTTGGCATTCGGCCGAAGCGGTGCAGTGAGCTGATTGAACCTTGGGTTCACCGACAACTCAATGACCGCCCCGTTGTTGAAGAAGGTGGACCATCCGGTGTGCAGATTCTTCGAGACCATCTGGCCTGTTTTCAGATCCTCCTGGTACTCCCAGACCACATGCGGATGGAACTCACGGATACCGTGCGCGCGAAGACCGGCAGAACGGGGTCGGATTCCGGTATCAAGCAGGTATTTCCGGATGTCTGTTCGCCGGTAGTATCCAAGATCATTGTTGTATCCTGGTCCCAGCTGCATGACTCCTGTCTTGACATGGAAGAAATTGCCTTCCTTGTTGATGGTGGAGCGCCATCCATAGCCGCCTTTGTCAATGCCGCTGGTTTCCGTGAAGACAACGTAGGAGTTCAGATCGACGTTCTGCGAAATACGGATGTTGTTGTCGATACCATACACCCGGTTTGAGTAATTCTTTCTCGTTGTCAGGACACCTGTATCCGGGCCACCGATATTCATTCGCTGCATGGCGAAGAACCCTATATCGTGACCGACATTGCCGAGATCCTGCCGGAAACGAAGGACGCTGGAATTGGTGCCTGGACGAAGTGAAGCACTGCGTTCATTGACCGAGAGAAGACCCAGTCGTGACGATTCAGTGAGCTTACCTGACAGGCGCAGTCCGCCATCGATCGGAATCTGTGCGCCGGATGCCAGACCGATGCGGCGCGAGAAGAACAGCAGATTGTCCTCGTCTGCTGTGGGGACGGTGTTGGTGCGGCTGTTGCGGGCGGCATCCCCCACGTAGAAGACACCGGAGTTCTCCAGGAAGAAATCACGCTTTTCCGGCATGAAGAGCGAGAATTGCGTGAGGTTGACGCGCTGCTCATCTGCTTCCGCCTGCCCGAAGTCCGGATTGACAGTGACGTCGAGTGTGAGCCCCGGAGTCACTGCAGCCTTGATGTCGACACCTACATTGCCCTTGCTGGTGAACTCAGGGTTGGGGAGTGACGCGGTACCCTGGGGGCGAATGGTACTTCCCGCAACGTAGGGCTTGACTCGAAGATCACGACCCGCGCTGCCCACCTGTAGGCCGATCAGATCACCAGCGAGCGAGGCACGGGCGAGAGTATATGCCCTCGGGACCGGCGACCAGTATACCACTTCGTTTTTCCGGCGAATGCGCCGGGAGAAGTTGATGCCCCATGGTGTCTGAGATGACTTGTCGAAGCGAAGAGCGCGAAACGGGATTCGCATTTCGACGGTCCATCCATCGCTGGCATTGTTGGTGCGTACATCCCAAACGGCATCCCAGCTCTGATTGACTTCGCGCCCTTCGAGGGCGATCTGCCTGTCGTTGCGTGCACCGGCCGAGTTGGTGATGAAGATGTAACCGTTGCGTCGGTCGCCGAATGTGTCGAGGAGAACCTCGAAGTCGTCCTGGTCGGCCTCAGCGAAGTCCTTTCTGATATCGGAGATTATTCGCGGAGCCGACTGGGCATCGTGAAGGTGGGCTGCGATATAGAGATAGTCCTCATTGTAGGCGACCCAGACGTCTGTTTTCTCGGTTGCCGGCTGCCCATCGAGCGGCTCGGCCTGGACGAAGTCAGACGAGGGGGCGTTGTTGGCCCACGTGGTCTCATCCAGGATTCCGTCCACCCTAATGGTCCCCTCCACCGGAATCGCACGCATCTGGCGACGTGTCTGGCTGAGGCTGGCACGACGGCCGATACTGTGCGTCTCGGTGGAGACATGCGGCGTATTATCGGTCGCGGGAGCGGCTGTTTCCGCCCTCACAGCGATCGCAGGAAGCAGGATTGCCGCGAATGCAACAGCCAGAGGCGTTGCCCGGGGTGAGTGAGAATGGTGGACGGCGAACACGTGGATGATTCTTGGGTTAGAGGTCGTATACTGCGAGAGCTGCGGAGCACGAGTGAGGAAGTCTTGTGCACCCTTCTCTGGATACTAAATACCTGTCCCGACAACGCGCCCGGGCCGGGTTGCTGGCATCGGGCTCCCGGGAATGGGGCTGAGTGCATACGTGCCGGCGGCCCGAAACGTTTGAAATGACGGGAATACAGTCATCGCCGACCTGGGCCCCCCTGGTGAGCCGTGGCGGTTGGCACAGCCGCATCGCGTCCCAGTAACTTGAATGGCACCGTCAGCTTTCGATCCCTCGTTCGAGGAATATGCCGTGTCAGTCTTATCTCACCTTCCTGTGAAGCTTCCGGGATCTGCCACCCAGCTCAATAGAGCTTCCCGGCCACTGTTGTCAGCGGGCATGCTTGCGATTTCGATTGCAGCACTCGCTGCCACGGAACCTGCTGTGGCGCAGCCAGCTGCCGCGCCACCGGTGGTGATCACCAACGCTTCCCTTATCGATGGTGCTCGCGGCGCCTTCGCTACGCGAGCAACGGTCGTGCTGCGCGACGGCAGGATAGCGCAGATATCGACCACGCCCGTCACGCCACCAGCAGGAGCAACTGTCATCGATGCCCGTGGGCGCTTCCTGCTTCCGGGCCTGATTGACGCGCATACTCATGCAGCGTCGCTGTCCACCGCGCGCAGGGCGTTGGAGTCAGGTGTAACCACGATCCGCTCGGCTTCCTCGTCGGCGTTCCAGGATGTGGGGCTTCGCGAGGCGGCAAGGCAGGGTGTGATTCCCGGACCAGATGTGGTTGCTGCCGGTATGTTCATCTCACCGGAACTGGGCGATGCCGTACTTGGAGACCCCCGATTTTCACGTCTCGTTGGCAGGATGGAAACCGAGGAGGGACTGCGTGAGGCGGTACGCATCAACATCGAACGTGGCGCGGATGTCATCAAGACGCGCGGCACCGAGCGGGCTGGCCTGCCCAATACCGACCCGCGCAAGCAGACCTATACTGAGCAGCAACTTTCGTGGATCGTCGACGAGGCAGCCAAGCGCAACATTCCGGTCATGGCCCATGCGCACGGTGACGAGGGGGCATACGCAGCGGTCAGGGCCGGCGTACGAAGCATTGAGCACGGTACGTTCCTGAGCGACAGCACGCTGCAGCTTATGAAGCAGAAGGGTACCTTCTTCGTGCCTACCTACGTGACCGTGTACGATCTTACGCAGCCCGGTGGCGATTATGACGACCCCGTCCTCAATGTACGTGGGAACTTCATGCTGCCGGTGCTCGGAGAGACCGTGAAACGGGCACACCGGATGGGGGTTCCAATTGCCACCGGCGCTGACACGCAGTACGGCTCCGAATCTCTGTCACGCATCGCCCACGAAGTCGCGTTTTTCGTCGATCTGGGCATGACTCCCCTTGAGGCCATCCGTTCGGCGACGATGGTGTCGGCGAGAACGTTGGGGATGGATGATCGCATCGGACAGATCAAGGAAGGTTTCGAGGCGGATCTCATCCTTGTCGAATCAAATCCCCTTGAGAACATCCGATCGCTTGCCGACGTCCTGGTGGTCATATCGAATGGCAGGGTCGCACTCAATCGAACGCCATTCGCCAGGATCGACAACTGAGGCTCTGACGTGGTGCGCTCCGGAAAGCGGAAGCTAGGTTACAGCAACCGTCTCCCGGAGCCTTTGATGCAAGCTTGCTGCGACACAGCCCGTTTCATGGTTCGTCAGCCCACCGGT
>CAYSKN010000141.1:0-3148 GCA_964431565.1 uncultured Gemmatimonas sp.
CAGCTCGTCAGCATGCATGTAAGCCACGAAGAGCGTGCGATGGAGCGCAGCGGCAGCAGGTGACACCGATGGGATCATGGTGTTCACGACAGTGTTCATGCTTCCGTCCACCATTCGCGGCAATACAGTGAAGAAGGTCCCGAGTGCCACCACGAAAACGACAAGCAATCCGACGCTCAGACTCCTGAGCGCTCGCCACCGCCGTGTACTTCCCCTTCCTGTCGTCACCTCAGTCCTCGCGGCATTTCCTCGCCTGTCAGCTCACGTGCATCCGGCTGCCTCTCCGACTCGCCTCTCGGGCGCAGATCCCCGCAACGATCGATCGCATCGCTGGATGTCGCGTCGATGGTATCCGGCAGCGCAAGACGATCGACCCTCAAGGTGTCATCCTGCGTCAGCGCATCCTTGTAGCGCACATCGCACCACGTCCTCACATCATCAATGCGCGCGAGCCTCTCAAGCCCGGCATCCGTGATCCTGCCGAGAAATCGCCAGGCTACAATACCCAGAACCACGGCCAGCACAAGTGAGAAGCGTGCCGCCCCGGGGGAGCCTGCAATGCGCTTCGCCTCACTCATCCATTCAATCCCGCAACCGGGCAGGCAGTCACGCCATCCTCATCCAACCCGGTAGTCATACAGCTGACCACAAGACGACAGATACCAGACACCGGCTCGCACCTCCGACAGCAGGCGACAGAATGCGCGACAGACCCGGCATGCAACGACAGTCCGGCTTCACAACGGCTTGTCCGGTTCAGGATAGAGCATTTCGTCGAGTGGCGTAGCCTCACCAATGAGCATGACCGGAATGCCGTCCTCAACGCGGTACACCAGACCGCTCTCACGGCATACCAGTACTTCAGGAGGTCCGGAATAATACTCCAGAGGGGCCTTGCTCTTCGGACAAACGAGTATATCGAGTAACTCGGTGGGGAGACTCATGAGGTCATGGGACTATCAGGAATGGAAATGCAGCCGGTCTGGAAATGACAGCAAACGTTGACCCCTCACCCTCACGTCGAACGATGCGTGAGGCCATGCAACGGCTGAACGCGTGGTGCCGCGTCCGTGAACAGCAGCCGCGGCCCACCAAGCAATCCTATGCAGTCGGGAATTGCTTCCCAAATGGCACCCAGACACTCCTCTATGGCGGTGGGCTTGCCCGGCAGGTTGATGATCAGTGATCGCCCACGTGTACCAGCAAGCTGACGCGACAGTATGGCCGTGGGTACGGACTGTAGCGATGCCGCCCGCATCCGCTCACCGAACCCGGGAAGAACACGTTCACATACCGCCATGGTGGCTTCGGGTGTCACGTCGCGCAGTGCGGGTCCGGTACCGCCGCTGGTGATGATCAGCGGACAGCCAATCAAATCCGTCAGTTCGCGCAACGCCGACTCAATGACTGGCCGATCGTCTCCAACAAGCCTGTACGCTTCCTGCCATGGAGTAGCGAGCCATCGCGAACACACATCCCTGATTGCCGGCCCCGACTTGTCGATGTAAGCGCCTCTGCTGGCCCGATCGGAGACCGTGACAATCCCAACTGTGATCATGCCGAAAACTACCATATCACGGCCCCGGACGCCGGCAGGGTGATTATCCCCTCGCGGACCTGCCTTCCGGTGTGTGGCGCATCGGGAACGCCGCAGGAATGACTCACGAATTGTGCCTTCCCCAGATCACTGTCCGGCAGGAGGACAAAGCCCGTGGCGTATTGGCATCGCAGAGCGTGAGAAACACTGGCCCACCGGGCGCACCGACAATTGCCGGACCCGCACTGTTGTTCCCAACGACCAGCACAACACCCGAAGCCCGCATCACGGCATCAGCCACTGCGCGTATGCGATCACATGTAATCAGGATGACGGAAGGCAAGCTTCCGCTGCGCCGTGCAACAACAGCCGTCGTCTGCAGGCTACGCCTGTAAGACGTAACCACAACCCGTTGGATGTCACCTCGGCAAGAGCACCGTCGTGGCCGGCACTGCCACAGTCATGAGTGCGAGCAGTAGTCTTACCCGCCACACTGTCCGTGCCGCACACGAGGAGCACCTGAGGGTCATTGCATTCACCCTTACCACACCTGTCTGGGCGCCATACACGGCATGATGAACCGCAGCTTCATCTTCACCATGAGCACTCTGGCCCCGTCGCAGCGCCACCTCCATGAGACACGCATCAGCCTGTCCCTTCACGGGCGTTGTTACGCTCGTGTTCCAGAAGTACCCGCTTCCTGTCCAGCCCCCATCGATAACCTCCAGGCGATCCATCACTGCGTAACGCTCTGTGACATGGCACCAACACAGCGAGGCGATTTGCACCGCACGCCGAGCCGACTGCCCGAACCGCTCGCGGCTTCCCGATTCGACTGGCAATATCTCTGTAGCTCACGACTTCACCGGGCGTCACCTGCATCAGGAATCGCCAGACCTTTACTTGAAACGCCGTTCCGCGGATATCAAGCGGCAATTCTGGACATGGTGCACCGTTGATAACATGCTCATCGAGCGCCGCCATCCATGCGTCGAGCAATTCACGCCCTGCCTCAGAGGCCTGCTCAATAACGGCATTGGGATACTCGCCAGTCAGGTGTTCGACGAGACTTGCTGCATCATCGCCGAAATCCACCATGCATACGCCGCGCTCCGTTGCCGCCATCAGCAGACTGCCAAGCGTCGTACTACGCACGGCATAGCTTATCGTCTCACCGGCACCACCACTGCAATGGGCAGACAGCCTCATTCCGAGTTCTCCAGTGACCTGTCCGTAATCTCGGCTTGTGCTTCCGTAACCCGCTCGAAAAGTTGCAAGGACCACCGAATCGCCATCACACAGCCGTTTCTTGAACTCACCAACCGCGAAGGCGGCAGGCAGACCCTGGATCTCAAATCAATTACCTCCTTGAACGTTCAGTGCAGACGCAAGCAGCTGATCCTGTCGCTGCGGGACAATGAAGAGACTTAGGTTGGCCCACACGCTCCTGAAAATGCTCTGCTACCCGTCTCATCCGCTCCATGGATTCGGGAGTGAGCATGAGAACCGAGCCTGTTATGGTAGAGGTATGTGAACGCAGGTAGCGCGGTGTCATGTCTGTCTGAAGCGGGCAGGATCGGAATCGCCTAATGCACGAAAGCAAGCCCGGTA
>CAYSKN010000141.1:3158-8614 GCA_964431565.1 uncultured Gemmatimonas sp.
TCCCTTCTGGCGCGCTCCGAACCTTCCCGGACCACCCATTGGGTGTTCCAGCCAATTTCACCCTCACGTTCACGGCACAGCTCCTGGCGCCGTGAACTTTGGTTCTCCGGACGGCCCATCTTCCCGACATCCTCACCCTCGAGAAGGTCAGCGTAATTGACGACGGCACGTCAGTGGCGCCCTGGGAAATCTGCCCATCTTCGTTCGACTGACGTTGGGCGTCAAAGACAAGGGTGCAAGCCCCGCGACTGAGCCTGAATGCTCTCCGGTGTTCCTCACACACGCATCAGTAGCCATGAACCTCCAATGGTCAACCGGTAGAGCGCGGTGTAGGGCAGGGGTCCGCTAGAACTCGTTCAGTCAGCGAAAAGCATATCCATTCGGGGCGGTATCCAGGGCGGTATCCACGCGCCGACAAGGGTACAATCATGTGGCCAGCTCGGTAGCCTCACCGTCGCGAAGCCATCGCCAACGCCGAATCGCGCATCGGAAATGGAAAGTGCTCCATTAGCGGCCTCTGCCCATACCGGAGTTCGCATGAAACGCAAGGCGCCGAGGAACTCACACCGCGCACTGGCCAGAGCCGTCATTTCCGATCGCAGTGCGGCCCACGTTCTGATCCAACGCAGTGTGGCAGTGGGCTCGAATGAAACAGACTGGGATGAACCTTCGAGGTGTTCCGGAATATCTGAGCCCAATCGTGCAGGTGAATACGCGCCGGCGCAGTCGGATGCCGTCCTGACGCCGGCATACGGAGCCACTATACCGGAGCTGAGACGATAATGGATGCCGTTCGTCGACACGGCCAATGCCGACCAGCAGGTCGGATCACCTGGCCGCGGCGTGAGCACCACATCCATGAGCTGGTCTGGAATTGCTGCCCCGGACTGGCCTGTCCACTGAGAGCGTTGAACCGCAGCCGCCACAACTTCGCGCGCAGCGCCGGAAGCGGAGAAGAACATCACCAGTACCAGTATCCACACAACCATGCCTCTCAAGGTGCGAACGCCGTCGCTGACCATACGTTGCACCCACAGCCATAGGACTGCGAAGAGCGTAAGAGCAAGCGCCACAGTTTGGGTAACCTCGTCCACGCGCCACGCGGCAACAAGAATCCCGAGCAGCAACGCCATCAGTAGGATACGAGAGATCCTTCCACGCCGCCGCCAGAAGACGGCAGGAATTCCCACCACCCAGAACCACGGCTCCACGATGAAAATGGCATCCCCATAGTACCAGCGATCATCGAAAGGCCAGAATGGGTGAACGCCATAACTATTCGTGAAGTCGAGAAGGACATGCGACAGGCTGCCAGCCAACGCCAGTACGAGCAGCACTGATGACCCGTGTGCCGAGAGCCACTTACCGTCATCCGACACAGCTCTCTGTCCATACCACCAACGAGCTGCCATCCACAGGAGTATGGCAGTGGCCACGGCACCCACGATGGTGTGGGTGTATCCGCGATGATGAAGCATATACCCCAGCGGTCCCATGCCGGGCATGGCCTCGGAAAAGAGCACATCAAGATCAGCCGATTCAGCGGCAACAATTCCCAGCACAACGGCCGTACGCCTGAAACGGTCAGGTATCGCAGTACCGCTCTTCAGCGCAGCTAGCGAAATGGTGGCATCGGCCAACAGCATACCGGCCAGTGCGTGCGTGACGTTATCCAATTGACAGAGCAGGCTTGCAGAAGTCCCGACACCATCCCTTGATGGCATTCAGCACCGGACCTCTTGCGTTCGGCAGCACTCTGTATGCAAGACCAGCCGACGGCAACCCGCAGACAGGTCGCCGGCAGCGATTCATTGTCGCGGGTCGTTCAATACTCCGGCAAACAGGATCGTTCCGCTCAGCCGCTCACGTATCAGGAACACGAACGGCCGATTGAATGTGAACGTCAAAGGAGCCGACACGATACCTACACCCACAACCGTCACGGCAGCTGCACGTGACCCTCGCTCGTCCACCTCGAGTGTCACGCCATGTCGAACAAATTCCAGCCGGACTCGCCTGTCAACCAGACGCAGAAATTCTGCCGAATCAGAAAAAGCACGTTGCATGCCCATCGCCTGAAGCATCGGCTTGAGTTCAAGAGAACGTCGCACCGTGAAACGCGGCAGTTGAATCGTACTGCGATCATCCACGGGGCGCATTCCGCGCAGCACGCTGTTGTACAGCGTGGTATCGAGTTGCGAAGCATACTTCGCAGCCGGATCGGAGTTCGGCATTATCAGCACCATGCTGTATGCCGTATTTCCGTACGGCAGCTCGGCAGCAACGACACGTTCGTTCCGAAAACCAAGAAAGTGGCCGGAACGCTGCATCATCGGATGCGGGAATGCTGCACCTGAAGAAGCTGTGAATGGCATGGGTCTCGTCGCCGTCCTGTCAAAGCGATCCCGCCAGGTGCCCAGAAAGTAGACAGCATTGGCGACCAACATGGCAAGATTATCGGGCGGTTCACCGGTGAGCACCTGCGGCACCATTCCGTCAGTCCGACGGTTTCCCCACGCATTCACTGAATCGAACATCAGCCGTGGGGTCGCCAATGATCTGACTGGCGCATCGAACCATCTGGCGGCATCCCTCACAAAGCCGGAATCAGCGATAAGAGGCGACCGCACCCAGATACCGTTGGCTATCCGGACAGTGATCGAAGTATCCAGCTCTGGCAACATGGTCGCGAGATCGCGGTAAGCCATGTTGATCTCCTCCAGACTCCTGCCGGGCCATCCCAAAGTACTGCGTATCTCCGCCAACGTAGCGTCCGCTGCACCATTCATGGTAAGACCGAGTGCGAAAGACACACTGAGCGGCGACAGGAGAACGTTCCCACCCTCTTCCTCTGCGGTTGCCCGCAGCAGACGCAGTGCAAAGTCGTTATTGGCCCGGATACCGTCCTGTTCCGAAGCCGTAAGCGCACGCGGCAGTACCGTCAGAGAGTCGAGCCTGCCGGAACGTGTTTCATCCGGACCAGTCCCGCTGCTCCAGCAGCCGGCAAGAAGCACGACACCCGGCATGGCTGCACGCAACTGCCTGAACACACGCATTGTGGTCTCCCTTCTCGCGCCTAGATCATCGGCGGTACGAAACCAAGGTCGAGCATCAGGGTCATCATACGCCTGATCTCCGTGCTTTGATCCACCTCGACATCATTGGCGAACTTGAATGTGGTCTCATCCTGACCTGCACCAGGCGCAGCGAACAATGTCTTCACCATCTCCACCGCTCCGCGATGGTGCTGGATCATGTTGCTCAGGAACAGGCGATCGAACTCGGGGCCGCGCGCAGCATCTAGTTCCTTCAGCTGAGCCGCCGTGAGCATTCCCGGCATCTCCATCTGCCCCTGGGCATTGACAGCTGCACCGTGTCCGGCATGGAAGTCAATGTCGCCAGACGTGTGAGACATCCCGGGCATCGTCACATTCCCTGTCGAGTCCACTTGTGGCGCAGGCTGCAGACGATCTCCAAGCCATGTACGCATGAGTTTGATCTCATCAGTCTGCGCGTTGATGATGCGTGCAGTGAGCCGTTGCACCGCGGGCGTCGCACCATGCGACACAGCCCAGCGAGAGATTGTGATGGCCTGGGCATGATGATGAATCATACCGGTCATGAACTCCACATCCGCATTGGTATACGGATACCGCATGCTATCGGCACTTGCACGCGCCACCGCTGCGGCATCACCCATCCTGAATCGCGGGTCGGTCGATGGCGCCGAGTGGGCACAGGCGCCGAGCGTGCCCGCGGCCACTATAAGTCCGGCAAGCGCGGCAGGGAAAGCAGCACTCATGTTGCCGGGGAATGTCGGACGAGGCATCGGTCGCATGGGTTGGATGGATTGGCATCGGCGGCATCGCGTGAGCCAGCCAGCCGACTGATGTTCTACACTACGTGCGCTGCGTACCGGAGGCAATCAGCGTACACAACCGGAACCCGACAGAAAATTCATCCACGGGTCTCCCTGCAAAGAACTCTGCTCCGTATGGATCACGGACCAACGGTACGATCCACTTCGTTCTGCCGCGCGCGGGCTATCCGCCAGTCGATCGCGGGCGCAACATCATCATCGGACAGGGCCAGTGACGCCATGGCACGCTGGATCACGGGTTCACCAAGCCCGTCAGGCAGACTCATGCCAAACTCCAGTTCGGCACGCCGACACAGACGTTCCTCACGCGCCATTGAGGCACGCTCGTCACTACCTCCCATGACCCGTGACCTGAACGCGCGGACACGGGCATGAATTGCCTCATGCAGGATACTGGAAGCCACGGGTGCCGCTGAGATGTCCCGCCGTGCGAGAAAAGTGAGTTCGGTAAGGATCACGCCCTCCTCCGGCAGGAACGCACCGCGGGTCGGGAACCGCTCGATTCGGATTCCTTGTATGTCACGCTCAAGATGACGGAACCGGACAGGCTGATGATGAGCAATGAGATCCAGTGCCTCATCCAGACGGGCAAGCACATCGGCATCCCGGATATCCGTGCGCGTGTTCCGGAGTTCTACGGGAATACCATGGATCCGAAGAGAGGACGAATTCCGGAGACGGCGCTGAAACCACACCATCATCCTCAGTCTCCTGCTGGGAGGTGAACTGCCGATGTTGCCTGTGACTGCCCCATTCGAACAAATCGTTCGAAGTGCACATGTTCGGGCGATCAGTATCTGGCAAGATACCGTTCCCGCTCCCACTCCGTGACCTGCTGATTGTACTCGCTCCACTCTGCACGCTTCGCTGCGAGATACTGCTGGGTGATGTCCTCTCCCAGTGCACCGCACAGCACCTCATCCTTTGCCAATTCATCGCATGCCTGGTGCAACGACTCCGGCAGATCATCGACGCGCAAGCGACGCCGTTCCCTGTACGAAAGTTCCCAGATATTGGTGTTGATCGGCTCGCGCCAATCCGCTTCGGTCCGCAGTCCATCCAGTCCGGCGGCAAGCATCACGGTGAGTGCGAGGTAGGGATTCGCACTGGGGTCGGGGGTGCGGAGCTCGATTCGTGTCCTTAGTCCACGTCGCTCGGGGACGCGTATCATGGGCGAGCGGTTGCGCATGCTCCACGCCACGTTCACCGGCGCTTCGAATCCGGGAACCAGCCGCTTGTAACTGTTGACCAGTGGGTTGGTCACCGCACACATCGCTCGTGCATGTCGCAACAGACCACCGATGTAGTGAAGCGCCGTGAGGCTGAGCTCCCACTCTCTTGATGGATCCCAGAATGCGTTCTGGGCACCGGCAAAGAGACTCTGATGGGTGTGCATTCCGCTACCGTTCTGCCCAAAAACCGGCTTGGGCATGAACGAAGCGAACAGGCCGTACTGCCTTGCCACCTGCTTCACCACGAACCTGAAGGTCGCGATGTTGTCGGCCGTGCGCAGGGCATCTGCATGACGGAAGTCGATCTCGTGCTGCCCGTTTGCGACTTCGTGATGCGCTGCCTC
>CAYSKN010000142.1:0-8607 GCA_964431565.1 uncultured Gemmatimonas sp.
CTATGCGCCCGGTGCGCTAATTCTCGCGCAGAGAGGCGGCGTGCCTGTCGTGACCATGACGGCCTTTGCGGACCGGGTGTGGCGGCTTCGCTCCTGGGATCGTTTTGAGATTCCGAAGCCCTTCTCGCGGGTTACACTGCTCTACGGGCAGCCGCTTGCGGTTGAGGCGGTCGATGCACGTGCCGCTGCTGCTCGCACCCATGAGTTTGCCGCCCATCTTTCTGCAGAGCTAGAGCGGGTGGCGAAGCTGGCCAGTGAGCACGAGTGAGCATCGCTGCGTCGATACAGCGTGTGGCTGATCGGGTGTGGTACGGTGAGGACGTGCCATCGGCTCTTGCCAGGTGCGGCCTGGCACCGTTGTCACTGGCTATTGGTCTTGGGGTGAAGTGGCGAAACAGCCTCTTCGATCGACGCGCAGGACGCGGTCAACTCCGGTTGGCACTGCCTGCACTATCGGTGGGCAATCTCACCGTTGGTGGGACGGGCAAGACTCCCGTGGCTTCGTGGTTCGTGAGCCGGCTAGAGGCGTGTGGCGCGCGCCCGGCGGTCATCCTGCGTGGGTACGGTGACGACGAATGGCGGGTTCACGGTCTGCTGACCCCGGGCGTTCCTGTCGTGGTAGGTCCGGATCGGGTAGGGGGGGCTGCTCGTGCGCTTGAAATCGGGGCAGACTGTGTTGTGCTGGACGATGCATTTCAGCATCGCCAGGCAGCACGCGTCAGTGATGTGGTCCTCGTCAGTGCTGACAGATGGCAACCCGTCGTGCGTCTGCTTCCTGCCGGCCCGTATCGTGAGCCGCTGACTTCGCTGAACAGGGCCACGGCCGTGGTGGTTACAGTAAAGGCAGCCTCGCTGGCAACGATCGAGGCAGTACTCGACGCATTGGCTGCTTACTGTTGCCGAGATCGTATTTCGGTGGTTCGTCTGGCCTTGTCCGGACTGCATCTCTACACGGAGGACACGGATTCCATGGCTGCCGGTACAAGCAGGGCCGAGGGGAGCGTGAGGGATCTGGGGCGCGAGCGCCCAGCACATCAGCTCGCCGGACTTAAGGCGGTGCTCGTTTCGGCAATCGCGGACCCGGCCTCTCTGGAGTCACAACTGGCTGAAACCGGGGCGCTGATCAGGCGCCACCTTCGTTTTCCCGACCATCATGAATTCACCAGGAACGAAGTCAGCCACATGGTGCAGGAAGCTGGACACGCAGATGGTGTTGTCTGCACTCTAAAGGACGCGGTCAAGTTGGGACCACTCTGGCCTCGTTTCGGTCCGCCCCTATGGTATCTTTCACAGACGCTCGTGATTGACCGTGGTGGCGAGATACTGGAGCAGGAATGCGCCCGTCTCCTGGCTGCTCGGTAATCCACGAATCCCACCGCTGGCCGAGGCTGGCACAATCATACTTGAAACCATATGTCCATCGATCTCCTGCGACTGCCGACGGACGCCATCGTTCGTCCCGACAAGGACCGGTTTCTCCACGAGGAGAACCCATTCGAAGCGATGATGTCACGTTTCGATCGTGCTGCAGAACTGTTGGATCTCGAGCCCGGCATATACAAGATCCTGCGCAACCCCGAGAAGCAGCTCACCGTCTCCGTACCCGTCATGATGGACAACGGCGACATCGAGGTGTTCATGGGATACCGTGTGTTGTACAACACCTCACGCGGTCCGGCCAAGGGGGGCATTCGATTCGACATGAATGTCACGCTCGATGAGGTGAAGGCGCTTGCCGCCTGGATGACATGGAAGTGTGCCGTGGTTAATCTGCCCTTCGGTGGTGCCAAGGGCGGCGTGATCTGTGATCCGTTACAGATGAGCGTTGGTGAACTTGAGCGGGTGACCAGGCGCTACACCAAGGGGATTATCTCGCTCCTGGGTCCTGATACCGATGTGCCGGCCCCGGACGTCAACACAAATGAACGCGTGATGGCATGGGTGATGGACACCTATTCCATGCATGTTGGTCGTACTGAGAATGCTGTCGTAACCGGCAAGCCGGTTGAGATGGGTGGCTCCCTCGGTCGTCGCGAGGCTACCGGCCGCGGTGTCACAATGGTCATCAAGGAAGCGCTGGAGCATCTAGGTATGCCCATCAAGGGCACATCGGTAGTGGTTCAGGGGTTCGGGAATGTGGGTTCTGTGACCGCACGTCTCCTGCATGACCAGGGGTGCAAGGTGATAGGAATCGGTGATAAGTTCGCCTCCTACCACAATCCCACCGGGATCGACATCGACGCTGCGTTGGCGCACGTCCGTCAGCATCGTTCGCTTGAGGGTTTCACCGGTGCCGAGGTTATTGATCACGACGACCTGCTCACTCTCGAGGTGGACGTTCTCGTGCCTGCGGCGCTGGAGAATGTGATTACAACGAAGAATGCATCGAAAATCCGTGCGAAGATGATATGTGAGGCAGCCAATGGTCCGACGACTGCAGGTGCCGACCCCATCCTCGAGGAGAAAGGGATCTTTGTTGTTCCTGACATCCTGGCCAATGCCGGTGGTGTTACGGTGTCCTATTTCGAGTGGGTGCAGGATCGGATGGGCTATTTCTGGAGCGAAGCAGTGGTCAACGAGCGGCTCGGAGAGATCATGGCGAATAGTTTCCAGGACGTGTTGAAACTTGCGAAGCAGCACAGGGTCAATATGCGTACGGCCGCGTACATGCTTTCGATCAGCAGGGTGGCAACGGTCCATCGTTTGCGCGGTATCTACGCCTGATGAACGCGGGCTGGCATTCATTCATGATGCCGGCTTCAGCCTTCCCTGCATCATGCGTGTCTTGCTTCTGGTTGTCGGCCGGCCTCGTCAGGCGGGGCTGGCCGCTGCCATTGCAGAATATGAGAAGCGTGCGGGACGCTATTGGCCACTGGAGGTCGTGGAGGCGAGGGAGGAGTCTGGACGGTTGCCCCCTGCAGTCGTGCGCGAACGGGAAGGTGAGCGGCAGTTGGCAAGGCTGCCCGTGGAGGCGGTCGTCGTGGCGTGTGATCCCGTTGGTATCTCAATGACCTCCGAGTCGTTTGCCCGATGGCTGCAACGTCTGCGTGAAGAAGCGCGAAACGTTGTCTTCCTTATCGGGGGCGCCCACGGCCTCGGGACAGCAATACTTGAGCGTGCCGACCGTCATCTTTCACTGGCCTCATGGACGCTTCCGCATGAGGTTGCACGACTGGTGCTTGCCGAACAGCTATATCGTGCCGGGACCATCAATCGCCGTGAACCATATCACAAGTGAGCTCTTGCCAGGACTCGTGAACAGCGAAAGTACAGCAGGCGGTTTGATGGGCGTGGGCGAAGATGTCATTGTGCGTACGGTGCCACTGGGCGGTACTGCACTTTCGCGGGCGGTTCAGCGCGGTGATGTCGGTGCCGACTGGTACGCATTGCGTCCGCGTGATGTGGAAGGCTGGCGAATGCATGCTGATGAGGTTCGTCGGTCCTTCGATGGGCGTGCCTGGCTTGACCGACTCGCTCCGGCCTTCTCGGCATCGAACCTTGCCGCGGAACGCCTTGCCAGGGCCGCGAAGGATGGCGTAGTCGTAACAACAGGACAGCAGCCAGGGCTGTTCGGTGGACCGGGATACACGTGGAGCAAAGCGATGAGCGCGCTTGCCACAGCCGATGTGCTGGAGAATGAGCTGGGGATACCTGTTGCTCCGGTTTTCTGGGCTGCCACCGATGATGCCGATTGGCTTGAGGCGGCCGTGACATACCTGGCGACCAACACAGGCCTTGAACGTGTTGAGCTCGCAGGGCCTGCGAGCAATGGAGTTGCTCTGGCGGATGTAATGCTCGGCGATCTGGACGAAGCAGTTGGGGCGCTGACACGTGTATGTGGTTCGGCAGCCCACAATTCCATACTTGCGGCTGTTCGGCGTGCCTATGCGCCGCACGTTACCGTCGGTGCTGCCTACGTATCTTTGATGAGGGCGCTGCTTGAGCCGTTGGGGATTGCGGTGCTGGATGCTGCTCACGCTGCCACACGGGAGGCAGCTGACGGCGTCTTGCGGAAGGCTCTCCGGGCCGCACCGGAGGTGCAGCAGGCGTTGCGCGGCCGGTCGCTGGCCATGGAGGCGTCAGGTTATTCACCGCAGGTACTGGTGCTGGATGGGCTTTCGCTGGTGTTTCAGACCGACGCCGCCGGCAGGAAGTTGCGTGTTTCTCTTCACGATGCCCCTGTGGTGGCTGAAGATGCGAGAGTGGGCACGCTGAGTGCCAACGTGCTGTTACGCCCGGTGGTGGAACGTGCACTGTTGCCAACTGTGTGTTATCTGGCTGGACCGGGAGAACTTGCCTATTTCGCACAGGTTCCACCCGTCGCTGAGAGTATCGGCATGCCTACACCTGTGGTGGCTCCGCGTTGGGCGGGCGAGGTATACGAGTCCGACGTCATTCGTCTCTGCGAACGACTCGGGCTCTCGGCTCTCGATCTTGACGACCCTGGTGCAGCGGAGCGGACCTTGGCACGCGCAAGGCTCAAGGAGCCACTAGGGGATGCGATCGATCGATTGAGGGTAACACTCGAGACGCAGACCCGATTGCTTCGCAATACTCTGTCTGCACTGAATGACGATGCCCCTGTGCCTGCAGCGGTGGTGAATGGGCTGGAGCGTGACCTCGGTCATCGTCTTGATCGGTTTGAGCGACGCATGCTTGCAGCGGTGAAGCGTCGCGAAACAAGGATGATGGGGGATCTGGAGGTGGCTCGTGCAGCTTTGCGCCCCCTTGGGCGGCCCCCGGAACGCGTACTCAATTTGCTGCCACTGCTGGTGCGTTTTGGAAGCCGGCTGCTTGAGCGCATGCGCGACGTGGCGACGACTCACGCAAGAGAACTGGTGACGGGCCGGACTGCTGACCCGGCGATTGGGTCATGACCGGTCGTGGTGGCGGACGTGCTGCGTTCGTCGTCGGCTCGGGTATCCTGGTCAGCCGTCTGGTTGGTCTCTTACGCAATACGGCCTTTGCCTACTTCTTCGGCTCCGGCGCAGTATCGGACGCCTACAGCGCAGCTTTCAAGATCCCAAACGCTGTTCGCAATCTTCTTGGTGAGGGAACGCTGTCCGCGTCATTCGTTCCTGTATACAGCCGACTGCTGGAACACGACGATGCCGCTGCGGCGCGCACGCTGGCGAATGCCATGCTTGGTGTGCTGCTGCTGGTGGTGTCTGTCCTGACGTTACTCGGCATGCTGCTTGCTCCTGCGCTGACGACCGCCCTGGCTCCCGGCTTTGACGGTCCGACGCGTGAGCTCGCCACTCGCCTCACCAGGATATTGTTCCCGATGACGGGTGTGATGGTTCTCAGTGGCTGGTGTCTGGGTGTCCAGAATTCTCATCGACGTTTCTTCTGGTCCTACGCCAGTGCAGCACTTTGGTCGATCGCGCAGATTGTATTGTTGCTTGTATGGGGACCACACGCTGAAAGTGCAGCCGTTCTGGCCATCTGGCTCGCATGGGCGACGCTGATTGGCGCTCTTCTGCAGGTGGGCGCGCAGATGCCTGAGGTCCTGCGACTCACTGGCCCCTTGCGCCCCACCCTGGCATTGCGTGCTGAGGGTCTTATGCAGACCCTGCGAAATGTGATGCCCGTTGTCACTGCACTTGGCGCAGTGCAGGTATCGTCGTTCATCGATCTGCAGATCGCTTCGTACCTGCCGAGCGGAGCGACCACGAACATGGCTTATGCAAATACGCTCGGGCTCCTTCCTGTATCGCTGTTTGGGGTGTCAGTGGCCGCTGCCGCTCTGCCTGATCTGTCACGGGATTACGGTGTACAGGCACTTGATGTATTGCGAGAGAGGCTGCGCGGAGGATGGCAACGGATTCTTTTCTACATCGTTCCGAGCGCGGTGGCCCTTATCGTGCTCGGTGACTACTGCGTGGGTATTCTGTATCGTGCCGGTCGCTTCGGCCCGAGCGAGCAGCAGGTGGTTCACTGGATCCTTGCTGCGTACTCTGTGGGTCTGGTCAGCTTCGCCTCGGTAAAACTTCTGGCGTCGGTGCATTACGCGTTTCAGGACTATAGAACTCCGCTGCGGGCGTCGATTGTCGCAATCGTGATTTCGGCCGTCACCGCTGTGGCGATTGCGCTGCCGCTTCGGCGGTCCCCGTTTGCCACAGCAGGCATAGCACTCGGGTCCGCTCTGGGTTCGTACGTGAATCTGATAATTCTAGTCGGCGGACTCCGGAGACGGCTCGGTGCCCTGTACACGCCTGCCATGTGGGTGGGTATGCGCCGAATCCTCATCGCCACAATGTGCGCTGCTCTGGTTGGGACCCTGGCACGCTGGGCGCATATGCACTGGATGCCCGCACTGCATCCCCGCGTTGCCGGAATTCCCATACTCGGAATGTTCGGGCTCACCTATCTTTTGACGGCGTGGTGGACTGGATCCGGAGAGGCAGCCAGATGGCTGCGTCTTGGAGTGCGCAAGAGTGTGTGCTGATTCATCCGGAACATCGCACCCCGCACTGGAGGAGGAGACCTCCATAACGAGAGCGTCGGAGGCGCCGATACCGGAGCCGGTGGCGCAGAAGTTGCCGCACCTGCCCGAATCACCCGGCGTCTATCTCTGGAAGGATTCGGAGGGTCGGGTGCTGTATGTTGGCAAGGCCAAACGACTTCGCTCAAGGGTGCGAAGTTACTGGAACAGGGATCATGAGCGCAGTGCCAAGACCCGTGCGCTCATGCGCAAGATCTGCGATCTTGAGACAATCGTGGTGCCGAGCGAAGCACACGCATTGATACTCGAAGCTACGCTGATAAAGGAATACAGACCCCGCTTCAACATCGCACTGCGCGATGACAAGTCGTATCCGTACATCAAGGTCACGCTTACCGAGCCATTCCCGAGAATGATCGTTACACGTCGTCTGCTTGACGATGGTGCTCGCTATTTCGGCCCGTTTACCGATGTGGGTGCGATGCGGCGCGCGCTCAACGTGGTCAGGCGGGTCTTTACGGTACGGTCATGCCATTACGCTCTACCGGATGATGGGCCGGAACGTCCCTGTCTGGATTACTTCATCAAGCGATGCAAGGCGCCGTGTGTTGGATTCCAGTCTCAGGACGACTATCGCCACATGATTGATGAAGTCCTGGCATTTCTGGAAGGACGGACCAATGATGTAATCAGGCGCGTTCGCGAACGGATGCTTGAAGCCTCGGAACATCTGGACTTCGAACGTGCTGCCGAGATGCGCGACGCACTCGTGCATTTGGAGAGGATGGAAGAGCCCACTGTCGTACTTGAAATGGAAGGCGGTGACCGCGACGTCGTGGGGTATGCCCGCGATGGAGGAGATACGTGTGTGGTCGTGATGCGCATTCGTGGCGGCAGGCTGCTGGCACGCGATCACAGACTGCTTGAGCACAGCGAGGACGAAGACGACAGCGCCGTTCTTGGTGCGTGTCTTGCCCTCTGGTATCGCACCGCTGAGGCCAGAGCGCCAGAACTGCTGGTACCCTTCGATTTCGAGGATCGGGAATCGCTCGAGGCATCGCTTGATGGCACACACGTGCGCAGCCCGCAAAGAGGTCCTCGGCGTGCCTTGGTCGATCTGGCCGACCAGAACGCACGTCATCTGTTGGAGGAGTTCAAGCTGGCCTCACTCGAAGCGGATGAGCGAGCAGTCGATCCTGTCTACGAACTGCAGCGTGAGCTGGGGCTGGTCCGTCTGCCGCGGTCGATGGTGTGTTTCGACATCTCGCACGCGCAGGGCACGGATGTAGTGGCCAGTGCTGTCTGGTTCGATAACGGCCGTCCCAGACGCTCCGAGTACCGGAAGTTCAGGATCAGGATCCACGATGGGAATGACGATTTTCGCTCAATGCATGAAGTCGTGACGCGCTACTTCAGTCGACGGCTGGACGAGAAGAAACAACTGCCCGATCTCGCAGTAATAGATGGTGGCAAGGGGCAGCTTGGCGTTGCGCGTGAGGCGCTTGTTGCTCTTGGTGTCAATCAGGTGGGGTTGATCAGTCTCGCAAAACGTGAGGAGGAGATCTTCCTTCCGGGACGTCCTGATCCGGTCAGACTCTCAAGGAGATCACCCGCCTTGCGACTGCTCCAGCAGGTGCGTGACGAGGCACACAGGTTTGCAATTGCCTTCCAGCGACAGAAGCGTGCCGCGCGCACCCTTACGTCCGAACTGCTCAGGGTTCCTGGTGTTGGTCCGGTCAAGCGACGTGCGCTGCTGCACGCGTTCGGCAGCGTGCAGGGGGTGCGTGAAGCCAGCGTTGATCAGATTGCTGCCGTACCAGGCTTCGGCACCGCCTCAGCGCAACGGCTGCTCCTTGTGCTGTCTGGCACGCCTGCACCGCCAGCGGGCAAACCAGAATCGGGAATGCGCCTGACGGACGCAGTCCTGTTGCGTGCGGTACAAGCCGGAACGGTCCCTCCTGCGGTCCCGGCTGTTTCCTTGTCGGATGACCGGACGGATCATATCGATAGTTCACCGCCAGCATTATCTGCATCAGCAACCTTGACATGACTACTTCAATCTGGACGTTATACTGCTCTTCGTGTGGTGTCGCCGCCGGGCTTGAAGGCGCTACTGTTTGTACCTCGTGCCACCAACCCCTCTTTGCTGCCTACGATCCAAT
>CAYSKN010000143.1:0-8584 GCA_964431565.1 uncultured Gemmatimonas sp.
ACAAAGGCAATGATCTCGTCCTCGCGCAGCGTGACGCCTTCGAGCGGCACCAGGATATGTCTTCCCGCGAAACTGCCTCCCTTTGAAAGAGACTCGACCGGTCCTTCCACATGAAACCGCTCGTTTCCAAACTCGCGGCGCCCCCTGCTTGCATAGGCGAAAAACGTGCCAATTCCGCCCTCTATGTCCACCCGGGAATCCGTCCGCGTGGCACCGGTCATGCAGGAGAGCGGGTAGAACTCCTCCCTGCGTGCCATGAGCGCCATCGCGACACCCTTGAGCCGCGCCGCACGTTCATGAAAAGTGAGTGAACGCAATCCGGGGCCACCAACCGATCGCGCGTAGTGCATCATGGCAGCGAAGTCGAGACCATGGCTCGATGCCTCACCGATCTTCTCACCCGTTGCTGCATCCAGGAGATCAGTACGCGCGCCTGTGCCTGTCACCCACTCTCCCAAGGCATGGTTCTGCACGGTAATCACTCTTCTCCCTCCTCATTGGCGTTCCGTGTTTCATGCCAGTTCCTGAGCATCGATACCTGCACAGGACGATTAGGCGGAAGTTCCCGAAGTGATTCTGTCGAATACCACCCTGCCTTCATTGCCGCAGGGAGCTGCTGGTAGAGTGCCGTTCCCGCTGTCTTCCAGGCAAGCATCTCGTCAGTCACATCCTTCACGATGCGTGCCGGATTCCCCACTACAACCTTTCGCTCGGGAATTCGCATTTCGCTCGGTACGAAGCACAGAGCGCCAACCAGGGAACCACTTCCAACGTATGCATTGTCCATTACAACCGCATTCATACCGATGAGCGCGTTGGCTCCGATGCGCGCGCCATGCACGATTGCACCGTGGCCGAGGTGGGCCGATTTCTCCAGCGTGACCACAATGCCCGGAAACATGTGGATGGTGCAGTTCTCCTGCACGTTGCAACCGTCTTCGATGACGATGCCGCCCCAGTCGCCACGTATGGCCGCACCCGGTCCGACATAGACGTCACGGCCAATGATGACATTCCCCGTGACAGCTGCCTGCGGATGAATGAAAGCCGTCTCGTGAACCACAGGTACGAAACCATCAAAGGCATATATCATACCCTCTCCAGCACCATGGCGAACCCCTGGCCAACCCCTATGCACATGGCACAGAGGCCATGACGTCCGCCTGTCAGCTGAAGCTCACGCACGGCCGACAGGGCAAGACGCGCACCGCTCATGCCCAACGGGTGACCCAGGGCGATTGCTCCACCATTCGGATTCACGCGCGGGTCGTCATCTGTCAGACCAAGCTCACGCATGCAGGCCAGCGACTGCGCAGCAAACGCCTCATTCAGTTCTATGACATCCATATCGTCCAGTGTGAGTCCGGAACGCTCCAGAACCATGCGCGTCGAGGGAACCGGACCCATTCCCATGTTGCGAGGCTCTACCCCCACAGCAGCGCTTGCCACTACGCGGGCAACTGGCGTGAATCCATACTTCTCAACCGCCTCATCGGAGGCAAGAAGCAGCACGCCTGCACCATCGTTGAGGCCACTGGAATTGCCCGCCGTCACACTGCCCTCTCCGTCGTGACGAAAGGCAGGTCTGAGTCTGGCCAGAGCCTCCAGCGTGGTGTCAGGACGCAGGAATTCATCGTTGCTCACTACCATGTCATCGCCCTTAGCCTGCGGAATCGAGACAGGCACAATCTCACGCGCAAACCGGCCGCTATCCCGCGCCCGAGCCGCCTTGCTCTGCGACCTCACCGCAAACGCGTCCTGATCATGACGTGCAATACGATAATGGCTCGCCACATTCTCGGCTGTCTCTCCCATGCTGTGAGTGCCATACATGGCCTCCAGTCGCGGGTTCACGAAACGCCAGCCAAGACTGGTGTCGAATAGTCTTATGTCACGATCAAAAGGTACCCCACCCTTGGCCAGAACGAACGGTGCGCGCGTCATGCTCTCCACGCCACCGGCAATGAACACATGTCCCTCTCCAGTGCGGATCGCACGGGCAGCTGCTGCAATGGCACTAAGGCCTGATGCGCACAATCTGTTTACAGTCTCACCCGGCACGCTCACAGGCAAGCCGGCCAAGAGTGCCGCCATTCTGGCAACGTTCCGATTGTCCTCTCCGGCCTGGTTGGCACAGCCAAGAATGACATCCGCGATTTCCGACGGCGGGAAGTCCGGAACGGAACGCTGCACTCTGATCATCAGCTGACTGATCACATGAGCCGCCAGATCGTCGGCACGGACAGGCCCCAGCGCGCCACCGAGCCTGCCTATGGGCGAACGCACCCCATCGATGATCCAGGCCTCCCGCCGGCGCTCAGCCGGAGGCGCAGTTCCCGAGCCAATAATGGTCATGATGAGTAGAGAGCGGGATCACGCAACGACAGCCCGTGTTTCGCCGCCCTTCTCAGAGCAACGCTGGCACGATAGCGCATGTCGGTCGTTTCGTGCCGCAGTTCATCCAGCAACGCCAGCACGGTCGCTGCACCACATTGATCGCCCCACTCGAGCAAACCTCGCGGATAGTTCAAGCCCGCGGTCATTGCAAGCTCCACATCGTTCACCGTGCCGAGATCCATGTGGACGAAGTCCACGGCTTCATTCACGAGCATGGCCACCACGCGGTCGACCATTGTCCGGCCTCTGATCACATCCTCGGTGGGAACAGGCCTTGGCGACCCCTCACGATAATCATAGAACCCACGCCCGGTCTTGCGGCCCAGCCAACCGGCCTCCACCAGTCGCTGCTGCCGGATGCTCGGTCGGTACCTGGGATCATGGAACATGCCATCGTACACAGAGCATGTCACAGCGAGGTTCACATCCAGGCCAATGAGATCCATGAGTTCGAACGGTCCCATGCGAAACTCTCCGAGCGTCCGCATGGCCCAATCGATACTTGCCACATCTGCGATGCCTTCCTCGAGTAACCTCAGTGATTCGCCATAGAATGGACGCGCCACACGATTCACCAGAAAGCCCGGTGTATCGGCAGCGAGAACAGTCTTCTTGTTCCATGATTCAACGAGCCCACGTGACTCATTGACGATGACCAATGCGGTGGTGAGCGCCGGAACGATCTCCACCAGAGGCATCACGAAGGCCGGGTTGAAGAAGTGCATTCCCACGACCCTATGAGGCAACCGGCACGTACCCGCTATGGCGGTAACCGACAGGGACGATGTGTTGGTGGCCAGTATGGCATCGCTGGACACGATATCCTCCAGCGCACGCAGCAGCGCCTGCTTGACGGTGATCTGCTCAGCAATGGCTTCGATCACGATGCTGCAGTCAGCAAACGACTGCAACGTCCCCGGGTCCATATCAGGCAGGTACCTGATTCGCTGCAACATCGCATCGCCGGCTGCGCGGCTGAAACGCCCCTTTTCCACTTCGCGACACACGAACCTCTCGTGAGCCATGCGCGCGCGTGGCAATGCCGCCCCCGAGGCATCGGCCAGAAAGACATCATGACCATACATCGCAGCCACCTGTGCGATCCCGGCTCCCATGGTGCCAGCACCGACGACTCCGATCCCGGGCGCAGACATCAGGCGTCAGCAACCACGGTATACCGCAGGACGCCTAGCCAGAAAAGCGCGCACTCCTTCTTGATAATCCGCAGTGTGCCCTGCCTCCGCCATGAGTTCAGCTTCGACTTCGAGCTGTTCATCGAGATCGTTTCCGAACGAGGCATTGAGCGCCCGCTTGGTGAGCCCGAAGGCGCGGGTCGCCTGCGCAGCCATGCGCTTCCCCATCGCCAGCACGGTAGCCATCAGTTCGTTCCCAGGTACGACATCCCAGATAAGGCCCCATGCCCTGGCCTGCTCTGCAGGCACCCTCTCGCCCAGAAAGAACATACCTGTGGCACGCTGAAATCCTGCGAGTCGCGGCACGAAGAACGTGCCGCCGGTGTCCGGGATGAGACCGAGCTTAGAAAAGCTCTCGACAAAACCGGCGGTTTCGGAAGCAACGGTAATGTCGCAGGCGAACGCGATGTTGGCTCCGGCTCCGGCAGCAATCCCGTTCACGGCGCACAGCACGGGCTTCTCCAGTTCCCGAATACCACGGATGATGGGATTATAGCCTGATCGTACCACCTCGCCGACATCAGGCATGGGACCATCGCCATCGGGCAACACCTCCGCCAAGTCTTGGCCGGCGCAGAAACCACGCCCTGCGCCCGTGAGCACAACTGCCCGAACGCGCTCGTCATCAGCTGCCTCGCGCAGAGCTTTCTGCAACGCCAGCGCCATGGCACGATTGACGCTGTTGAGTACCTCCGGCCTGTTGAGCGTCAATATGAGCACGGAATCGGTCAGTTCCGTCAAGAGACAGGCTGGAGAGTCGAGCATTTTCGAAAGCTAGCACAACGAAATCGGTGCTGCTCCCGCGTTTGCGTCTCCCGCACCACACCAGCTCCGGGCTCGCTTCACCGTCCCAACCCACAAACCAACGTCCGTCATGCTCCCGGTTTCCCGTAACCCTGAACAGATTTGGCAATCATGCAACGACAAACTGCCATGCGTTCCACAAGGCCAAACGGAAAGCATGTACCGACTCCCCGCGCTGGTTTCGACTGGACCGCCATCGCGTACCACACGCTCGTATCCCGCGCCATCGATGACGTGGAGGAGACGACCAATCGCAACCGGGGAAGTGTTCCACGCGACCATGTCGTACTTTACCAGTTCTCCGCGCGCGGGCACGATATGGCCCAGGTGATACTCGGCTCCCTCCTGCACGGTCCGCACGACGGAGCCGGCGCGTATTACCGTTCCAGACCGTTGTTGCTGTCGCTCGGGCTCAGTATCGAGGATGCGCTTGCCGCCCCGCTGGGCAGATCAGGAGGATTCAGCGACGGACGAGACATCGGTGTTGTGTGCAATCTGCCGTGCCCCGATCGCTGCACCGTCCTGCCAATGGCCGGCGATGTGGGGTCACAGTACACTCCTGCCGCAGGATGGGCGCAGAGTATACTGCATCACCGCGGGACACTGGGTGATGCTTCATACGCGAGAAGCATGGCCGTAGCGGCCGGAGGAGATGCCTCGGTTGCAACCGGAGGCTTCTGGGCAGCACTCACGATAGCCACAACACTCCGGCTCCCGATGCTCTTCTACATTGAGGACAACAACCTCGGAATCAGCGTCCGGGGCGGCATGCAGACGCCGGGCGGCAACATTGCAGCGAACCTGGCATCGTTCGGCAACCTTCTCGTACTCAACGGAGACGGGACCGATCCGCACGAAGCATCGGGACGGCTCCTGGAAGCAACCAGTCATGTGCGCAGTGGTCACGGGCCTGCACTGGTGCGCCTCACGGTACCGCGCCTCTCCAGTCATTCGGGCCCCGACAATCAAACGGGATATCGCAGCTCCGAGGAAATAGCAGCGGATGTACGACGGGATCCGCTTCCGAAGCTGCGCGACTATCTCGTGCCTGCCATCCTCAGCCAAGCGGCCTGGTCAGATATTGAAGCGCAGGTGGCACGCGACGTCGGGCATGGACTCGCTGCTGCACGAGCACGCCCGTTGCCTGATCCGGCAACGGTGGCGCGCCATGTTTACGCGGAAGCTGACAGCGAAGGACAAGCAATGGGCGGTATGACGACAGCGGAGCGCAATGCACTGCCGAGTACGGACACGGCAGCCAATGACGGCGAGCTGCTCAGGTTTGCAGAAGCCGTGCGTCGAACACTCAGCCACGAACTGACCGTGAACCCCAAGCTGGTTGTCTTTGGCGAGGACGTGGGCCGCAAGGGGGGTGTGCACCTCGTCACCGAGGGGCTGCAGAAACAATTTGGCAGCGATCGTGTTTTCGATACCAGCCTCAGCGAGGAGGGCATCATTGGTCGGGCCGTTGGGATGGCCGTGAGCGGGTTGGTACCGGTGGCGGAAATACAGTTCAGGAAGTACGCGGACCCAGCCACTGAGCAGCTCAACAACTGCGGAACGATACGCTGGCGCACCGCGAACCGGTTTGCGGCCCCCATCGTGGTTCGTATGCCGGGCGGTTTCGGCAAGGACGTGGGTGACCCCTGGCACTCGCTGAGTGACGAAGTGCGATTCGCACACACACACGGCTGGCAGGTGGCTATCCCATCGGATGCGGCAGACGCGGTAGGACTCCTGCGGCAGGCAATGCGAAGCCCAAATCCCACCGTCTTTTTCGAGCACAGGTCGCTGCTCATGAGCGGTGAAGGCCGTGCGCGTTATCCGGGCGACGACTACGTGATCCCCTTCGGCAGGGCGCGGCTGATGAAGGCGGGTGCTGGCCTGACTCTCATTGCGTGGGGAGCGATGGTGCACCGCTGTATGGAGGCTGCCAAAGGGTTCCCGGAAGGCGTGCTGGATCTGCTCGACCTCAGGACCATAGCCCCATGGGATCGTGAGATGGTCCTGGCATCCGTGCGAAAAACCGGCCGATGCCTCATTGTCCACGAGGACAACCTCACTGGTGGATTCGGCGCCGAAATCGCCGCTACGGTGGCGCAGGAGGCGTTCTGGATGCTGGACGCTCCCGTAACACGACTGACGGCACCGGACATTCCGGTTCCCTACCATCCGGGGCTGCTCAATAAGGTCGTGCCCACCTCAGACAGAATCCGCCTGTCGATTGAGGCGCTTCTGGCGGTCTAACCTGAGACTGGCTGCCTGATCCGAGCGCAGGCTGCAACCCGATACCAGCCTCTGTAACGATCGATATTGCAGCTCGGACTGGTTTTTTTGCCCGCAGGGTGATATCTGGCACAGGATCATGGGCAAGTGATGTATCGCACAGAGCGATCATGGCTTACCTTTGTTTCGGTCTGTCGCCCGTTTTTTATCGGACGGTGGGGCCCGGGCGGTATCATCGTCCGTCTTGTCTCTTCACAACAAGAGGTGTCCATGAAAACAAAGCTCGTCGGAATTACGCTGCTGACCGTCGTCGCGGCAGTCTCGACGGCCCAGGCACAGGGGCCTGGAGAACGAATCGAAGTCGGTGTGTTCGGACAGTACACCAGGCTCGACGAAGCACTCCAGATGAAACAGAGCGTGATAGGTGGTGGTGGCCTCATCGACATGTCCGTCTACAAGTGGCTGGGCATTGAAGGCAACATCAATGTCGGGAAGACCGAAGCCACGCGGAATCCGTTCGAGAAAATCACCTACCGCCCTTTCCGTGGCCTGGTGACGCTCACGGTGCCGGTGACCTCCTCCAAGAAGACGTCACTGGTGCTCGGTGCCGGCTACATGAATTCGGTATTCGCCGGCCGGGTCACGCCAAACGAGTATGAAGACGGATTCACAGCCCTGGCAGGCCTCAAGATATGCGGAAGCGGCAAGTGGGGAGCCCGGCTCGACGGTCTCTCGGATTTCAACCCGTCGCCCAACGAACAGGATCTCGAAGGCACATCCAACAACCTCGGTGCGCGTTTCGGATTCACATACGCCCTGCGCGGTACATGTGCTGCAGCCGAGCCGTTTGACTGGGCACTCCGCATTGATCCGGCGAGCGCCACCGTGAACCGTGGCGCTGATCGTCAGTTCGCGCTGAGCGCGGCAGACATCAAGGGTCGTCCGATCGAACTGCGCAGGATCCAGGGCCTGAGCTGCACATCCAGCGATCCATCCGTCGCAACGGTTGACAATACGGGCAAGGTAACAGCAGTGAAGTACGGTACTGCAACCGTTTCGTGCACCGGCACCTACAAGAAACTCCCCCGTTCGGCTACAGCGACGGTCACCGTTCCGCCGCCCGATTGGACGCTCACACTGACACCGAGCAGCGGCTCGGCTGACGTCGGTGCATCGTCCGCCTTTACAGCACGCGCGATTGATGCTGACAATGTCGACCTGGGTGCGGTACAGTGGTCCTCGGCCAACAGCTCGATCGCTTCCATCAACAATGGAACTGCAACCTGCAACGCCGCAGGTACCACCACCATCACGGTGACCAAGACAGCGTACGGCAGTACCAAGACCCAGCAGGCCACCATGGAGTGCAAGGCACTTCCGGTCGTCGCCGCGCGCGTCGCACTCGATCAGACGCTGTTCGACTTCGACCGCGCGATCGTACTGAAGCCCGGTCTCGACACTCTCCAGGTGATCCTCAACGTCATGCGGCGTGACCCATCCGTTCGCGTCTCGATCGAAGGTCACACCGACTGGTACGGCTCGGAAGCCTACAACAACCGCCTGGCAAGATCACGTGCTGAGGCCGTTTACAACGCACTGCTCAAGGCCGCAGGCACCGATGCAGACGCGATCCGCAACCGTGTCGTGTGGTCAAGCTTCGGCGAACAGTGCATACTGGTTCGCGCTGGCGATACAGAACCCGAGCCACCGCCGGCAACCCGGCCGCGGGTATCCGCTGCAAATCGCGCAGCGCAAGGACCAAACCGCCGCGTGGAAATATGGCAGTTGCTCAACGGCGAGGGATCGCCGACCAATTGCCGCACCGAGGCTGAGCGAGCCAATCGCCGCAGCTTCGGCGATCTGATGAGATAGCGGAAATCGCTCCGAAAACGCGGGCTCCGGTGCAGGTCATCGGGGCCCGCGTTTTTTCTGTCCGTAGAATCCAGATGACGACGTCGCGGGGT
>CAYSKN010000144.1:0-8547 GCA_964431565.1 uncultured Gemmatimonas sp.
TCATTAATGCGAAGAGCCATGTGTCAGAATATCCGGTAGGAGAAATAACCATGCGGCATGAGCATGGAACGAACGCTTCATGAGTTCCGCTTCAGTAATATAAGTGGTGCGTATCGGCTGTTGTCGGGAGGAAACCGAGCTGCAGCGCACGAGCTGCAATGGCGCAGCGCGACACCCCGGTGCAGCGATTCCGGCATGATCACGCAAGGACATGTCAGTGGCTGAGGTATCCCGATCGGACGATTGATGCACAGGTCGCCAAGTTACCGATACCAGTATTCCCGCCGCGCGATTAGACACGGCACCCGGAGTATGGTGCACATCATCTGCACCCGCATACATTGCGAATCCGAATCACAGACGCGGGTTCAGGGCACAAACTAGACTCTGCCACGCGGCAGACAGTTCCGTTCGACAATTCATCCATGCCAGACAGATCCGAGCCCCAAACAGACACGGGGCACCCTGACTCGAGGCGCTGGGTACTGCTCGCACTCATGTGCACCATGATGCTTGCTGCAATGGACACAACCATCGTATCCACGGCCGTACCGCAGATCGCAGGCGATCTCGGTGGTTTGCGCCTCTTCAGCTGGGTGTTCTCCATCTATCTGCTCGCACAGACAGTGACGATACCAGTATACGGCAAGCTCGCGGACCTGTTTGGCCGTAAGCCGGTGCTCACTGGTGGGACGATGGTGTTTCTCGCGGGCTCGGCAGCATGCTCGCTTGCCTGGAATATGACTTCACTCATCGTATGCCGCGGCATTCAGGGGCTCGGTGCCGGTGCAATCATGGCTACGGTGGCCACACTTGCAGGTGATCTGTATTCGGTTAAAGAGCGCGCTGCTGTTCAGGGCTGGCTGTCAAGCGTATGGGCTATCGCCGCCATTGCCGGGCCAACGCTCGGCGGAGCGTTTGCCGAATACGTATCATGGCGCTGGATCTTTCTCATCAACCTGCCGGTCGGAGCGCTGTCCATCGCTCTCATCGCGGCGTTCCTGCGCGAATCCTTCGAGCGACGCGCGCCCAGGATCGACTACCTGGGATCCTTCCTCGTTCTCTCTGCGATAGGCACACTAATCTTCGGCCTCCTTCAGGGCGGCTTGGCCTGGCCATGGATCTCATCGAAAAGCGTCACTGTGTTCTCTGCGGCCGCATTGCTGCTGGTGGCGCTGATGGTGGTTGAACGACACACCGCCGAACCGATCATACCGGGCTGGCTGTGGCGGAGACGTGTCCTGGCGGGCGCAAATCTTGCCACGATGGGGATGGGACTCATGATGATGGCTCCGAACGCCTATCTCCCGATGTTCTCCCAGTCGGTGCAGGGGCTGGGTGCGATCGCTGCAGGTTTTGTGCTGGCCAGCCAGAGTGTCGGATGGCCCACCGCATCGGCGCTGTCCGGCCGACTCTACCTGCGCTTCGGTTTCCGTGATACTGCGTTGGCCGGAGGTGTGGTAGTCGCCGTGGCATCGTTGAACTTCACATTGATTCCGGAGCCGCAGCCTGTACTCAGAGTAGTGCTCAATCAGATCATGCTCGGTGCTGGTTTTGGTCTGCTGTCCACACCGCTCCTTGTTGGTGTGCAATCGGTGGTTAGCTGGGAACAGCGGGGCGTGGTTACCGGCGCGCATATGTTCTCGCGCTACCTTGGGCAGAGCCTCGGTGCCGCGGTTTTTGGTGCGATCTTCAACCTCAGGGTGGCAGACAGGCTTGCAGGTGCACCGGAAGCTGTGCGCACAAGATTGCCGATCGAAGTGGACCAGGTGATTGATGTGCTGCACAACGCAAATGCAGGTGCCGAGGTGGAGGCTTTTCTTCGAAGCACTATATCGATGGCAACCAGGGACATGTTTACGCGCATGACGGTAATTGCGGTAGTCGTGGTTCTCATTCTCATGCTGGTGCCACGCAGGTTCCCGCTGGTGCGGCAGTGAAGCTCAGCAACCCCTGGTCCCAAGGATGCAGTGAAAACCAGGCATCAGTGGTGCAACCTGCCGGAGATCAGCAGGATCGCCGTTGACGTTGCCATGGAGCGTCGGTCGGCTGCCGCAACGAAATTGGTCATAGAGCATGGTCCAGTTGGAATGCCTCGCGCACATCGGCCAGTACCCTGGCTGCGGTCTCCCGTGCTCTTTCGGTGCCTCGTTTGAGAACGGCCATGGCCATTGCCGGATCTTTCGACACGCGAGCGCGCTCGCTGCGTATCGGTCCGATCAAAGCCTGGAGTATTCCGTCCAGCCTTCGCTTCAACATCACATCGCCCAGTCCGCCCTCCTGATATCGAACCTTCAGATCAGCTACCGCTTCATGATCAGGATCGAATGCGTCGAGGTACGCAAACACCACGTTTCCCTCCACCTGTCCCGGATCGCTCGCCCGGAGATGTCCGCGATCGGTGTACATGGCGTTGACTGCCTTGCTGATCTCCTCAGGTGAAGCGGACAGGGGAATGGCGTTACCCAGCGACTTGCTTGCCTTCCGCCCATCCACGCCTGGAAGGCGTGGGGTGGATGACAGGAGCGCCCTGCACTCCGGCAACACCGGCCTCCCAGCGAGATGTGCAAGCCGACGCACTATCTCGTTTGTCTGCTCGATCATCGGGAGCTGATCGTCACCAACCGGCACCAGAGTAGCTCTCACTGCGGTGATATCCGCAGCCTGACTCACCGGGTAGGTCAGAAATCCGGCCGGTATATCGCGCCTGAAGCCACGCATCTCAACCTCGGTGCGCACGGTGGGATTGCGCTCAAGGCGCGCCACCGTAACGAGATTGAGATAGATCACCGTGAGCATGGCCAGTTCAGGCATGGCCGACTGCAGCGCTATGGTGGTGACCCCCGGGTCGACACCAACGGCCAGATAGTCCATCACCACTTCAGGAACATGACGCCGCACATCAGCCGCCCGGCCCGTGTTGTCGGTGAGCGCCTGAAGATCAGCAACAAGAATGGTCTGGTCGTGACCGTGCTGCAACAGAACCCGGTTTCTTAGTGAACCCACGTAATGGCCCAGATGCAGCGGGCCGGTGGGGCGATCCCCGGTAAGGATGGCTTCGCGGGTACCTGTTGCGCCCGATGTGGCCAGCCGTACTGACAAGTCAGTCGTCTCGTCCGGTAATCCAGGATATCTCTTTTCCATAATTGAAACATACCGTTCAAGTCATCACATCCGATGTCTACATCTCGTGTCGTTCGGAGTGCTTTCCAACAGGCGCGTCAGCGGAGACAGCTCGATGCCGCACCGGGAGCCGAAACGTCTGCGCTCGCCCAAAGATCCGTTCGCCTCCCGTGCATCACAAATGCGGACGACTCTCCCGGCGGTGAAACCCGGGGTCCCTGCGAGCCACGCCCCAGGTAGCATAGCCACATTCCGCTCGCTTGCCACGACCCCGATGCTATACCCTGACGGGTGGGCGGACCTGCGCCCATGATGGCGCTGCTGCCGGGTGACGTGAGCATGCCGGTGCCGAACCCCACAATGGCAAGCGATCCCGCCACCGCCTGAAGTGAACCGTGGTGTCGGCAAGCATTGCCAGAAGCACTCTGTGGTCCCGGATCAGGTGCAGCAGTGATCTGAATGGCGGCAGACGGTGACGGTGAGTACTCTAACCCTGGTCAGCTGATCCCACCAACCTCCTTTCATGTCCCGCAGGTTCTGCCACAAGGCCATCGGCCGTGTTGCCGTTGTGCGGGTCGCAATTTCACTCTCATGCCAGCCGGCACCCCATGATCCACACGCGCATCGAACCCTTCCGCATCAGGACTGTGGAACCCATCCGCATGAGTACTCCTGAGGAACGGCTCCGCTGGCTGGACGAGGCGAATCTGAACGTCTTCATGCTTCCGGCGGAACGTGTTCTGCTTGACTTCCTCACCGACAGCGGTACGGGTGCCATGAGCAGCCGTCAGTGGGGTGCAATCATGGAAGGTGACGAGAGCTATGCCGGATCCCGATCGTTCTACCGGCTGGAATCAGTACTCAGGGATATCACCGGCTACCGACACATCATTCCCACTCATCAGGGGAGGGCAGCGGAGCGTATCCTGTTCAGCGTTGCGGTCAAGGGTGGCGAGGTGATACCCAACAACACTCATTTCGACACCACGCGTGCAAATATCGAATATCAGGGTGCCCAGGCGCTCGATCTTGTGATCGCCGAGGGGCTCGAGCCACGCAATCCGCATCCCTTCAAGGGCAATATCGACATAGACCGCGTCGAGGCGCTGTTGCGTCAGGAAGCAGACCGTGTCCCGTTCGGGATGCTGACGCTCACCAACAACAGCGGTGGCGGGCAGCCGGTGAGTCTGGCCAACCTGCGTGCATATCGCGAGGTGCTGAACCATTATGGCAAGCCGCTCGTTCTCGATGTGTGCCGCTACGCGGAAAATTCGATGTTTGTGAAGTTGCGCGAGCCAGGCATGCAGGAACGAACGGTGCGTTCGATAGCGCAGGAGATGTTCAGTCTGGCTGATGGCTGCATGATGAGCGCCAAGAAGGATGGGCTGGTGAACATCGGCGGCTTTCTCGCACTCAATGACTCCGCCTGGGTCGAGGCCGCAAAGACACTGCTCATCCTCACCGAGGGATTTCCCACCTACGGCGGACTCGCCGGCCGGGACCTGGAGGCACTCGCGGTTGGCCTGGAGGACGGACTCGATGAGGACTATCTGCGATATCGGCTTCGTACAGCCGAATACATGGGCGAGAAGCTCAGGGCAGCGGATGTTGCCATCGTGGAACCCACAGGTGGACACGCTGTGTATCTCGATGCCCGCGAGTTCCTGCCACATCTGCCTAGAGAGCAGTATCCCGCCTGGAGTCTGTGCAATGCTCTGTATCTCGAAGGCGGTATCCGCGGTGTGGAAATCGGTTCTGTCATGTTCGGCAAGCGTGACCACACCGGTGCGGAATCATATCACTCGATGGAACTGGTTCGTCTGGCATTCCCGCGACGTATGTATACCCAGAGTCATTTCGACTACGCGGCTGAAGCGATCTGCGAACTGAAGACACGTGCACACGAGGTACGCGGTGTTCGCATGGTAGAACAGGCTGAGTATCTCAGGCACTTCACCGCCCGGTTTGCTTATGCCTGATCCAATCGCTGTCTAGGCACGTCCAGTACCGCCATGCATGACTCCCTCCCCAAGTGACAGGAGGCTGCCGGCAGCATCGACGACCGCCTTGATGACAGCCTCCACATCGCCCTCCGTTGTGCGGAAACCAAGCACACAGGCACGAAGGCTGAACTTACCCCGCAGACGAGTAGACGAGATGAGGTGACGTCCGGTGGCGTTGACTGCGGCATTCACCTGTTCATTGAGCTCGTCCAACGCGGCCGCCTCCATTCCATCGGGATGGACACGGAAGCAGATCACCCCCAGTTGTGCCGGCGAGAGCAGCTCGAGTACCGGCTGCTGCCTGATCATCTGCTCCATGTGTCGTGCGAGCGAAATCCGTCTTGCAACCTCACTGCGCAGCGTGGCCATGCCAGAGTAGTGCACTCCGAGCCATACCTTTAGAGCACGCGCTGCGCGCGTGAGCTGCTCGCCGTAATCAGCGAAATTGACCTGCTCCTCACCGGGTTTAACATCCAGCAGGTAGTCAGGCATGATCTGGTAGGCTGCCCGCAAACGGGCCGGATCACGCGCCAGCAAGCAGCCGCATTCGAAGGGCACGTAAAGCCACTTGTGAGGATCGAGCGCCACAGAGTCGCACCTGCCAAGCCCACTCAGTAATTCACGGCCTTCGGGTGTGATTGCAGCGAATCCACCATACGCTGCGTCGACGTGCAGCCACACGTTCTCCGCGGCGCACAGTTCAGCCAGGTGATCCAGCGGATCAACCGCACCCGTGTTGGTGGTACCCGCGCTGGCAGCGACTGCGAATGGAATGAGCCCGAGTGCGCGATCTTTCCGGATGGCAGCCTCAACATCCGCAACGCGCAGCCGGAAGTCTTCGTCCGCAGGCAGTACTCTTACATTATTTCGGGGAACTCCCGCAATCCACGCTGCACGCACAACAGCCGAGTGGGCCTGATCGGACGTGTAGAGTATGAGCTTCGGCATTCTGTCGGGTTCGTCACCCGTAGCGGCATGGCGGGCCGCAACGATGGCTGTCAGTGTGGCGCCTGAGCCGCCATTGGTAAGAAGGCCGCCCGCACCTGCCGGCATGTCGATCCACTGCCGGAACCAGTCGAGTACTGCCAGCTCGACCACGTTGGGGCCTTCCGCAATCGACCAAACGCCCGCAAACACATTCCAGCCAGTGGCCAGCCAGTCACCAAGTATGGCCGGAAAGCTCGGACAACTGGGCACATAGCCCATGAAGCCAGGATGTGGCTCGATGGCCGTGTACCTGAGTATATCGCTGCGCAGAATCTCGAGGAGGTCATCGAAGTCACCGGGGTCCTCAGGTGGCGGTGCTGACAGACGCTGGCGTGTCCCGAGAGGAATACCACCCGTGATTACCGGCTGCTCTCTGAGGGTGGCAAGATGCTCTGCGACCACATCGGCCACACGGCGCCCCAGCCGTTGCATGGTGACCTGGTCCAGATCGAGTGGAGACTTGTTGTGCATGATCATGCAACTTGCCCGAACCACCCATAGTCATGCAACTCGTCGTGCATCGCGCCCTTCTATGCCGGGCGGGTGTGTACCGGCAGCGTTCAGCTGCCGCCCGTTCCTCATGGCTCTCGCCCATGAACCGGTGTGGCAGCTCGGCAAGGCTGACATACCTCAGAATCACTCCCTATACTCCTTTCATCGACAGGCATCAGCAACTTCACCGGAGGAGGGTCCAATATGTCACCTGTGCAGCGTCCCCTGAGCGGTGCGGCACTAAGCTTCTCGCTCCCGGACGAGATATGTATCGTGCGCAATGAACTGCAGAATGTCGCAGAACGGATCGGGCGTACTCTTCTCAAGATCGGCCCACTGCGCGTGACACTCATCGGCCTCAAGGCTGGCGGCACCCTGAGGGAGCACCACACTGACGGACCAATCACCGTGCAGGTCTTGGAGGGCTCCCTCGAATTTCACGCGGCAGGTCATTCCTGGCCGCTGTCACAGGGGTCGCTTTTCGCGCTTAATACGGGAGAAGAACACAGCGTGACCAGTTCAGAAGGTGCGATGTTCCTGTTGACCGTGGTTGCACACGCGACCGAGCTCCCGACCGAGCGCGTGTGACAGCAGCTCCGACCTGAACAGCTGAGGCAGGTACAGAGATGGTTACGCTCTCCGACATACAGTCTGCGCGTGAGCGCATTAGCGATGGGATCGTCAACACACCTGTGGTGCCCGCGATGGCACTGCGTGACCGGCTGCCGTGCAATCTCTTCATCAAGCTGGAAAGCACCCAACGTACAGGCTCGTTCAAGGATCGGGGTGCACTCAACAGGTTGCTCGACCTCACGCCGGTGCAACGGGAGAGAGGCATCGTCACAGCCAGCGCTGGAAACCACGCACAGGCCGTCGCCTATCATGGCAAGCGACTCGGAGTGCCGGTGGAAGTGGTCATGCCGGAACGCACTCCGCTGGTAAAAATCACCAACACACGACACTTCGGCGCCGGTGTACGCCTGCAGGGCAGCACTCTGTCCGATTCAATGGTGGAGGCACGGCGTATCGAAGCCAGGGACGGCCGTGTGCTGGTTCACGCCTTCGACGATGAGCGTGTCATCGGAGGACAGGGAACAATCGGGCTGGAATTGTTGGAGCAGCTTCCGGCAGTGACTTCGGTGATAGTACCCATCGGGGGCGGCGGGATGATCTCCGGCATCGCGGTTGCCATCAAGTCGCAGCGACCCGATGTTCGGATCTTCGGTGTCGAGGCAGCGGCTGCGGCATCGGCCATGGCGTCGCGCAAGTCCGGTCATCCGGTTCACATCGAGACTTCGGAGACAATTGCTGACGGCATCGCTGTCAAGCGGGTCGGTGATCTTACCTTCCCGATCATCGAACGCTACATCGATGACATCGTCTCAGTGAGCGAAGCCCAGATCGCAAGTGCCGTACACCTTCTGCTCGAGCACGAGAAGGTACTCTCTGAAGGAGCCGCAGCAACGCCACTGGCAGCGCTTCTGGCGGGGCTGTTGCCGCTTGGCACCGACGAAAATGCAGTGATGATTCTTTCTGGCGGGAACATCGATGTGAACCTCATGGAGCGGATAATTGACCGGGGTCTCGTGGCAGATGGTCGTTTGGCCAGGCTCCGCGTCGCCGTGAACGACCGTCCCGGTTTTCTTGCGCGTCTCGCGCAGTATGTGGCCGAGGAGGGCGCGAATGTGCTTGATGTATCCCACAGCCGCGCCTTTGCCGACATCGGAGTTCGTGAGGTGGAGATCGAGATGTTCCTGGAGACGCGCGGGCACGATCACATGGCCACCGTGATATCGCGCCTTGAGCGTGAAGGGATGCACGTGCAAGAGCGAAACCCGGGTACCTGACCGGCGTCAGGTACTCCTGGTTATACGTACATACACGCCATCGTCATCGGTGGTCTGCACCTCATGCGCGAAACCGCGTTCAGCGAGGATGGGCA
>CAYSKN010000145.1:0-8477 GCA_964431565.1 uncultured Gemmatimonas sp.
GGCGCTGATGTCGCGATCGCATCGTGAGCGCAGCACAAAGCCCCTTCGGCCTCGCTACCGCGTTCTTGTATGTTCAGAGCACACCTCGAAACCTCATGAGTCCCTTCACTGTCTGCGTGAGGCCCTGTTTGAGCAGGACGTCGAGATAGCGATCGATATCCATCGGCGGGTTCTTGAGCTGCTGCCGCTGTCGCTGGGCAGCGGCGACGACCGCAGCCTGATCGAGATCGAAGAGGTTTTCGACGAACATGTCGGGGTGCTGAGCTTCGAGGCCGAATGACCTCAGCACGTTGGCCGGGAAGTCTTTCTCGTTGAAGGTCACGATTACGCTGGCGTGGCATCGAATGGCTGCCGCGAGCACATGGCGGTCATCGGGATCGGGAAGCGTCAGGCCGGCGACCAGCGGCTCATAACCAGTCACCAACGCGTCGGGTATTGCCTGATCCATCAGCTGCGAGGTTCGGTCGAGTTGCTCGGCTGTGAGATCGGATCGGTTCGCCAGCAGGTTTCGCTTCCACTCGTTGTGGATTTCAGCGCTCCAGCGCGCACGAAACCGCCCGGACAGACCGAGCCACATCAGGAAGTCCCTCAGGGGCGCTGGATAGAGCACGCAGGCGTCGTAGACCGCGGTGAACGGCGAGTTCCTCATTCGTAGCCCAGTTGCAGCTCCTGGGCTTGCTTCGCCAGTTCCTCCATCGCCTCGGCGCTCGCACGGTCACGCTCGGCCTTGAAGGCCATCAGATCAGCGAAGCGGACACGCCGATGTTTGCCGGCCTTGTGAAAGGGCAGCGCACCGCTCTCCAGCAGCTTCACCAGATGCGGACGCGATACGTTCAGCATGTCTGCAGCCTCCTGCGTCGTCAGCTCGGCGTGGATCGGCACCACCTTGACGGCGTTGCCCTCCGCCAGCTCCGACAGGATATCCACCAGCAGCCGTAGCGCGGACGTCGGCAACTCAACCTGATGCGCCTGGTTCTTCTCGTCGAATATCTGGATGCGCTGGGTCTCGAACTGCGTGCTCAGATAGGCGGCCATCGTGCGCTGGCTCTCCACGGCCACCGCCACCTCGCGCTCGACGGGCAGCGTTGTTTCGAGGGTTGGGGTTTGGGCCATGACGTGTTCCAGGTCGGGTGCAACACAAGCATCTTAGTCGAAACAAACGAAAAACGCAACAAACGAAATGGATTCGGCCTGGCTGAAGGCCCCTCCGCCTGATTCGACATGTCATGGGAGATCGTGACGTCAGAGCAGGTGGTGACTTCCACAGTTACGACACGAAACGATGCGTTTCCCTTCGTGGGACGCGTTCCGGGGCCGAAAACGCAATATTCGGCAGGTCATCGATTTCGACGGTCTAATCTAAAAATAATTGATATTTTTGCGTATTTCATGCAAAATGCTCTGCAATTCTGAATAAATGAACACCATGCTGCTCGAATTCCGAGTTTGCAACTTCTGCTCTATTCGTGATTGGCAAACGCTCAGCTTTGTTGCTTCGAGCGACCGCGCCATGGCGCGTACGAATCTGATGGCTACGGGCCTGAAGTCGCCCTCGCATGTCGTCCGGGCGGCCGTCGTCTATGGGCCTAACGCCAGCGGCAAGTCCACGCTCTTGCGAGCGTTGAACTACGCGCGGGCGGTCGTCGCGGAATCCGCAACGGTCATCCAACCCGGGCAGACGTATAACGTGCAGCCGTTTCGACTCGACCCGTCTCGAGCAAGGCAGCCGACCGAGTTCGAACTGAGCTTCGTGGTCGATGGCATTCGTCATCAGTATTCATATGCGATGACGCCCCAGCGAATCGTGCGTGAAACCCTTCTCGTGTATCGCAGCGTCAAGCCGACTCGTCTCTTCGAGCGACGCCTGAGCGACGACGGCCAGACCTACCATTTCGAGTTCAGTTCCTACCTCTCCGGCCCACGCAAGCTCTGGCAGGAGAGCACACGCCCGAACGCCCTGTTTCTGTCGACTGCGGCCCAGTTGAACAGCGAAGTGCTCAACCCAGTGTTCCGGAGCATCGTGAACGGCATCGTCTTTCTGCCCGCCGGCGCGATGTTCGATCCTGATACGACCACAGCGATGCTGGCGACGACAGAAGGACGCGCAGCGATACGCGATTTCCTTTCGGCTGCCGATGTAGGGATCACCGATGTTCAGGCCGTTTCGCGCAAGGGCATTCGCAGTGAAGTGTCGGTGCGTGCGGATGGCGTTGCACAGGTGAATCAGCAGGAGGGCGAACACCTCGTTCCGCTATTCGAGCACAAGGGTGGTTCCGGGACTGCGCTTTTCGAGTTTCACGAGGAATCCGGAGGGACGCAGCGCTTGTACGGCATGGCTGCAGCGGTGCTCGGCGTGCTCCGGGACGGTCGGGCGCTGATCGTCGACGAACTCGACACCAGCATGCACACGTTGCTGGTCCGTCGACTCGTATCGATGTTCCACGACCCGGAGCTCAACAGGGCCGGTGCGCAGTTGATTTTCAGCACCCACGACACCACCCTGCTCGATCACACGCTCTTTCGTCGAGACCAGATCTGGTTCACCGAGAAGGGCGCCGATCAAGCAACGCGCGTCTATCCGTTGACGGACTTCAGCCCGCGCAAGAACGAGGCGTGGGAGAAGGGTTACCTGAGCGGACGATACGGCGCAGTTCCGTTCTTCGAAGACTGGCCACGCACGCTCGAGCGCATTCCGCCAGTCGAGACACAAACGCGGCAGCGGCGCACCGATCCGACAACGGTTTGATCGGTCGCGTCGGCCAATGGGGAAGGACAATCAGCCGAAACATCGCCAGCGTGCGCGGGATCTCCGTCGGCGCGCAGCTACGAGGGAGCCGATCGATCGACTTCTGATCGTCTGCGAGGGTGCGAAGAGCGAGCCGCTTTATTTCAACGACATTCGCGCTCAGTATCGGTTGTCGACGGCGAACGTGCAGGTTCTGCACAGCGCTTTGGGTACCCAGCCTCTGCAGGTCGTGGAGTTTGCCGAGACGCTTCTGCGCAGCGGTGATCGAGCGCGCGGTATCGAACCGCGCTCGTTCGACCGCGTGTTCACGGTTTTCGACCGAGACGAACATCCGACGTATTTTCAGGCTCTCGACAAGGCGGCGGCTCTCGACGGAAAGATTCGCAGCGATGCAAACCAGCCCGTTCCGTTCGCCGCCATTGCTTCGGTCCCGTGCTTCGAGTTGTGGCTGCTCTTGCACTTCGAGGAGGTGCACGCGCCGATCGGTCGCGCCGCGGTGTACGAGCGGCTACGGGCGCATCTCCTCGACTACGAGAAGGGGCGTGAGGGCTGCTGGTCCGCGACTCGCGATCGCCTGAACCAGGCAATCGTCCGGGCGAGTGCTCGCGCCAGAGTTACCAGCGCCTACGATGGGAACGAGCCGTTTACGGGCCTGCATGAGTTGGTTGACCTGCTCGTGCATTTGAAGGGCTGAACACGGTGCTTCGCCGCAAGCTCAGCAGTGGCGAAGCATGAGCGCTTGGCTACGTGGCGGAGCAGCTTACGGATCATCAGAGACAACGGACGCATGACCACGGTTCCGCTTGATCGCCGGTTCTACGAATGGCGCGAAGATGTCGATGGCCTTGCCCATTCGTGGTACCGCGCAGCCGCCGGCCTTTCGGATGGCATGCTTGAATGGTCCGACCTGCTCGCAAAGCGCCGTGTCGTCATCCTGGCGGAAGCTGGCAGTGGCAAAACCGAAGAGCTGACAGAGCAGTCGCGCCTGCAAACGGCGGCAGGCAAATTCGCCTTCTACGCGACCGTTCAGGATGTTGGCCGTGACGGGCTCGACACAGCCATCCGGCCTGCCGACCGGCTACGTCTGGATGCCTGGCGCAAGAGCAGTGAGTCGGGATGGTTCTTCATCGACTCGATCGACGAAGCGAAAATCGACAACATCCGCCTGGAACGAGCACTCCGGCAAATTGCCGAAGGTATCGCTGGCAACGAAGGCCGTGCCCATATTGTGCTCTCGGGCCGACATACGGACTGGGAGTTCGCCCGCGACGCGCGCCGGGTGAACGAGGAGTTGCCACTGCCGCGTGACCTCATCGCCGAGCCGGTCCCACCGCTCGAAACGCTGATCCAGCGCGTGTTACGCCACGAAAGGCCGCCGGAACCGACACCAGCGGAGACGCCATTGATCGTCGTGATGGCCCCGCTCGACGCTGACAGGGTCCGGACATATGCCACCGCCAGGAATGCTCCAGAGCTGGACGGCCTCATCAATGCAATCGAGGCGGCGAACATGTGGGAGTTCGCGCGACGGCCGTTGGATCTTGACTGGATCGTGCGTTACTGGCGCGACCATGGGCGTCTCGGCAGTTTCGCAGAGATGATCGAGGCCAGCCTGCGTGAGCGCGTCCAAGAGACCGATCCAGACCGTGCACGCCGGGATCGCTTGGACGCAGTACGCGCACAAAACGGGCTGGAGCGAATCGGCGCAGCACTTGTTTTTGGCCGGCAGACAACCATCGCGATACCGGATAAGGATGCGCCCGTCGAAGACGCGCGAGCAGCGGTCAAGATCGAAGACGTGTTGCCGGACTGGTCAAACGAAGATCGATTACAACTGCTGACGCGTCCGGCATTCGACCCTGCTACCTTTGGTCGTGCGAGGTTACACAACGACAACGAGGGCGTGGTGCGAGCCTATCTCGCTGCGCGCTGGCTGCAAAGGCTGGGGCAAGCCAATCTGCCGCGGCGCCGCTTGCACGATCTGCTGTTTTCTCGGACCTATGAGATAGAGCTGGTCAAGCCTTCCATGCTCGAAACAGCAGCTTGGCTGAGCCTTTGGGACGAGAGCGTAGCGACCGAGGTTGTTCGCCGAGCGCCCTTTCTGCTCTTCACCGCAGGTGACCCGGCAAGCCTACTTCCGCCGACACGTCAGGCCGTATTGACGGCCCTGATCGAGCGGATGCGTCGGGATGAGGAAATTCCGCTGCTGGACCCTGGTAGCTTGGCAAGGTTTTCCAAGCCGGACATCGCACCCGCGCTGCGCGCCATCTGGGAGGCCGACAAGGACAATGCTGAGATTCGTCAGTTCGTTCTCAGGTTGATCTGGCTAGGCAAACTTAGGGAATGCGCTGACTTGGCTGAAGCCGCATCGTTTGGTCGGTACGAGGACCTCCATACCGCGGTCATAGCAGGCCGGGCACTGGTCGCTGCTGGCGACGATCGCCAGCAGGGGGTCTACGCCGACTACATCAAGCAAAACTGCGCATCGATCCCCACGACGGTTGTCTGGGAAGCGGTCGATGAGCTGTTTCCGCGAATGATTGGCACCGATGAACTGCTCGCCATTCTGGCCAAAATTCATCTTGGCGATAGTGAAGGTGGCGGGTTCAACCTGGACTGGAACGGTGCGAAATCAGCAGCAAGGCTACAGAGTGTCGCCGACCTGACTCGTCTGATCGAAGGGTTATTGAGTCATCTCGAAGCGGAACCGCACGACCCCGACAGCGATGACGGTTCATCGAAAGATGCGCAGTATGCAACGACGCTGGCAGCAGCCGCGGAGCATTTGCTCGAACTGTCGCCTCCTAGTGTCGCGCCCGTTGCAGCAATCGACGCAGTGCTGCGTATTGGCGGCCGTCACTTCGATAGGACACAGCGTCGGATCCAGAGAGACACCACCGCTATAGAGCAGCTACACCGTACACCAGAGCGTCGGCGCACAGCCTTCTGGCGAGCTGCTGACCGTCTCGACAACCACGAAATTCGCACTGGCAGGCCGCTGCTCCACATCTTCCAGATGCAGCAGCTTGGCTGGCCGCCTGGACTGGTTCTCGACGACATCGACTGGCTACTCGCCGATGCGCCTGGCAGGGACCGCGTTGCAGAACGACAATTGGCAATCAATGCGGCACTCAACCTGTGGCTCAATGAAGGCCGACAAGACGAGACGCTGAAAGCACGAATTGCCGCTGTTGCCGCTACCGATAGTGACATGCAGGCGGCTTACACCGAGTGGATGACGCCGCGCGTTAAATCTGCAGAGGAAATCGAGAGCGAGGAGAGGCTGGCTGACTTCGAGTGCAACCGCGAACGTGTCGAGGCCGAGCGAGAGCAGTCCTGGGTTGATTTCGTCACTGAGATGCGTGCCGATCCGTTGAAGCTGCAGAAGCTGTTGCCTACGGCGCCAAATACGGTTGACGGTCGAATCTATGATCTATGGCAACTGCTGCGTCAGGCCGTACGAAGTAGTTCGCACTACGCCATCGATACCGTCGCTCCTATCGCCGAAATCGCTGGACAGGAAGTCGCAGCAGCGTTTGCCGACAGACTCGCCGAAATTTGGCGAAGCTGGAAGCCAAAGCTGCACAGCGAACGCCCTCCGAACGAGCGCAACCAGATCAGCATGATCGATTGCATGTGCCTCGCTGGCGTTTCGATCGAAGCGGCATTGCAGCCGAACTGGACATTGCACCTGACAGAGGAACAGGCCATTCGCGCCGCCGAGTACGCGACGCTGGAGATCAATGGCTTTCCTGACTGGATCAAAGCGTTGGCGGTGGCGTGGCCCAGGGCTGTTGAACAGGTACTGGCCCGAGAGGTGGCTAGCGACCTCGACAATCCAACCCCGGGTGCTCACTACCAGACTTTGGAGTACATCTGTCGCGGTCCGGAACCCCTCACTCGGCTGATGTCTCCCGCCTTGTGGCGCGAGCTGCAGATCAGGGCAGATTTGAACCAGCTTGCCCTGCGACCGCTGTTGCCCATCCTTGTGCGCGGTCTGTCCGAAGTCGACAAGGGAAACCTCTACACGGTTGTCCTCGATAGATTTCAGAACACCGACGATCCACAGATCAGCGCGCAATATCTTGGCGCAGCCTACGGCATCAACGCACACGGCGCCACGGACGCCTTGGTCGTGAAGCTTGAACGGCTTGGCAACGATGAGAAGACAGCTCTCGTCGAACGTGTCCTCCCCCAGCTATTCGGCTCGCGTTGGTCGCACTCAGAACACCCGGCTGTAACCCTTGATCTTGCCACATTGGAGCGCCTCGTACTGCTCGCCTATCGCATCGTGCGGATAGAGGAAGATCGTGACCGCGCCAACAGAGGAGTGTACTCGCCAGACGAACGGGACGACGCCCAAGACGCGCGATCGGCTGCGTTCAAGACGTTGGTCAGCATGCCAGGGGTGGCGACGTTCGAGGCGATCCTGCGATTGATCGACACGCCCGGGTTCCCGATATCAACATCGCGCTTGCGCGCTTTGGCACATGACCGCGCAGCGGAAGATTCCGAGCACACCGCATGGGCAGCGGGTGAGGCGTATTCGTTCGAAAGACAGTTTGAGCGACCTCCAATGACGGGAAGGGAGCTTCAGCTCGTCGCGCTGCAGCGCTTGGAAGATCTGCAGCACGAGTTACTCCACGGCGATTTTCAGCAAGGCCACACCTTGGGCGCGCTGCCTGACGAGGCTGCAGTCCAGAACTGGATGGCGGACCGTCTTCGACACGTACAGGGGAATGCATATTCAATCGAGCGCGAACCGCACGTTGCCGAAGAAAAGGAACCAGATCTGCGTTTCAGAGGTAAAGCCAATGACGCCAGCGTCGCCACTGAGATCAAGATCGCCGAGAGATGGACACTGCCACAGTTGGAAGACGCCCTGGTCAAGCAATTGTGTGGTCAGTATCTGCGAGCCCAAGGTGGCCGCGAAGGCCTTCTACTACTCGTACACCAGGTGCCGCGGCAGAAAGGGTGGGAATTGCCTGACGGCACCTACCTGGACTTCCCGGCGGTCGTGCAGAGACTTCGGGATCTGGCCTCTACCATTCGTCGCAATTCGTCGACGGGTCCACAGCCGGAGATATGCGTCGTTGACGTTTCGAGTTGCGCCGAACAATCCGGACGTAGAAGGCCGGCGTCGAAGAAGAGCCCGTAGGCGAAGGTACGGAACAATCGGTGCCATGTAAGTCGTCGCTCAAGCGGTTCGCTCGAGTCGGCCGCTCGGCACGATTCACTACCTGGCCAACGGCCACAAGGGTTTCCCGAAGGAGCGGCTCAAGGTGGCGCGGGTGAGTATTGAGTTGCAGGGGGAGGCGGAGGGGCGTCCGCCATTGCCGGGCGCTGATGTCGCGATCGCATCGTGAGCGCAGCACAAAGCCCCTTCGGCCTCGCCACCCGGAAGGTAGCTTCGCTATGCCTTGGTGTATAGTTGGTGACCCTGTGGTTGATAAATGGTCGGATCGTGGTTGAAACGTGTACGTTTCGGGCGTAACCACCTCGAACGACAGTGAGGTTGCGATGCCAGGTATAGGGCTCTTCGATTCAGTGCCGAACGACTACCTCCAGTTCGGCCGCGGTGCCTCGTTCGACCCCAAACGGGTGCCGAAGGTGCTCGGCCTCAACAAGGAAGACGTCTCCCGCGTCGCGTCGGTTTCCGTGAAATCGGTTCGATACGACGACGCCATTCCTGAGCAGGTTCGCGACCGGCTCGAGGAAATTGCGAACACGA
>CAYSKN010000146.1:0-8326 GCA_964431565.1 uncultured Gemmatimonas sp.
ATCTGCTCCAGCGCATCCATGATCGCACGCCTGGCATCCTCACCCCGATCTGTAAGCGACTGATCAAAATATCCGCCTACGTCATCCGTCCTGATCGCAGCTCGTCCATTCTCACCGAGTCCGAAAAGAAAGAATTCGGCCTCCATCCCCGCGTTCATTGCGAATCCAAGCTCGGCTGCAGCTTTGAGCTGACGCTTGAGCACACCGCGCGGATCTCCCACGAACTGGGATCCATCCGGCATGTTGACGTCACAGATAAGCCTGCCCACGCGCGATGCCGGATCCCCCCAAGGGAAGATCTGAAACGTACTGGGGTCGGGAGCAAGCAGCATATCCGACTCTTCCACCCTCATCGACCCGGCGATGCTGGAACCATCGAACAGGATATCGCCCTTCAGTGCCTTCCTGAACTGCATTGCTGGCACTTCGACGTTCTTTATGATGCCGAACAAGTCGGTGAATTGCAGGCATAGGAAGCGGACCTGATGAGCTTCCGCGAGCTCAAGAATATCCGTCGCGGTAGCACCTTCGAGGTTGGCGGGAAGCGGGGAGCGGCTTGGCATGACCATGCTCTATTGTAGTACTTTTGTGGTCTCATGACTGCCTCCAGGACTTCTGCACATACAGACGGCTTCTGTGCCGCCTGTGGGACGGCGTTCTCGCCCGGCGCCCGTTTCTGTCACCGCTGCGGTACGCCGGTGGCCCATGGTGTTTCTGACGCGGCGCAGCACGTGGGTCCGACGGATATGGGCGGTTCAGTGGCGTCAGTGCTCCCATGGGGTGTGGCTTTCGTGGCATTGCTTGCTCTGGTTGCCACGTTCGCCGGACGGAATTTCGGTACCGCCAAGGGATCCGATGTGGGTGGTTCTGCCAACGCTCTGCCGACTCAGGCCATTGACGGCCAGGGCATGAGCCAGGGGGCCGCCGCTTCAGACATAAGCGGTCTCTCTCCGGGAGAGCGAGCAAACCGCCTGTATCAGCGTATTATGACGTATGTCGAGAGAGGGGAGGTGGATTCCGTTGCCTTTTACGCACCAATGGCCATGGGTGCACACGAGATGCTGGAGTCGCCATCGGCGGATGAGCGCTATCACTTTGGTCGCATAGCAGAAGTAACGGGCGACGCGGCCATAGCCCGTGCACAGGCAGACACCATCCTTCAGCAGAATCCGACCGATCTGCTTGGATTGCTCCTTGCCGCTCGCGGGGCCCGCATGGAAAATGACCAGAAGGCCGCCGAGACCCACGATCGCCGACTGCTCGATGTGCTCCAGGCCGAGCTTGCCACCGGACGCGAAGACTACGGACTGCATCGTCGTGAAATCGACCGTGCCGCTCAGGAAGCAACCCGCAAGTAGCGTACCCCCCCAATCGGCTCGGCTCCCGCACACCGGCTCAGCACCAGGGTCATCAGGCCTGCCGGATACTTGTCCGTCGAGTGGACTACGGCCCCGCCTTTCGGGAAGACGGTACGGATTCCTGACCCGTCACAGCTTGCCCGGCTGCCCGTGACTTAACGCCGGCATGTGTGAATGCCGGCATGGCTTGACTAGCGCCGGATCTGTGTGTACTAGGTGGTGACGGAAACGGTGACACAAGCAAGGGTAGCAACGTGAGCCACTTACTCGTGTCAGCGACATCTGCAGGATCCCGGGATAACCGGGAGCACGCCGGCGAGGGTCCTGACAAAGCGTATGTGCACCGCTGCACATCCACGCACGCTAAGAACCATTAGGAAGGAGAGGAGGCGATCATGTCGCAGGGCGACGAACTGGAGAGGCTCCAGTTGATCGACGACGATATTGATGACTTGGGGGGCTACGGTCGCTCATCGTACGATGATGACGAGGACGACGACGGATACCGTCTTCCCTCCAATCGTGAGGATTCCCTCTGGGACGATGCCGAGGCGGACGATGAGGATGACGAGGACGAAGATGAGGACGACCTCGACGACTTCGATGATGACGACACGATGGGCGACGAAGAAGACGACGACGATTTCTTCGGTGCTCCCATCGTACGCCGCGGACCCGGGCGCCCTCCCAAACACCCACGTGCACCCAAGCCCGCTCCCAGGCCGAAAGTGGCGAGAACCGCCCCAGTCGAGGAGGAGTCGGTATCAAAGACACCGTCCCCGGTCGTACATGAAGCAGTTACACCGACCCCTCCCCAACCTGCCAAGGCTGTCAAGGCTGCTCCAGTGGCAAGACGGCGCTCCGGCGAATCCTCGGCTCGTGCCAGCAAGACGGCTGCTGCGGCCACCCAGCCAGCAGGGCGAGCACCTGAGAACACAAAGAAGCCTGTAAGGAAGTCTCCGGACAAAGCCGCCTCCAAGCCCGTGAAGAAAGCCGTCGGCAAGGTCACGAAAAAGGTTGCCAGGAAAGTGGCAACAAAGAAGGCGGGGAAAGGAACAGGCCGTGTGTCCAAGACCTCGGTCAGCGGAAAGTCGGCTGTCGGGAAGCCTTCGCAGAAGAAGGCTTCCCGGAGCATCCTCGCAAAGGTCGCGGGAAAGTCCCTCCGGAAGGCCACCGGCAAGAGCGCGGGTAAAGCAGCCGGCAAGGCGACCAAGCCAACAGCCAGAAAAACCGCAGTGAAGTCGACAAAGAGAGTGGCGCGAAAGAGCACGAAGAGACGCTGATACCGTCGGATTTCGTCAGTGCCACGGCACCCGACACCGCCCCGCGAAGGTGCCTGTCGGGTGCCGTGCTCTTCAGCTCGCTGCTGACAACACGTAATGCCCGCCCACTCCCTCTCCTCGTACCCGCTCCGGCCACTACGTTAGGCTCGGGGCAGCGCTACTGCCGATCCAGACTGCCAGTATCGCAAGTGTCCGGACCCTGGTGTAGCCGGCCCGACGTTCCTGGCGAAGGACAGAATGTGTGCACCGGTCCGCGCCAGGGTCGGCAAGATGCGCTGACGCGTCGTATATTCCGCGTCCCATGGCAGAGTCTCCCATACAACTGCTGCGCGCACACGCGCGTCACGCTCCGTGGAACGCGCGCGGTCTTGCTGCCCATGCGGCAGCACTGGTCGACTCGGCAGGCGTCAAGCCAACCAACGCCTCTGCACGCGCCGTACCGAGCGCACGCGCCGTTCGTTTTTACGTCGCCAATGGCTTGCTTGATCGTCCTGAAGGTGCCGGCACCACAGCCACTTATGGCTACCGCCATCTGCTCCAGCTGCTGGCGATCAAGATCCGCCAGCGCGAGGGACAGACGCTGGAAGCCATCCGCTCGGAAATGCGCGAGACCACTGGCGACGCGCTGGAACGGCGGGTTGCGAGCACACTGGCGCCGGTTCTCTCGCTGCAGATGGACGCAGCTTCGCTGAGGACCGGCAATACAGTGGCAAGCTGGCGACGTGTTCCTGTTGCAGAAGGCGTGGAACTTCACGTCAGGGAGGACTCGTCGGCCGCCCATGACGACACGCTTGTGGCTCTTCGCGATACCCTGCGTCGGTCACTTGGGCAGTAGGAGCAGTTCGAGTGCAGACGCCGTTCTTCATCTGTCCGCAATGGCAGGTCGATAGCTGCGGCGACTCCCTTTCCCAACAGCCTTCCAGTCACAGCACAGGACTCAATGTTCCGCGTACTTATCACCGATGGTGTAGATCGAGAGGGCGTCGCGCTGCTTGCCGCAGAATCGGCGCTGCATGTGGACGAACGCCCCACCCTCTCCAAAGAAGATCTGCTCGGATGTGTTGGTGATTATGACGCGATCGTCGGGCGCAGCGCTACCCGCATCCCGCGTGAACTGCTAGAGGCGGGGACGAGACTCAGAGTAGTGGGCCGCGCAGGCGTTGGCGTCGACAACATCGCAGTCGATTCTGCTACATCACTTGGCATCGCTGTCATCAATGCACCCGCAGGCAATACTGTTGCAGTGGCTGAGCTCTTCTTCGGCGGCGTTATCAGTCTGTTGCGACAGATCCCCACGGTTGCGGCAAGCATGCATGAAGGACGCTGGGATCGCTCCCGATTCATGGGGCGCGAAATCAGGGGAAAGACGCTCGGAATCGTTGGCCTCGGCCGCATCGGCAGCGAAGTGGCCACGCGCGCACACGCCTTCGGCATGCACCTTGTCGCGTACGACCCTTATGTTCCCGATGAGCGATTCGCATTGTTGCGCATACGCCGTGCACCCACTCTCGATGTCCTGCTCGCCGAGACAAATGTATTGACACTGCATGTTCCGCTCACCACAGAGACGCGAGGCATGATCGGAGCGCGAGAACTCGCACTCCTTCCACCCCATTCCGTCGTGGTCAACCTTGCCCGGGGCGGTGTGGTTGACGAGGCTGCACTTCAGGCAGCGCTCGAAGCTGACAGGCTTCGAGGTGCGGTACTCGATGTATTCACAGTTGAGCCGTTGTCTCCCGACAGCCCGTTGCGTCGCATTCCGAACCTTGTCCTTACTCCGCACCTTGGTGCCAATACGCTGGAAGCGCAGCGCAATGTGTCACGCGATGTTTGCGCTGCTGTACGTGATGCGCTGCTGTACAATGATCTGTCTCGATCCATCAATGTCGTCGGCGCGAGCGCAGAATGGCATGAGCTCAGTGGTGTGATGGTCCTCGTGCGCCGCGCTGCCGCAGTGGCGCGTGCTGTGCTGGCGGATCAGGGGATGCTCGCGGTACGGCATGTGGCACTCAGGGTGAGCCCTGATCTTGCGCATGGCGCCGGCGTGCTGCTCTCGGCAGCGGCTGTAGGCGTGCTCGAAGATGTGGTAGAGAGCGACCGTCTCAATCTCATCAACGCCCGTTCAGTTGCTGAAGCACGTGGTCTGGAATTGTCTGTGGGAGAGACCACGGAACTCGGGGCTGGATGGGCTGTGGAGGTGTCGCTTTCCGCGGGCGATCGTCACATGGCAGTTGCCGGGATGGCAACACCTGGTGGCACTCAGCATCTGACACGCATTGGCGACTTCCGCGTTGATGTGATCCCTCGTCAGACGCTGATCGTACTTACCAATCGCGACGTGCCTGGCGTCATCGGACACGTAGGCACACTCCTCGGCGCACGGCATGTGAACATTGCCGAGTATCATCAGGCACGCCTGGCACGAGGGGGCGACGCGCTGGCAGCCATCTCGGTGGATGGCACGGTGAGCGAGGATACGCGCAGGGCACTGCTCGAGCTGCCTGATGTGCGTTCGGCCAGCATCGTCCGATTCCGTGGCGAATAGAAACAGTTCAATGTTGAGTGCGCATTGATTACCTCCAACATGGCTGGACTGCACAATCTGCCGACCGTCACCTCCGATGACGACGTTCGCCACGCCTTTGCCCGTGATGTCTCCGGTCTCGAGCTCATACCGGACATGGTGGCACGTCCTTCGTCCTGCGAAGAAGTGCGTGAAGTACTGCGGGCGGCCACGCGTGACCGCACACCTGTCACTCCTGCCGGAGCACAATCAAGTACCACAGGTGCGTCCATAGTAGATCGTGGCGTGCTGCTGTCCCTCAGGGGACTCTCTCACATAGGTGCGGTGGACACCGATACCGGCACCATTACCGTGGGCGCGGGAGCGATATTGGCAGACGTTCGGCGCGCTGCCGAAAGAGCGGATCTGCTGTTCACCCCTGACCCAACGAGCGAGGAAGAGAGCACGGTTGGTGGTGCAATTGCGTGCAACGCTTCCGGAGCGCGCTCGCTGCGATACGGTGCAACCGCTCCACATGTGCTGGCATTGAAGGTGTTTCTGGCAAGCGGGGAGTTGCTGGAGATCAGGCGGCCTGCACTGGAGAAAAACACTGCCGGATACCGCATGGCACAGGACCCCGTCGACTGGTTCGTCGGAAGCGAAGGTACGCTTGGTGTGGTAGTGGAAGCGGAATTCGCGCTGCATCCCCTTCCTCGGCATGTTCTTGGGCTGGCGATACCGTTTCCGCTCGCTGAGGACGCGCTCGCTTTTGTGGTGGCAGCACGGCGTGCGAGGAAACTGCACCCGCGTTGTCTTGAGTTCTTCGATCAGGGAGCTGTGGACATCGCACGTGCTGCGAGTCGCGAGGCGGGCTGGGCGCACGGTGCTGGGGCTCTGGTATATGTCGAGGAGACAGGTATCGATGAGCGCAACGATTCCGAATTGCCGCTCGAAAGCTGGCTCGACCTGGCCGAAACATACAATTCAGCGACAGATGGCATCCGCGTCTATGACTCTCCCGCCACATTGCAGGAGGCCCGTGATATCCGGCACGCAGTGCCTGCTACCATGAATGAGCGCGGCGCGGCCCGCCGCCGGTTTGGTGGACGAAAGATCAGCACGGACTGGGCCGTACCCTACCCAAGGCTTGCTGATGCATTGCGCATAGCCGGATGTCTGGCCGACCAAGCTGGTACTCCACGTGGCATCACCTACGGGCACGCAGGAAACGGACACCCACATCAGAACATCATCGCAAACGACGCCGATGAGATTGTGCGTATAGAGAGTGTGGTCCAGGCTACTCTTCGGGAGGTCATTGCTATGGGCGGCACCGTTTCTGCGGAACACGGCATAGGCAAGCTCAAACAGCGTTGGTTGCGCATGCAAGCCAGCAATACACAGATGCGGATGATGAAGGCGCTCAAACACGAGCTCGACCCACTCGGCTTGCTGGCGCCGGGTAACGTCCTGTGAGCAACGCACATTCTGCCTCGCCGGACACGGTATCTGGCGGGAGGTACCTCGCTCCACGGTTCAAGAGCGTTGTGTTCGACGTCGACTCCACCCTGGTGGACATCGAAGGTGTCGACTGGCTCGCGGCCCTGCGCGGTGAAGGCATCGCCAGGGAATGCAGAGAGCTCACGGCACGCGCCATGACCGGTGAGATCCTCCTCGAAGCTGTATATTCCGAGCGGCTCCGGCGCATCCGTCCCACGGCTGCTGAACTTGTCATGCTTGCTGACGCATATCAACAGGCGGTCATACCCGGTATGCGTTCGCTGATCTCCGCACTGCGCAGTGCCTTCGTCCGTGTCTACATACTCAGTGGCGGCATCCGCAGCGCCATCATTCCCCTGGCTCTGTTTCTGGGTGTACGGGCCGATCGTGTACACGCCGTCTCACTCTCTCGCGACACCGATGGTACCTTCAGCCTTCTTACCGGCGAACAACCCCTCGCGAGCCAGCAGGGAAAGCCATACGTACTCAGCACACTTACTCTAGATCCACCCGTGGCCCTGATCGGTGACGGCAGCACCGATGCGGCGGCTCGCGGTGTGGTGGATTCATTCTTCGCATTCACTGCTGTTGCACGCCGCGACAGCGTGATCGCGGTGGCGAATGCCGAAGCAACCTCGGTCCATGACCTCTATCCTCTGCTGTTCGAGAACTGAGCCGTGAGTAATTTCGGGACTTTCTTTCTTCCCGGTCCCACCGAGGTACATCCAGACGTATTGGAAGCAATGCGTCAACCGATGATCTCACACCGTGGACGGGAATTCGAAGCTCTCTTTGCCATCATACAGACCGGACTGAAGCCCGTCTTTCGGACCAAACGGCCAATCTATGTCTCGAGCTCCAGTGCAACGGGGCTCATGGAAGCCGCCATTCGTAACGCTCGATCGGGAGCTATCCTGTGTATCGTGAATGGAGCGTTCGGTGAGCGTTTCGCAGATATCGCACGGGCGTGCGGGCGCAACGCTACGGTCATCGGCGGAGAGTGGGGGGATCCGGTCCCTATCGACATGGTGGCCGACGCCCTCGGATCCCAAAGGTATTCGGCAATGACAGTTGTTCATTCCGAATCCAGTACCGGTGTGTTGACTGACGTTGAACCCCTCGCCCGGCTCGCTCACCAGCATGACTGTGCGATACTGGTCGATTCCGTCTCGGGTGTCGCGGCTATGCCGATGGAAACGGACGCCTGGGAGCTCGACTTCGTATTCACGGGATCGCAGAAAGCCCTTGCCTTGCCACCCGGGCTGGCATTCGCCGTGGCCAGCGAGAAATTCATCCGCGAAGCAGGTAGCGTTCCTGACCGGGGCATCTATTTCGATGTGATGGAGCACGATCAGTATGTGCAGAGAAACCAGACGCCCAACACACCTGTGATCCCGCTGTTGTATGCTGCCGCACTTCAGACAGAGCGTATCATGCAGGAGACCATCGAACGCCGCTGGGAACGTCACCTGCAGATGTCGGAGCGGATGCGCACGTGGGTTGGCGATCTCCCAAGACAACTCGGAATCCGGAATGACAGAGAGAACGGCCTTGCCGTTCTTGCATCCGACGCCGCAGCCAGCCGGTCCGTGACCGCCGTTTCGCTACCCGTCGGCATTACCAGCACATCCGTTGTTGAAGGAGTCGCAAGACGCGGCTTCGTGATCGGCTCCGGTTATGGC
>CAYSKN010000147.1:0-8255 GCA_964431565.1 uncultured Gemmatimonas sp.
GGGTAGATGGAGCCTCATACGATGCGCAGGCAGGAAAGCTGGCCGACATGTTCCGTGAGAATATCAAGAAGTTCGGTGACGAGGTGTCATCTGCTATCCTCGGCGCCGGCCCGAAAGGCTGAGATATGGGGCTCCGGCCAATGGCGCATTGACCGGGAAGGACGGACAAAACAGGGCGTCCCCACAGCCTATGGTGGGGACGCCCTTGATTTGCTGAGCCATACCCATCGGGCACGACCCATGCGATGTCGAAACCCTACTGGAGTTTCACTGTCTCAATGAAGACGCTGCGGCCTTCCCTCGCCTGCAAGTAGATCGTACCTGCGCGACCGAAGCCCACGATCTGCCGTCCGGGGGGCAACGTGACACGCTGAAACAACCTGCCCTGGGAGTTAATTACATCATAGACGATCGGCGGCTGATTGGCGGTCATACCCCCTGCCATCATCGCCAACGCTCCACCCGCACCCTGGCGTGTTGAGTCACCTGGCGCCTGCGCGCCGGCTGGTGCACCAGTGGGTGCCCCGCGGAAACCGCCGCCCATACCACCACGCCCACCCAGGAACGACTGAGCGAGTTCAGTAGACAGGTTGGAAGTAGCGGGAATAACCCAGAGATTTCCGTCGTTGTCAGCGAAGCTTGATCCCTGGCGGATCGGTGGGTAGTAGTCGGGGAGCTTGTCAGCTGCCACGGGCTCAAACTGCATGCGAAACCCGCCGACTCCGCCACCTCCACGTTCCGAAGCCAGCTTGGCAATTGCCTGGAGCGAATCCACCATCTTCACCTTGTCGTCATCGCTGATGGCCTTCCAGTCGAACGGCAGCTTCTCCGATGCCACGTGCGAGCCATCGGGACGGTAGTAGTCGACGTGGTAGTCGAGAACACGCATCACCGCCACCGTACCATCCGAGAGCAGCGCCCAGTCATCAGCCTGCGGCAGCGGATTGATCTTGAGGATCACCCGCATTGCTCCATCTTCCCCACGCGAGGTCTGATTCTCGTTGCGCGGCACTCTGACAAACGTGACCGTATCAGCCTTGCGTGTATCGAAGTCCACCCGCACGATAGGAACGGAGTCCGGCTGAGCGGTCTGACCACCACGTTGACCGCCACTGCCCGGCTGGCCACCACCAAAACCACCACCGAAACCGCTCTGCTGCCCGCCGCCGAATCCGCCTCGATTCGGCTGTCCTCCCGTCGGCGGGCCACCGCCGGCACCGCCACCAGGCTGGCCACCACGAGCCCCGCCACCCATGCCACTGCCAAACATGCCGCCACCGGGACCGCCCGACTGACGGTAGTAGAGGCGTCCATTCGCGTCGAACGCATGGGCGCCAAGGTTAACACTGGCAAGCGTGTTGATGTCATTGGGTCGGGGTGAAGCCATCACCCTGACGACCTTTCCCCGCGGATCCAGCAGCACGAGTGACAGCGTTGAGGCGTCCACCACGATCGTCGAATCACCGAGGTATGGCATCATGCCGAGCGGCCGCTGACCGTATGGCATGAGAGCACCGGGCGCCGTATCGGCCACAACCATCGGAGTACCAAGTGATGCATCGAACCTGAGCACCTGACGTCGCTGCGCATCGTTGACGAAGAACGAGCCATCGGACATGACACGCACAGAATTGACACTGGTCAGCGGCTGAGCCGTTCTTGCGAGCACGGCGGACACGCCGCGAACAGGAATATCGGGCTGTGTTGCCGGCGTATCCTGTGCGCCGGCCACCGACCACGTCAGGCCGGCCACAAGTGTACCTGCGGTGCACCAGCGTGCCATAGGCAACGTGGGCTTTGAATCCATAAGAAAGATCCTCACTGGGATATGGCCTGCGCTCTCGTCGGAATCAGAATCTGCCGCCACCGAAGCCACCACCACCACCGAAGCGATTGTCACCACTGCTGCCGGATCGGATGGCCTGGAGGTTGCGCTTGTCCATGAAGGTGACGAGTGTCGTCGGGAGAATACGTATCTGCTCGGGAGTCAGAAGCTTGCGAATACCGGGTGCAATCTGGATCAGCAGATCCACCGATTCCTCACGTGCGCGCCGATAGCGGCCGTACGCATCGGCATGGTTGTACTGGTCGGGCAGATCTGCCAGGAAACGAGCCACCGGCGTCCAGATGCTATCGCTCTTGAGCACGTACCAGCGGTTGAGCGTCGCAATGCTGTCTGCCTGAACACGCGTCAGCCTGAGCGTGTCCGCCGATGTCAATATCTGCTGCATCGGATTGATGAGGCCCACACTGGCCGTGTTGCGGAGCTGCTGGAGAGTGGGCTTGTTACCCGGACGTGACCTGCCACGGTTGAGCTGCTCCAGCAACTGCTGCTGTTCCCTGGTAGGACCGACATCAAAACTCATCGACAGAGTGACAGATGTCGGAGCCGAACGCTGAAGCGTCTGCTGAGGACGCGTGGAGCCGAAGCGTTCATTTACTACATACTTGAAAGAGTTGGTGACCGGATCGAATCCGCGAACGAAAAGCAGTGCCCCGTTGCTGCCCGGGTTGGTGGTGGCACCCCATCCTTTCAGGTTGTCCTCACCGTTGACGAGTCGATCAAGCCCGTTGAGTGGGTTCGAAACCTGGAGCCTCAGATTGGCACGTTGCGGGAGACCCAGCTTGAGCGAATTGAAGGATATGTTGAGGTTGCCCGTCATCTGCCAGGGCCCGGTGCACGAATTACGCCCTGCGAGGCGACCCATCTGGCTGCGCAGACAGGCCACGGCTTGACTCGTGCCATTCCTGAGCAGGCCCTCGAGTCCAGCCTTCAAGTCGGGATCGGCGACCGTAGCAGGGTCGAAGATGAAGGCGCGGTCATTGCTATAGCCATCACCATTGATATCCTGATTTATCGTCGGTGTGTAGTTCACACCCGAGCGGAAGTTACCGTTCCAGGAAATACGGATCGCATCGAACAGATTGTAGTTGAGCGAGTAGCGGATCTGGTGCCGGGCAGAGAAACCGCTCTTCGACCATTCAATGCCGGTGGGATTGCCACTCGTACTGTTGAATCCGAGATACTGTTCACGCGAGTCGGCAAGCACATACGAGAGATTCCAGCCCCACTTGGTGTTGAACACCGTGGGCCGAACACTTATGGAAATCTGCTTGCTTTCGGATTCCAGATCGGATGTCTGGGCAGTGACCCGACCGAAGGAGCTGATTTTCCTGGCTTCGCTGAATGCCACCTGGCCAGTGCCCGGTACGATGGCTGCAGGCGTGACAAAGACCGGTCGGCCCGATTCATCCGCCAGGACGAATCTTTCCTGGTCCACGAAGTTGAGGTCTATACCGCCCTGCTGATGTTGATTGCGCGAGTATGTCGCGTCGATCGACAGCATCGCACGGTTGCCCAGTACTGCCCCCTGCCAGCCCAGGTTGCCGCGAATCGAGCGCTGCGCCAGATAGTCAGGAACGAACAGTGTTACGTTGGGCGACGTGTTCGAGAACACCGTACCCTCGGTACCGTCAGCGCATGTGCGGGGAATGTTGTTGACGTCGGCCGCATACGCCACCCAGTCCGGAGTGGGCGTTGCATCACCCACACATGAAATCTGCTGAAGACCGCTGGGTAGTCCGGTGTTGTCGATTGCGTTGGAAATGAGCTCGGTACGCGGGGTATTCTGAAAAATGCCGATACCGCCGTTAATGACAGCACGTGGCGCCCGGATCATGCCAGGCAGCAGAGCCATCTGCCTATCCTGACCCACGGTCCACGAGAAGCCCACACGCGGACTCACATAGAGACGATTGGGCACTTCGGCATTGTCATATCCGAACTTAGCGAGAACGTCCGGATTCGTTTCCGGGCCCATCGAGAAGTGGTTGCCGTCCACGCGCACACCATACTGGATCTGCAGATCCCTGGTGGGACGCCATGCATCACCCAGCGACATCCCTCCCACGATCTGGCTTCCCGTGCGAGTACGGGGTGAGAGCAGGCGCGAGAACGAGGCTGGATTGTTGCTCTGCAGATCGGCGAGCGAGTTGTAGCTGAAACTGCCGAACTCATTGAAATTGAACAGATTCGAGTATTCGTCACGCCGCAGGTCGGTAGTGAGCTTCACACGATGTCGATTGGTGCTCGAGAACCAGGACAGCGTGTTGTTGGCGGAGATGGTGGAAGACGAACTGCCGTTGTTCATCGATGGAGCACCGCCGAACTGCATCGTGCTCACCGAGGTAGAGCTGTCGGTGAGTTGTGAACTCACGCGTACTGATCCCGAGGGGAGCACGACGAACGGATCGGCATCATTGCGGCTGGTAGTGTAACCAGCCGTGGTTTCGCTAAAGATGCCCTTCCAGCCAAGCAGGCCACTCTGGCGAAGCTGAATGGTTCCGCCCCAGCTCGTACGTTCACCATCACGAGTTGGCAGCATGAGGCTGCTGCCGCCACCAAACCCACCGCCAAAGCCGCCACCCCCACCGCCAAAACCGCCACCGCCAAAACCGCCACCGCCAAAACCACCGAAGCTGCCACCAGTGCCAATGGGAGATGTGCGATTGAGATTCCCTGAGATCGTCAGCGCGTAGGTATTGCCTCGTGCCGAATTTTGTGGCACGTAGTCAAGCGTGGCGAGCGCCGACATCCGGTTGTTGATGCTCTGCGGAGCGTAACCGGACACGCTGGTCGGAACGGTCGAAGAGCCGAGAATGTCGAGCAGACGACCCACGGAGTCGGTGGCTACACCAGCCGTCTGGAAGCCGATGTCGCTGGTGCTGAGCAGTGTCTGGAAGTCCTGCATGCGACGATCGAACTGGAACGACGAACTGTAGAAGGCACGATCCGGGCTTATGGGGCCCGAAGCACCACCGCCAAACGACATGTTTGTGTACTGCTGGCCCGTAGCAATGCCGATCCGATCGGCGAACTGCATGGGGGGTGCGATGAAGTTGGCGCTAAGATTACGGCGGACATAATTGGATCCGGAGCGGGTACGTACCTGGAGCTGACCGCCCGAAAAGCCGCCGCGCGAAACGTCATACGAGGAGGTGGAGAGCGAAGTCATCACGGCCGCATCCCGTGGTACCGCCGCGTCGCCGAAGTCGAGGCCGTTGAGCTGAGTGCTGTTCTGGTCACCGCCAAGGCCAAACACCGAAAATGCGTCCGATGCGCCGTCGGCTCCAAGGAGCAGTTGCACGCCCGGGACCGCTGAGGCCATAGCAGCCAGATCGCCGACCTGATCGAGGTTGAGGAAGGCATCGACCTGCTCGTCGAGGCTCTTCTCGGTGCCACTGACATCGGAGACCGTGTCAGACCGCGAGAGCGTGGCCCGTTCAGTGACGGTAACAGCATTGAGCGTGATGGCAGCAAGCTCCAGCCGCGCGTCGGCAATGAGAATCTGCTGGTCGGCCGTCCGTTTGACCTGGTAGCGGCGCGGGGCAAGGCCGATGCCCGAGAAGGTCACCCAGTAATCGCCTTCTCCGCCGGGGAACGAAATGGTATACCGGCCATTCTTGTCGGTACGGGCGGTACGGCTCACGTTGCCGCTGAGAGTTGTGGCGGTTACGAGGACGCTCTGGATTGGCAGAGTATCGCTGCCAGATACCTGACCACGGATGATATCGATCTGTTGCGCCTGAGTGATCGAGCTGCTGATGAAAAGAAACGCAATCGCGCAGAACAGTCGTCGGAGGGGGAGTATGGTATGAGTCACGGCGACTTAGACGGACTCTGTTGCCAAGTGTTAAGGAGATTTCACCCCACCCGTCCTCCCGATGGAAGACGGCCGACCGTGTCCGGGGCGCGTTCATGCAGCTTGGACGCCGTTCGGCGCAATGCCGTGCCCGGACGGACATCAACGTGCCGGAGCCAATGACCAGAATCAGATATATTTCCGATTGCTGGAACAGCCTTCCGCTCGCATCCTCTCCATCTACATTGGCGACATGGAGATCATGCGTGATCCGCTGTGGAACAACATCCGGCTCGAGCAGCTGGCACTTGCACTCCTCGATACACCCGTGCTGCAGCGACTGCGGTACGTGCGCCAGCTCGGCCTCACATTCCTTGTCTATCCCGGAGCAACCCATTCCCGTTTCGAGCACGCAATGGGAGCGTGGCATCTTGCAGGAATCGCCCTCCGTCTCCTCAAGGAAAGTGGGGCGCTGCACGGTGTACCGGCGCGTGATCAACAGATCGCCCGCGCGGCTGCCCTGTTGCACGATGTCGGGCACTATCCCTTCTCTCATGCGCTCGAGGAGCTGGGCATCACGGATCATGAGGAGATCGCACGTCCTCTGATCACTGACGGCCCGATCGAGGCGATTTTGCGCAACACGCTCGGGGCGGAAGCTCCTGCCGAGGTTCATGCGCTGATCACCGGACGCAGCGCCAGCACGCTGCAGGGTCTCATCTCAGGTTCGATCGATCTGGATAAGATCGAGTACCTGAAACGTGATGCAACGATGTGCGGCGTTCCTTATGGCGAAATCGACGTGGATCGCCTGCTCAACTCGCTGGTGGTGGTTCGACCTCCCGGCCAGGCACAGCCTGCCATAGGACTGCACGAGAAGGGATTGTCGGCGTTGGAGTCGCTTCTTTTCGCCAAGTACCAGATGTTCCGCAATGTGTACTGGCATCATGCCGTCCGCAGTGCAACGGCGATGTACAAGAGACTGGTCGCCGTGGCGATCGACAGCGGTGTCGTGGCTGCTGAGGCGGTTTCCCGCTTCACCGATGAAGGTTTGCTGGTGCATCTGGAAGCGTCGCCCCTCCCTCCGGAGGGACGGGCTCTGCTCGACGGCCTCAGAATGCGTCGGCTGCACAAGAGGGCACATGAGTGGCCTGCGGCTTTGCTTGGAGACGTCGGTGAATGGATTGCCTCCGATTATCATCTGACCCGTCATGTGGAGGACGCCCTGGCCGCCGATCTGGGTCTGCCATCGGGAGGTGTACTGTTGGACTATCCGGCAAAGACCCAGATGCTCGGCGTAGATATCCCAATGCTCCGTCGTGACGGACGGATCGAGAGACTCACGGCGGCAGGATTTGAGGGTGCACTCAACCTTCCACGGCTGAGTGATGAGCTCTACCAGAGCGCGAGGCGCCTGCGGGTGTTCACTGCCGGCAGGACCCAGGTTCCGGAGACTATGGTCCGGCACATACTCGGGATGGACGCAGACACACTGCGTGAACGTTACGGCTGAGGATCCGTTTACGACCGATCCCGATCAGGATCCTGTCTGGTACGCCCGTGTGCCTCCGCCAGTTTTCTGGCGATACCGCGATAGAAGGCAGCATCCATCGGCTTGCCTTCATCAGCGAGCGAGATGGCACAGCGCTCAATGGCGTAGAGGATATTGCCCAGATACAGCGCGGACAGGCTTCCTACCGATTCTTCGGGGGTGGGGGTGGGGGTGGACATCGACGCGTGCAGAGTAATGTCGGTCAGTGCTGCGATACGACGACCTGTTCGCCCGTGTGACCGCTCAGCACATTGACCACCTGAATCACGATGGCTGTAATGTTGTCGAGTCCGCCGCGGCGATTGGCCTCAGTGATCATGGAGTTGACGATCCGGCCTGGAGTCTGCGCCGATTCCAGGATGCGCTTCAACTGCGGGTCCTCAAGCATGCCGGTGAGCCCGTCGGAGGCAAGGAGGAAAAGGTCACCGTTGCGGAGCTCACCGGTGAGCACATCGGGCTCAACCACCGCATTGGCTCCCACACAACGGGTTATGACGTTGCTGTACGGGTGGTAACGTGCCTGCTCAGGTGTCAGAAATCCAGCATCAACCTGTTCCTGGACGTAAGAATGATCCTTGGTGATCTGACGAAACACACCATCGCGCAGCAGATAGATGCGGGAATCACCAATATGTCCGATTAGGTAGCGGCCCTGCCCGACCAACAGGCACGAGGCGGTGGTGCCCATCCCCTGTTTTTCAGCCTCTCTGATCGTCCGCTCATAGATCGCCCGATTGGCTGCCCTGAGGGCCTCCGCCATCCGTGCGGCCCCTTGAGCAAGTGTGGGATCACGCACATCTGCCAGATCACGGGCTACGATCTGGACCGCCATCTCACTGGCTACCTCGCCGGCAGCATGTCCGCCCATGCCGTCGGCAACAATGAAAAGCCCTCGCTCCCGATCTGCGTCAGCATAGAGGCTGTCTTCGTTACCTGCCCGAATACGTCCGACGTCAGTGCCAGCGGCGACAGATAGCTGCACGTGGATATGGTGGTTCGTCCCGGGAAATGGAGCAGTGCATGATGGCCAAGGAGCGAAGCTATCCGAAAGTCGCCGGACT
>CAYSKN010000148.1:0-549 GCA_964431565.1 uncultured Gemmatimonas sp.
GGGTATCGACGAAGTTAATCTTGCTGTCCATCCATTCGGCATACGCACATCCGAGGCTGATGGAGTATCCTCGCTCAATCTCTTCGGGGAGGTAATCAGTCAGCGTGGTACCGTCGCGTATTGAACCGTGGCGCTTACCGGAGCCAGCAGCAAAACAGAGCACGTCCACAAGGCTCGTCTTACCGCTGCCGCCGTGACCGACCACGGCGATGTTTCTGATGTCAGCGCTGTTATACTCGCGCATCGTCCCTCCACGTTTCGCCGGCGGTCCGGCGGTCGAGGTTGAGCGGGTAGCGGGCCCCGGGCGACACCACTCGTGACGGCAAGCGTGCGAACGCATAATCGTCACCATGGCAATCGAGGCGGTCCCGATACCAGCGGGGTTGGGATTTTGCGACCCCGGGGTGGGGACGTATTCATCCATGAGACTTCCGATAGGCTGCGCCCTTTTCACCGGATGGGCAAGAGAAAAACGCCTCCATCTTCACGGCAGTCCGAAAAAATGAAGGCGGGCAAGAGCCCAAGCCCTTGCCCGCCTTTCCCAACGCA
>CAYSKN010000148.1:559-7784 GCA_964431565.1 uncultured Gemmatimonas sp.
ATCAGACAAATCAGAGTTCCGAGCAGTCACCCTCCATTTCGTATGAGCAGGCATCAGCCTGTCGGATCGAGTCGAGCCAGTTCTCCACCTTGGCATCATCATCGAACCAGTTTCCGGCTCCACCACTGGCCGCCGTGGCGAATATCAGCGAGAAACTCAGAGCACGTTCGATACCTTCAGGCCAGTCGGGCATGGTCAGGCCTGCCGTGACCCGACGCAGCGTGGGTCCGCACGAGTCGAGCAATTCCACAGCGCGGGCCTCAAGGGCCGGCAGAGGAATCGAGAGATCCTGCGTGACCAGGCGTCCCGTCGTGTCATCCCGCCATGCCGAGTCACCAACAGCGCCGCGATCCGGCCACACACCAAGGTGCCGCACAACTCCGCCTCTCGATGCCTCCACCAGTTCACTCTCGACGGTGGCAGCCAACGCCAACGCCAGAGACTGGGTGTCAGCCTCACCATAGAGCGTAACAACTTCCCGCCGCGAGCGAGTACCGAACGGAAGCACGGGAATGGAGTTCACGTGCGCGAGTACCGGCGAATCGCCCGGACGAGCCTCAAGTCTGACGAGGACGTCCATTGTCTCCCTCCTGGGTTCGGGTTCAGTAGGTCGGTAAGCCGCATCGTCACGTGCGCCGTCCACGTATTCAAGACGTCTTACCGCATGATCAGCAACTTCGATTACTGCACACTCGATGCCACCATAGGTGTGAGCATGATAAGCATCACTCCACCCTGGAAACGTCCACTGACAGATCACTGTTGGTGACAACTGTCACGGATGCGACAAGATGGCTATTCAGTCCCTTAGCTCTGCGCTGGAAACCCACGCGCCGCTCAGGAACGCAACGGCCATTGCAGCTGCGATAAGAACCACTCCAGGCATGTTTCCCGTCACACCGTAGCCGATACGCAACGGTGCAGGCACCACAGTGGTGACCAGCAGCACATAGATCGCTGCGACGGCAATAGCCGCAATTACGCGCACTGCACCCCGCCATGGCAGAACAAACAGAGCCAGCAAGAAGCCCCAGATGGTTGCAGCCGTGAGGTGATGCAGATAGCCGAGGGCAACCGATGACAGCGGTGCTTGCGACGACGCATAACCCAGCTGCGCGAGCAAAGCACGACCCGAGAGACGAAAAACACGACCGACCTCTCCGGCACGCCAACCGATACCCAGGAGCACACCACCGGTAGCAATCGTGGTGAGTGTTCCGGTCACTGCCGCCGCATCAAACAGATCGACGAAGGATTCGTGCGGTCGGGGCGCGGACATGTATGAAAGATAAGTGGCGACCACAGTTTGTTCCGCCCCAGGAACTGTAGTATCTGGTGTTGACTGCCCCCAAGACTTCTGCCGCACTGCCTCACGTTGGCAATTACGGAGAGCCAACCGATCAGGGAGGGTCCCCCGCTCAGTCCGTACTTTGTCCCCCCTTGCCGGCGTGCTACCCCCTAGAGGTTCTCCTTCGATGTCAGCGCACCATGGTTCGCTCAAGACTCTTCATCACACGGCCGGTGACGGTACGCACATGCCCACCTGCCTGCTGAAGCTTCTGCAGCAACCGATCAGTCATGACACGGACATGGTCCATGCCACGAATGGTGCTGACAGCACTGCCGATCTCACTTGCGAGATCCGCATGATTGCCCGATGAGGAGCCACGCAGAGCTAGGAAGCCACGACGAAGGAGGGCGAAGGGAATCTCGGTTTCGCAGGAGATGCGTGGCTGGGTACCCGCCTTGAAATACTCGCGGCGCGATGGTCCACACCAGTCGCTCGCCAGCTTGCCTGTTCCGATATCGATCTGCCACGACTCGATGCCGGGCGGCGGCAGCCATGGTGCGTCATTTTCAGGGCTATGCCATCCATCCTGGAGGAAGCGAGCCCACACGGGCGCAGCCAGCCGGCCGCCAGTGGCGTTCCAGCCAAGCGGCTGCGGATTGTCAGCCCCAAACCAGACGGCCGCAACCAGCGTCGGCGAGTAACCAACGAACCAGACATCGGCTCCATCATTGGTTGTGCCCGTCTTTCCTGCGACTGGACCCCGGACACCCGCTTCCCGCACGGATCGGCCGGTTCCCTGATCCACGACGCTTCCGAGCAGCGATGTCACCAGGAAGGCATCCGACTCCTCAAGCACCCGCGCACCTGGTGCGGCAACCCGTTCCCAAAGCAGATGACCGAACTGATCTTCAACGCGTTCCACGACATGGGGCATCACACGCGTGCCGCCGTTGGCGAACACGGCATAAGAAGCCGTGAGCTCCAATGGAGTGACTGCTGCCGCACCAAGGGCAAGCGCAGGTACCAATGGCAGATCACTGGCGATGCCCTGTGCGTGTGCCAAGGCAGCAACTGCCGATACGCCCACATTATCGCTCACACGAACTGCAGCAGCGTTGGATGATCGCGCCAAGGCGTCGCGCAAAGTGATGCGGCCGGCGTACTCGCCACTGTGGTTTGCCGGCCGCCACAGGTTGCCCCCGTAGGCGATCACGACGGGCTCATCCTCGACCATGCTGGCTGGCGTATAGCCATGCATCAATGCCGCAGCATAGACGAAAGGTTTGAAGGCCGAACCAGGCTGTCGCTGTGCACGCAATGCCCTGTTGAAACCCTTGCGCTCGATGTAACGACCTCCGACGATAGCGCGGACAGCTCCATTCTCCGGGTCAAGAGCTACGAGCGCCCCCTGGGTGCGATCACCTGCTGCAGCCACGGCACGCCCGATTGCTCTTCGCTCGGCATCGATCTGCGCAGCTCCCCCGGCAATTGCACGTTCTGCGGCAGCCTGTGCACGTCTGTCGATTGTGGTCAGGACACGCAGTTGACCATCCTCAAGGCCGACAGGGATAACGGCGGCTGCGCGTAACGAATCAAGCACTGGGCGCACCGCCTCGACCGCCCATGAATCCACTGCACGCGCCAAGACGAACTCACGCGATGCAAGCAGAAGGGGAGTATGTCTTGCCGCATTGAGTTCGGAGGACTCCACAAACCGCTCCCGTTCCAACACATCCAGCACCACGGCACGTCGCCAGAGTGCCTTCGCCATGCTGTTTCGTGGAGAGTACGTTGACGGCGCCTTGGGCAGACCGGCCAGCAGCGCTGCCTCCGCAAGAGTCAGCCCCTCAACACCTTTGCCGAAGAGATCACGACTGGCAGCCTCGACACCATACACACCACTGCCAAGATAGATGGCATTCAGATAGCGCTCGAGGATCTGGTCCTTGGAAAGAGCAGACTCGAGTAGTTGCGTATAACGCAATTCCAGCAGCTTTCGACTCCAGCTGCGCTCTGCGGCGCGGTTTCCGAGAAACACGTTGCGCGCCAATTGCATGGTGATCGTACTGGCACCTTCACGAACACTGCCCGACTTCATGTTGCTGATGGCAGCCCGGGCCACGCCACGCCAATCAATACCGTGGTGAAGATAGAAGCGCCTGTCCTCGACAGCCACGAATGCATTGCGAACATGCCGGGGGATTACCGAAAGTGGCACATTGACCCGCCGCACAACCGACAGAGCACCAACCACGCTGCTGTCACGGGCCAGCAGAAGACCACCTTCGCCAGGATGCCAGGCCTGGAGTTCGGCCGGTGTCGGACATCCCCTCCTGCCGCAGGTCCACCACCAATGGCTCATGACGGCTACCCATGTCACGGCGACCAAGGAAGCAAGAACCAACATTCTCAACGTGAACGCTCTTCGGCGCACGTTGGAAAGCAGCTTGAGAATCCCTGTCCACACACGGCTGTTGCTGTGGGGTTCCGACGATGGTGTGCACACCGGAGCCTCCTCTTCAGTTTGCGGTACCACGCCCGAATCAGGTGAGCTGCTAGGTTCCATCTGTCTTGTCATCCGCCAGCACTCCGGCAGCGAGTCTCTCAACCTTCATGGCCATTCCACACAGGCTCCGTCAGCCCAAGCCCACAGGCATGTCCCGCATGCAGGCATGGCGTTGCGCCCTCCATCACCCGACTTCACGAGCAACCTTGCTCTGCTTCCTTGTGCCGATCGCGTTGCTGACGATCGGTACAAGGACAAGCCTCGGCAACAAGGCCCTGGGACAGTCATTTCTACGTAACAACGCGGGAAAAGGTGTCATGGTGGCGCAGGGACTTTCCTCACAGGAAGAGCCACATGACCGGACGACAGATCAGCTCAGTATGTGGACCAGGGAATCCAGTTCTGCGGCCAAACTGCAACGGGTTCCCAACGAACTTGGAAGGTTCCCGATTCTCGAGTGGCATCAGGTTGGAGATACCGACGGGACCTACAGAGTTTCGCGCGAACGATTTCGTGCGGAGTTGGAGGAGTTGTATCGACGTGACTATGTACCCGTGAACATGTCGGAGATCCTCGATGGAACCTTCTCCGTACCTGCAGGCAAGACACCTGTTCTCCTCACGTTCGACGACTCGTCACCCAGTCAGTTTCGCTACATTGAGAGCTACGGCCAGCTGGTGGTGGATCCCACGAGTGCAGTAGGTATTCTTCTGGATTTCATCAGGACCCGCCCCGAATGGAAACCAAGGGCCATTTTCTGCGTGCTTCCCGCTGCGTCATCCGGCCACGCCTTCTTTGGTGACAAGGGAATCGACGGCCAGCTCACGGCATGGCGTTTCCCCAAGTTGCGCTTCCTCGTTCAGCAGGGATTCGAGCTCTGCAACCACACGCTCTGGCACGCGCGACTGGACAGGTACACCGACGCGGTCGTACAGGAGCAGCTCGCTCGTGGGGCCATGGCAATAGACTCGGCCATTCCGGGTTATCGCGTTCGCGTCATGTCGCTGCCCTATGGTATCTGGCCGAAGACCCGTGAACTTGCGTTCTCCGGCTCGTGGTATGACCCGAAATCGGAGCGTGTGGTGACATACCGGCACGAGGCAGTGTTCGAAGTAACCGGTGGACCGGCGCGCAGTCCATACGATCCGGCCTTCAACCGGCAAGTGCTACCGCGTGTATCCTTGCAGGGAGGAACGAAATTATCGACGACGCTGGACCTGCTGGACAAACCTGGTCCAATGGCACGGTTCGTATCTGATGGAGATCCAACAACGATTGCACGTCCGCAGCCCTGAGGTCAATGACTGTCCTGCCAGGAGCAGTGAGTACAGCTTCCTCATCATGGGTCATTCGTCCAGGTTACAACGGAGAGACAGTCGATCTCTCTCCGGATGTCCGGAGAGACAGCTCAGAACTGGTACTTGCGCAAGGTATCAAGCGCTGTTGTCAGTGCCGTACGCTGTTGCTCATTGGGCGAATTGGCCCACAGCTCCTCATAGGCACCGATAGCCATTGCAAGTGCTTCCCTGTCGTGCTCACTGGCAGCCAGCGAAGCAGCGTTGTCCGCCAGCGCTGCCTTGGCAATCAAGTCTTCGGGAAATCGCTGTGATACCTGCAGCCACCGGATCGTACGGTCTCGCGGATTCGATTCTGTAAGGGCCCATAAATGCCACGCACCCCGGTTGGCAGGATCGGCAGCCAATGCGCGACTGGCAAGTTCTCCCACCTGGTCGGGTCCGCGTCCGGAAAGCCAGTAAGCATTGGCAAGGATCACCAGCGCGCGGGCGTTCGTGGGCTGTTCCTCGACCACTTTTTCATAGAGTGGTCCGGCCACCTCGGGCATGTGCAGCCACGGTTCGGCAGCCGCCACGAGGGCGTCAGGCATGGCGTCGCCGCACAGCTGGTGCAGCCGCGTCATGAGCGGGCCGATCTCGCCGGTGGCTTCGTAGGCGGAAACCGCCTCAGCAAGCGCTGCAGGAAGGTCTGTCAGTGGCACGGTCATGACACAAAGCCAGGCTAGGGGGTAGATACGGCAACAGCGTTACCGTCCAAACGGATAACACGTCTCAAGTCAGGGTTGCGCGATCAGCCCTGCCTCGCAATAATCTTAACGTCGCTGCAGACGCCCTTGTCTCTTGATTGGCGCTGCCGCGGCAAGCCGGCACTGGAACCTACGCAGTAAATCGACGCACAGAGCCACGGCGTCCAGTCGTTGATGCGCTAAGGCGTGGCCGAACGGTTGACACAGCGGTCGGCCCGAGAGATGGGGGCATTAAGCCCCTCCCCCAGCAGTACCGGTGTGGCTCTGGCGTCACTTCGTTGAGCGTGGCAGCACGACCACTCCGTCCGGAAGATTCTGCATTTCCAGCGCGTTGAGCGCGACCAGTCTCTCCCCAAGCACCTGTTTCCTGATGACCTCGACACCCGCTGCTCCGGCAACGAATGTCCTGGTCACGTTCTGCCCGTCGGATGACACCGACAGGGAAGACGTCCACGTATCCCACGTAGTAATCGAATGACCGAACAGAAACGCCCATCACGCCGGACCGGCACCCGGACGCGGCAGCAACCCGCAGACACCGGCGAAGACAATCCGTATCTCGAGATCCCACCTGACCGCGCAACCGTCGCGGGATCTGCGGATGACGGTGAGCCGGATGCTCTGCTTCCCAAACGCCCCCGCCAGAGGCGCCGTTCCAGCGCGCTGAGCGAGCCCGCTGCGGGCTCTGACAACCCTCGCGATATCGCTCAGGCCACAGAGCCAGGAGACGCACCTGCCCGTCGAGCCAGACGCCCGGCGGCTCGCAAGTCTGCGGATAAGAAAGAGGCTGGCGACGCGCCCCAGAAAGACGTTACGGAGCTGGGCCGGACGGAGCCACCTCGTGTGCTACCTGAGCAGGAGACCCCGCCTTCGCAGGAATCCCGCCGCAGCCTGTTCAGGGCGCCGTCGCACAAGCCTCCCCGTAGAGACGTTGCAGCGGACGAACCAGGCGCGGAGCTCCGACCAAGCTATCAGGAGCATCCGCAGCAGGGCCGCGAAGCCCCGATGAATGATTCTCATGACGGTCGCCCACATGAGCTTAACCGCTATGACCGTGCCTTTGATCGCACCGACGGCCCGGAACAGCAAACACCAGGGCCGGAGACACGTCAGGAACGTTCATACCGGCAGGACAGACGTGACCGAGGCGGGCGACGGCGAGGCCGGAACTCCCGTCATCGCGGCATCGGTAGTGATCGCAGCGCTGCGGGTGAGCGCAGCCAGCAACCCTGGCAAGGCTCTGAACAGCTGGATCGCACGGATCACCATGAGCGCAGCAACTCTCGCCGCAATGGGCGTCGGAGCCGCCGGCCACGCAGGGTATCTGCTGGAGCCGCGGGGAGTGACGGTACATCGTTCGCGTCCGGGGCGCCTCCTGGTACGCCAG
>CAYSKN010000148.1:7794-8171 GCA_964431565.1 uncultured Gemmatimonas sp.
GGTACCATGACGGGGTGGTTTGATCCGTCGCGTGATGTCGGGTTTCTCCGACGCTCGGTGAACAGCTATCTGCCCGATCCCACCGACCCTTATGTTCCGGCTTCGCTCGTTCGCCTGCATCAGCTTAGGCGTGGTGATCAGCTCGAGATCACGTATGGCCGCGACCATCGGGGTCGTGTTGTGACGGTGGAAGTCCAGAGGCTCAACGATGGATCACCGGTGGTTCTCGAGAAGCGTCCGGAGTTCGGCGTCTTGGTGGCGAGCTATCCGGATCGGAAGCTCACGCTCGAGACCGGACGTCCGGCAAAGGCCGGTCCCGAACTCACACGCCGCGCGATCGACCTAATAGCTCCGATCGGATATGGCCAGCGCGCACT
>CAYSKN010000149.1:0-8118 GCA_964431565.1 uncultured Gemmatimonas sp.
TGGTCATATCCATCTCTGTCACCTGTCCACGAAGGGCTCGGTGGAGCTGGTGCGCTGGGGCAAGGAGCGCGGTGTCAATGTGACCGCAGAGGTGTGCTCTCACCATGTATCGCTCACGGAGGCGGCGGTGGATGGCTACAACACCAATGCCAAGATGAACCCGCCCCTGCGTACCGAGTCTGATGTTGAGGCATTGCAGCAGGGGCTTGCCGACGGCACCGTCGATCTTCTGGTCACCGACCACGCGCCTCATCACTATGATGAGAAGGAAAGGGAGTTTGCGGATGCACCCAACGGAATAGTGGGGCTCGAGACCGCGCTGGGAGTGAACTGCACATACCTGTTGCACCGTGGCGTGCTTACGCTCGCTCAACTGGTGGACGCCATGAGCTGCCGGCCAGCACGCGTTTTTCACCTGCCGGGCGGAACGCTCGCTCGTGGTACGGTAGGTGACATATCGGTGTTCGATCCTACGAGGCAGTGGACCGTGGATGCCCGGACGTTCAGGTCGAAGGGCCGCAATACGCCGTACAACGGTCACAACTTCACCGGTCAGGCACGATTGACCGTGGTGGGTGGCCAGATCGTATATCGGGCGGAATGAGTGTGCTGAAGGTGACGTGAGCAAACCTGAAGCTGAGCTCCTGGATGTGGAAGTTCAGACAGAGGCCATCGCTGCTGCCTGTCGTCGGCTCCATGCGGGTGGCTTGTTGGCTGGTGCGGAAGGAAACCTCTCGGTCCGATTGAAGGATGGCACGATGCTGATTACTGCGTCGGGTGTTGACAAGGCACGGATCGGCGCAAACCAGGTGGTGCGCATTCGCCTTGACGGAAGCCTGCTCCCAATGTGGCTTTCCGGGGGGCGATCTGTGGATGAATGTGATGGTCCCGATGGGTCTGTTGGTGACACACAGCTCCGCCCGTCGTCGGAGTGGAAGATGCACTTGGCGTGTTACGCGGCGCGCCCTGACGTGCATGGTGTTGTGCACGCGCATCCACCGGCGGCCACCGGGTTCGCTCTGGCAGGGGTTCCGATTCCGAGGGACGCCCTTGCCGAGATCCCGGTCGTCATCGGTCCGGTGGCACTCGTGCCCTATGGGCGACCTGGTACTCCGGCACTCGCGGAGGCTTTGCTGCCCTATCTGGCATCACACGAGGTGTTTTTCCTGATGAATCACGGTGTAACGGCCATGGGCCGGTCGCTCACTGAAGCGCTGCTGCGTATGGAGAGTGTGGAGCAGGCGGCTCGTATAGTCGCCGTGGCCCGTCTTCTTGGAGGAGAGCATCGGCTGCCTGCCAGGGAGGTAGCTGCGCTTGCCATGCAACATCCGTTGCATGAGTTTCATAACAAATCTTCTTCCCGTTCCCTATGACGGAGCAGAATGTCGTGCCTATCGAAGAAGTCCGTGCCCTCGTGGCAGAGCGACAGCGTTATGATGATTGGTTGACAGCCCTCGAGGCGCGGAGGACCGAGACCCCGACGCATGTCTACGACCGTGTCTTCAGCGACTACCGCGCGAGGCGCTCGGAAGTTCTGTCCAGGCTGCACGACCACGTCGACGGGCTCGAGGCACTTAGCTCGCAACTTGCCCACCGGCTTGGTGAGCTGGAAACATCGCTGGCGTCCCAGGAGGACGAACGCATGGAGGCCATGCTTCGTACGGCGGTTGGTGAGTTCGACGAGAGCCGTTGGCAGGAAGTCCGCGCCAGGGTCGAGGAGCAGATTGAGTCGCTAACCCGGGAGCGCGATGGGCTTGTCACTGAGGTGGATGAGGTACGCACCCTGCTGCTGAGTGCACGGCCCGATCCCCGAGCTGCCGGGCTGGCTTCGGATACGCCGCACCTCGTGACAGCTGAGGGGGGGGGGGCCGAGACCGCTCGTGGATGGGCTTCCTCTGCGTCGGAGCCGACCGGTACTCACTCGGTTCCCGTGACGTATGCCAGCCCGACAGCTCTCCCCGTCCATACGACTCAGGATGAACTGGGCGGATCGGGCGGCGCTAGTGGAAAGGACCATGAGGACTCGACGCTGCGACTGGACGAAGCGAATGTATTTCCTCAGCTGGCGGGTATGGCGCAGCCTTCAGCAATCCCGTCGACTGAAATTAATCTCGTCAGCGAGATACCGTTGTCGAATGCGTCCTCTGCAGGCCAGGGAGCATCGCGCACGTACGACGATGCAATGGCACTCTTCTCGGATCAGGCCTCATCGGTTGGTCCCGGCTTCATGAATTCGCTTGAGGGCATTGAGGTGGAAATCAACTCGGCGGCGGCTGCGGCCATGGGCCTCTCTGCAGCCGACGTATCAACCACGGCTGCTACGCCGATATCAAACCCATCCGATCCCTTCGACGATCTTGCTTTCCTGCAGGCCGTCATGGATCCGGGCGGAGCACCATCGCAAGGCATGTCCGCAGCTCCGACGGGAGGTGCGAATCGCCATCAGGCCGGCGGGGAGCAGCAGAAAACCCTCCGATGCACGGAGTGCGGTACAATGAACCTGCCTACCGAATGGTACTGCGAGCGTTGCGGAGGCGAGCTTGCTGCGTTCTGACTTACCGCTTTGCAGTTGAGAATGCATGAGAGGGCCGGACTCCTGAGTCCGGCCCTCTCATGCATTCCTGAGTAACAGGCGTCTCAGCCCGTTCAGACGCTGGCCGCGAGGTTGGCCAGCCGACTCTTTACCCGGGCAGCCGCATTCCTGTGAATGAGGCCTTTGCGTGCTGCGCGATCAAGCAACGAGACCGCAGTGAGCTGCTCACCTGCCGTTGCAGTCGCTCCACGGGCCTTCTTAACGGCGGTTCGCAACGCCGAACGCTGGGCGCGATTGCGGATCGTTGCCGCACGCGACCTGCGAAGGTCCTTCTTTGACGACTTGATATTCGGCACAAAAAGCTCCTGGTTCCTTCAGCTTGTCACGGATCGGTTGAGAAACGGTTACGTATAACCCTACAAGCATATCAGACGCGAGAAGCGAGGTCAACCGCTCGGATTGCCTGATTTGTTCGAACGCGGTTCGTACGGGGTGATGTCTGTGTACTACGCTGTGCGAGTTGAATGACTGCTTCCTTTTGACACCACTCCCGCGGGGCGCTACCTTCCGCTCCGGATTTGCTTGCAATCGCGTCCCGAGTCGACGAGTTCGACGGGCTTTTCTGGTACCCCGGTGGATCTGGCTCAACAACTGGCACTTTTCCTTCCCGTGCTGCTCTTCTCGGTGGTCGCCCACGAGTATGCGCACGGCTATGCGGCACTCAGGCAGGGGGATCCGACCGCCTGGCAGCTTGGACGGCTTACCCTGAACCCGATCAAACACATTGATCCCTTCATGACGATCATCCTTCCGGTGATGCTCGCCATCATCGGGGGACCCATCTTCGGTGGCGCCAAGCCCGTGCCCGTGAATCCCCGCAATTACCGCAACTACAAGCGGGGCGACATCATAGTGTCGCTGGCAGGTGTGGCCACCAATGTTCTCCTGGCAGTGGCTTGTGTGCCCTTGATAATCATCGTCGGAATTCTGGGACAGCAGGTGCCTGGGCTGCTCCGGCCGCTCGGAATACTGCAGCAGATGCTGATTGCGGGCATCTTCATCAATCTGATCCTTGCGGCTTTCAACCTGCTTCCCATTCCGCCACTGGACGGATCTCACGTGTTCAAGTACGCACTTCCCCCCCAGTGGGCGCTTCAGTACCAGCGGCTTGGGATGATGGGCCTGTTGCTGCTCTTCCTGATCCTCTCGTTCGGCAGGCCGCTCCTCGATGCCTGGCTTGCACCGGTGTACTTCCTCCGTATCGTGGCCCAGAGCCTGTACTTCCCCTTTCTGCTGCCAAACCCCTTCGACACGTGACCAACGTGATCGCATCTCGCTTCCGCACCACAGGGACCGAGGATCCATCGTTCGTGGTGGAACTTGGCCAGTTCACGGGTCCCCTCGACCTCTTGCTCTCACTGATCAGGGACGAGCAGGTCGATATCTACGATATCCCGATCGCACGGATCGCAGAGCAGTTCCTCGGCCGGATCAGCACCCTCGCTCTTGACGAGGCTGCTGATTATCTGGAAATGGCTGCCCGTCTTCTGCGAATCAAGGCACAGATGCTGCTGCCGCGCAGCGATGGTACCGATGCTTGGGAGGATCCGCGTGCTGAGCTTGTGCGTCGGCTGCTTGAGTACCAGCAGATGCGTGAGGTGGTGGATCTCCTGGAACATCGGGGAGAGGAAAGACGGCATCAGTTCGCGCGCCAGTACATACCCGTCTCCGCGGACGTCACTCCGGCAGGTGCTCCGCTGTCCCTCGTGCTTGCGGATCTGCTCGCTGCCATTGATCGCATCATGCGTACAAGTCGGGAGCCCGTTCTTCACGAGGTTGTACCGCGCGTGCTGGACATAGCTGGTGCAATGGCCAGAGTCCGTGCGGTGATTCGAGTGCGTGCCCGGTGCGGTTGGCTGGATCTGCTCGGGAATGACGCGGAACCATGGCAGATCCTCTCAATGCTGATGGCACTCCTTGAGATGGCCAGGTCGGGTGAATTGCACATCATTCAGCGCAGACCCTTTGCCTCACTTGAGATCCGTCGTGACGCCATTAGCGAAGCTGCTTGAAGCCGCGCTCTTTGCAGCGTCACGACCGCTCCCGCTTGATGCGCTTGCAGCACTGGATTCGGAAGCCAGCCCGGCTGCCGTAAGTGCCGCACTCGACGAGTTGCGCGAACACTATGACGTTGACGGGCACGGCGTGGAACTCGTCGAGCAGGGTGGTGGCTGGCAGGTTCTGACACGCGCAGAATATGCCGAGGCGATTGAGCGGGCGCAGGTTGCGGTCCGGCCTCAGCGCCTCTCCGCTGCAGCGCTCGAGACCATCGCCATCGTTGCCTACAGGCAACCCATCGGTCGCGCCGAGATTGAGGAGATCCGCGGGGTGAGCATCAGTTCGGTACTCAAGTCCCTGCATGAACGTGGGCTCATCGATGTCGTCGGACGAGGCGAAGGTATCGGACGTCCTCTCTTGTATGGCACCACTCCGCAGTTTCTCGAGCAGTTCGCACTGCGACACCTTGGTGAGCTCCCGCGCGCCGATGAGCTGGCCATCGCTCTGCGCGGTGCCGGTAACGCCACGGTCGGCCCGGAGTGAAGCGGCCGCCTCGACGTAGAGGTGCGGAGCGAAAGCCTGCCGCAACACAACCGGCTCCGGCTCCAGGTGAACCCGCCGGCAAGACAGCATCGCGCGGGGCAAGTACACTTGCTGCTCGTGCTGAAGGACCAATGCGTGTGCAGCGTGCGCTTGCGCGTGCCGGTGCCGTCTCGCGGCGCGGAGCTGACCGTGCGGTGGCGGAAGGTCGCGTTCTGATCAACGGGGTGATTGCACAGATCGGACAGGTGGTGGATCCTGTGCGTGATCACCTCATCCTCGATGGGGTGTCGGTTGTCGCAGACGTCAGGAGTCATCGCTGGATTGTGCTTAACAAGCCTGCCGCGGTGATGACGACACGCAAGGATCCCGAGGGTCGAGCCACGGTGTTCGGTCTAGTGGACGATTCACCGGGACTCATCTATGTGGGTCGTCTCGACTTCATGACCGAGGGTGTGCTGCTCCTTACAACCGATGGAGCGGCTGCTCACTTGCTGACGCATCCCAGTCGCGCCGTCGAACGAACGTACGTTGCCACTGTGCGTGGTGATGCTCCGGCGGCGGCACGAAGGGCCAGGCGTGGGGTGGAACTCGATGATGGACTGGTAGTGCCAACCGAGGTCAAGGCCAGCCCGCTCGGTGGACGTCGCTGGGCGTTGGAGATCACCATCACGGAAGGGCGCACCCACGAAGTACGCAGACTGTGCGATGCTCTGGGGCTGGGAGTCGAACGTCTCGTGCGCACGCGTTTCGGTCCGGTGCGGCTTGGTGACCTGGAAGCGGGTGCGTCCAGAGCACTTACAACGACCGAGCGAACCATGCTGGATGCCCTGACGGAACGATGACGTCTGATCGTGGAGCAGACGCGGGTTGTGCGGGGTATCTGCCATCATTGACAACTCTCCTCAGCCTCGGAATTCAGCCTTGACTACGAGTGTAGCGGTATCGCACGATGCAGCTCTGGTGCAGGGGGTACTGCGTGAAGTTGCCCGTCGCATCGTGGGACAGGAGTACATGGTGGAACGGCTTCTCATCAGTCTGCTCACCGGCGGACATGTGCTGCTCGAGGGCGTTCCGGGGCTGGCCAAGACGCTGACGGTCCGCACGCTTGCTGAAACAGTACGTACAACCTTTCAACGCATCCAGTTCACTCCTGATCTGCTTCCTGCAGATGTCATTGGCACACAGATATTTGACCAGCCGAGCGGCGAATTCCGGGTCAAGTATGGTCCGATCTTTGCCAACATCATTCTGGCCGATGAAATCAACCGCGCGCCGGCCAAGGTGCAGGCCGCCCTTCTCGAAGCCATGCAGGAGAAGCAGGTGACGATCGGCGGAACCACCTACCGACTGCAGGAGCCATTTCTCGTGCTGGCTACCCAGAATCCCATTGAGCAGGAAGGCACTTATCCACTGCCGGAGGCCCAGGTCGACCGGTTCATGATGAAGTTGCGCGTGGGCTATCCAACGCGTGCCGAGGAACGCGAGATTCTGCGCCGTATGGCCAGTGGTGAGAGTATAGAGGTGAGTGCGGTGGCTTCACCGGAAGACCTGCTTGCGGCACGCAGACGAATTGCAGCACTGTACATGGACGAGCGTATTGTGGATTACATCGTGGATCTCGTGCATGCCACGCGATACCCGGCAGAGGCAGGTGCACAAGATCTCGGCCCATTGATCGAATTCGGGGCTTCACCACGAGCCACGATTTCGCTCGGACAAGCAGCCCGCGCGCATGCGTTCCTGCGCGGGCGCGCTTTCGTTACTCCTGACGATGTCAAGAGTATCGCCCCTGACGTCCTGCGTCACCGCGTTCTCACGTCGTTCGAGGCCGACGCAGAGGGCGTCTCCAGTGACGTGATTGTTGAACGGCTGCTCTCGGTGGTAAACGCGCCGTGAGCATCACGGCGATCGCGCCCGCCGACGTCATGCGTCAGGTGCGTCGCATTGAGGTGCGCACGCGCAGGCTGGTGGACTCACGTTTTGCAGGTGAATACCGCTCGTTGTTCAAAGGACAGGGAATGGAGTTCGCCGAAGTGCGCGAATATCAGCCCGGTGACGAGGTTCGTGTGATCGACTGGAATGTGTCAGCACGCATGGGGCGTCCATTCGTAAAACGTTACGTGGAGGAGCGCGAGCTGACCATCATGCTTGCCATCGATATGTCGGGGTCCGCGCGATTTGGAACCAGGGCCCGTTTCAAACATGATCTGGCGGTTGAGCTGGCAGGCGTACTCGCGCTCGCAGCTGTGCGCAACAACGATCGCGTAGGGCTCATGCTCTTCACCGACCGGGTGGAGCATGCATTGCCGGCACGAAAGGGACGCAAGCACGCGCTTCGCCTCATCCGTGACCTGCTCACCCTGACACCTGTGGGCACGGGAACATCGATGTCGGGCACGGTCGATCGCCTCATGCGCCTGCTACCGCATCGTTCGGTGATCTTTCTGATGTCCGACTTTGTTGTGGGTGACCTGGAGAAACCGCTTGCACGGCTCGCGCAACGACACGACATCATTGCGGTAACGCTCGAGGATCCGGCCGAACGTATTCTGCCCGATATCGGTCCGGCCCGTCTCGAGGACCCCGAGACGGGCGAAATTGTTGAACTTGACACATCGCATCCTCTGGTGCGGCACGCATTCTCTACGAAGGTTGCTTCAGAGGATGAAGACCGGCGCAGGCTCTTCGGACGGCTCGGACTTGATGAAATCGTCGTGCATACCGAGTATGGCTATGTAGACGCGCTGCTTTCCTTCTTTCGGGCCCGGGTCCGTCGGCCGCACGGGGCGGTGCGAACCGGCCCAAGAGGGTCAGGTGGTGGGACTGTACGTCGGAGCGGGCTTTCGCGATGACCTGGCCCGCATATTCCTGAGCAGCGATAGCCGGGATGGAATCTCGCCTGCGTATGAGAGCACTTGCGGCGTGGGCCGCCACGATCGTGCTGCTGCTGGTACCATGCAGGACACTGGTAGCACAGCATGCTG
>CAYSKN010000150.1:0-8097 GCA_964431565.1 uncultured Gemmatimonas sp.
TGGTGACGTTCTTGCTGGTAAATACACTTGCTGTAGCAGTGGTTGTTGCATTGGCTGAAGGCAGAGGGATCGCGCGCACTTGGTATGAAGGAAACACTGCTGGGTTGTTGTATGATGTGGTTGCGATACCCGCCGTTTACGCATTTGCCCGGGCATATGTAGACTGGAGAATTGGCGGTATCGTATTCCTCTGCATTCTCGTCTATGGCTTGCGGGTGGCATACCGAACGAAGCATCAAGTCGAGACAACTAATCGAGAGCTGCTCGAGTTGTTTGTCCAGACGGTCGAGTATCGAGATCCTTATACGTCTGGGCATTCCCAGCGTGTGCGCCGATTCTCCAGTATCATTGCACAGATTGTGGGCCTACCTCGAAGAGAGATTGACCGAATTTCCACGGCAGCGCTTCTTCATGATGTTGGGAAAATCCACGAGGTTTTCGCACCGATTCTGATGAAGCCGGGGCGCCTCAGCGTGGAAGAGCGTGCCATCATGGAATTACATCCAATAAAGAGCGCCGAACTGGTAGCCAAGATTACCGAACTACAGGATATTGTACCCGCGGTACGGCATCACCATGAACGTTGGGATGGGACCGGCTATCCAGACAAACTGAGAGGAAATGAGATCCCACTCGGTTCACGGATAATTACATTAGCCGACACCATTGATGCCATGATGACGGATCGTCCCTACCGGAAGGCTCTTGACGAGGCCGAGGTCCGTGACGAGCTGTTGAAATGTAAGGGATCTCAATTTGACCCAATAATCTGCGACATTCTCCTTGCGTCACCCGATTTCAGACGCTTGTTCGACAGAAACGACAGCGGCGATGTGTTGTCTGTGACGCAGATACTGGAAATCGTGAAGAAGAGAGTACGTACGCCAGCCTTGGTCTGATCGCAGACGCATGAATCACTCTGCGGCCCGCCGGCGGGCATGATTGTGCGATCGAAATCCAACGGTCATTCTACGACGCTGTTAGGTCTGGCGATGGTCTCAGCGAGCGGATATGGCAGTGGCGAACGCTCGCGCCTTTCGTGACGGATGTAGGTCATCATTAGTGAATTGGCTTGGTCAAGCCGTTGGAGCCTAAGTAGGCATTCACAGATGACGGAAGCCAGATAATCTGCGGCGCATCTGGTGGCGGTAACATGGAATCGGTCAATGGCTACGTCTAGAATATCAAGAGACGGCCGCCAGGTTGGGTCTAGAAGTCGGGTTCCGAGCTCTAGCCCCACTGTGAAGGCAGTAGATCTTACTGGTGGTAGGCTTGGCAAAGCGCGTAGACACCTTCTGAGATTCTCCTCAGCTTCATCTTCTTTACTCTTGGCAATCGCGAGCATGCAGAGATGACCAAAGAGGTAGTCATTTGCTGTATCCTCATCGTTCGCCAATGCGATTTCCGTGAGCATATCGGTCCAATAGATCGCTCTTGCGATGTCTCCAGCATCAAGCGCCAGGAGCGCAAGCTGCCAAAGCGGATACTCTTTCCTGCGCGGTGAGGCTAGCTCTGTTGCCGCGTTGATGGCATGGGCTAGAGACTTCTCGGCGAGCTCATGCCTTCCAGCCAACCGAAAGACATAGCCGGATCGTGAGCAGTCTGTGATTGAATTTGTTGTTATTGGAGCTGCGATGGCACGTTGATACATTGACAGTGCAATAGAGTAAGCCGTATCAACGGAGCCGAAGACCGAGTGATAGATCAATCCCAGATGTTGATATTTTTGGTCTGACTGCAATTGAACTTCACTGGGTACAATCCCGTGGTAGCAAGCATCTGCCAGAACTGTATCGCAGGTGTTCGATGCGATCACTAAGCCAATATCAGCGGCTCTTATGCGTGATTCGATTGGTATCGGTTCGTGGCCAGCAATTGCTGCAACAAATGCACCTAGGCTGCTGCGATCGATCGCGGGATCAGAACGATACGCGGACTCAACGTAGGTCAAAGCCTGATCGATCTCTCGATTACTCATGTTCACGACATTTCGAGGTAAGAACGTAGCCCCAAGCGTCGCTTGTAATGCTGCGCCGAAAGCGCCCACCTCAAGGTCCAGGCGAGACTGGATGTGTGTCAAATGTTCAGCAATCTGAGGTGTCTGTTCGTGACTGCTCAGCAGGCGAACTGCAGACAACACAGGGGCGGGATGGCCACTTTGCAGCAACGCCTCCTCGTTCCTTAGAACGAAGCGAGTGAGGGCTTCAATCCGATTACCTAGTTCGAGATGCCTAAGGGATTCGATCATGAGCGAACCATCACCTGTTCTCTTGTACTCGGATTCGAGAGCGTCGGCGATCGCTCCACGGAGTGTGGCCTCCGTAAGTGGCGTCATTCGGGAGCGTGCCATGGATCCGACTAAGCTGCGGCAGGCAAGGTGACTGATACAGACCGTGGCTAAGCAGTCGGTCGCCTCGAGGTTGTCAAGAGCTTGCAACAGCGCATGAATCGGGAGTTGTAGAATCTCGTTAATGCGATCTAGCGAAGCATTACGTCCGAGTAGTTCAATAGTCTGTAGCGTTCTCAAGGCTTCGTTCGTTAGGCCATCAAGACGCTGTTTGATCAACGCCGCAATAGAAGGCGGCACTCCGCCGAATTCAGCGGTAGTAACCCAGTGATCAACCAGCGCGCGAAGGAGAAGTGGTGTGCCTTCGCTACTGTCGACCAGCCAAGCTTCGATCTCGGGGGTGGGGCTTGCCGCGAAATCAGTGCAGAGTGCCCGAGCCAATTGAACGCATGAGTCATGGGCCAGCGGTTGTATGCGCTGAGGATACATCCCTATCGTTCTCGTAGAGCCAGCCCTACACAGTACTTCACATCGCGAGGTTGCCACGAAGAAGATGCGAGTGTCGCGAATTCTGTGAATGATGTCTGACAGCATCTCCCACGAGGTGGCGTCCATCCACTGTAGGTTCTCAATGCACAGCAGCAGTGGCTTCTCGTCTGAGATTGCGGCCAGCAAGTCAAGGATGGCGTGCCGAATTGATTGAGCCCTGATCGTCCTGAGCGTGTCATCAATCATGTCCGCAGCTAGCACGGCTGCGACTGCGTGTGTGGGTTGTAGTCCGGTCTGTCGTTCGTCCGCCGCTGCCTCCAGCCCCACCAACTTCCGCAACACGGCCAGGCTCTCCGGCGAACTGCCAAGTGCTCCGGGAGTCGACAGCAGCTCTGGAAGCACGTCGACAAAGACGCTGAGTGGACGCTGCATGTCGGCCTCCCGACACTCAGCGGTCACCTCACGATATCCTTCGATCTGTGCAACCTTCGCCAGCTCCGCCACGAGTCGCGACTTTCCGATGCCGGGTGGGCCGTGGAGAAGATATGCACTGCCGTCGTGCCACCGCGCACGACGCATCGACATGGTCAGTTCGGCGAGCTCCTCTTCACGCCCGAAGAAGTGCCGCTCAATGGCCGCGTGCGACGGACGCCGCCGTCCAGATGGCTCCGTGAATCGCCTGCGCAGCATCTGAGCCGGCAAACGGATATCGCCTGCTTCGGGACCCAGCTCCGCCAGATATCGATCCAGTGTCGCCACGGCGTCCGCCTTACTCCCGTTCAGTACAGCACACTCGGCAAGTGTCAGCGTGGCATCCTCGTTGAGAGGGTCGAACTGAAGCAGCCATCGCGAAAGCGCACCCGCCGCAGTCCAGTCAGCCCGCTCCCGCCTCAGCCGCAACGCCTCCACCAGCACACGACGGATGTCGCCGTGTACGGCATCACGGGTACCTTCGAGCCAGTCCGCATGAGCCGGTCCACACGGGACTATCCCTGGCACGAACAAGCCGAAAGGTTCATCGCCATGCGTGATGTCACGATCAAAACTCTCCAAGTTCCGTGCCATCGGGAAAGTGGGTGCAACCTGCTTCCTCTCGAGTTGCACGACATCCCCGCACAGCGAGACCTCCACCCGCATGCTCCGCAGCTTGTAGAGCGCCTGACGTAGGTTGGCACGCTGTCTGGATCCAGGCTCGCCAGGCCAGAGCTCGCTGAGCAGCGTGTCGCGAGGTACACCCATGGACGGGGCGTACGCGAGACGCAGCAGGATCGCGAAGATGATCTCCGACTGGACACCTATGACCCGATCACCCACAAGAAAACGGGACGCCCCAAGAGTCTGCACACGGATGAACGGCCGGCCGTCAGTGGAAACCCCGATGACTCGCTTCCGGCGGGGCGGCTCAAGTTGGCCGTCCATCCGGAATGACACCCCCCGATGCTGAACCATGCGGCCCTCCATAAAGCCGAACCGGAAGCAAGGATGTCGCTCAGCATTCACGGCACACCGACACTCGTAACCAGCGTCAGCGATGCGTCATCTCTAGGGCGCACGCGTGACGGGTAGCCACACCAGACTTTACATCGTTACACGGAAAACGGGAGATCACAATACTGGTGACCTCCCGTTCGACCCTGCCGCCCTGCTACCCGCGTGTCAGTCCGGGAGCTCTACGAGCGATTCCCTCGAGATGGCATCGGCTTCAGCCTGGAAGTTGAGAACCATGCGGTGACGCAACACTCCCTTCGCCACACCGCGCAGATCATCAATATCGGGCATCGCTCGTCCATCCATCGCTGCCCGTGCCTTGGCTCCGAGAATCAGAAACTGCGAGGCGCGAGGACCCGCACCCCAGCTCACGTACTTCCTGATCCTGGCAGTAGCCTCCGGATTGTCCGGACGCGTGCTGCGCACGACCCGCACTGCGTACTGGACCAGACTCGGCGGTGCCGGCAGGCGACGCACCAGCCGCTGCAGTTCGATCATCTCCTCACCACCCAGAACCGGTGTCACCACACCCTCTGTTGCGCCGGTAGTCGAGAGCACGATCTGTTCCTCCTCTTCACGGGAGGGGTACACCATGGACAATTCGAACATGAACCGATCGAGCTGAGCCTCCGGGAGCGGATAGGTGCCCTCCTGCTCGATGGGGTTCTGCGTGGCAAGCACGAAGAAAGGCCGAGGCAGATCGTAGGTCTTTCCAGCCACGCTGACATTGCGCTCCTGCATGGCCTGCAGAAGCGCTGCCTGGGTCTTTGGGGGGGCCCTGTTGATCTCGTCCGCCAGCAATATGTTGGCGAAAACGGGACCGGGAGCAAACCTGAAGGATCTCTTTCCGGTCCCCTGCTCCTCTTCCATGAGTTCGGTGCCGGTGATGTCGCTCGGCATGAGGTCGGGGGTGAACTGCACACGCGAAAAGCTGAGATCAAGAGCCTCGGCTACCGTCTGCACGAGCAGCGTCTTGGCGAGGCCGGGAACTCCAACGAGGACTACGTGCCCGCCGGCCAGCAAAGCAGTCACGAGATCGTCCACGACATCAACCTGGCCGACTATGCGTCTGGCAATCTGCTTTCGCAGTTCATGGCGCGCTGCCTTGAGCCGTTCAAGAAGCGCGAGATCGTTTGCGTCTGGAGATGGGGTCACGAATGGGCGTTTGGATGGCGGGATTGCTGCAAGAAGCCGGCATGACAGGTCACGCCGCGGGAGAACGAACAGTCCTGTGTGGAGACCAACAAAAACAATAACGGACGCATGTGTGCGTCCGTTGCCAACCTGAACGAAGTTAGCGTGCCAACCAGCCAGCAGGGCCTCGAGCGACCTCCAGCGGGTATTCGTGCCCTACCGAATCGAAAAATCTACACGCCGTCGAACCGGGTGGTTCTCACTGCGCAACTCGGCAACCAGCGAATAAGTACCCGGAGCCCCGGATGACCAGTGCTCCCGGTAGACGGTCGAGTCGTACGCATCCACAAGCCGGTTCTGCATCGCCTGGGTGAACAGGCGACCGGCACTCCAACGCCAGACCTCACGGCCAGCGCTGTCCAGTACCACAAAATCGTGAGTCTGGCCGTCCGCAAAACTCAACTCCACCCGTTTCGCGGACTCGTTGTTAACCGAAATGGCAAAATTCACCGCACCGTTTGCGGTGTCGACCGTCACATGTGATACCACTCCCCTGTCCGCACCAGCAGCACGCGGGCGGGCATTCGCCACGGGATCCGGCATTCGCGGGCTGCATGCGAAAATCAGACCGGCAGCTGCCAGCAGTGAAATAGTGATGCGCCAGAGCATCATCGGTGAGGACGAATTGACGGACGGTGATTCCAGCGGTCCAACCTTCGCGTACTCATGGGCTTGGACAACATGCGGTCACATTTCGATACGCCGCCACATTATTAACTACGGTTCAGTCTGTCAAGGTCAGGATTGAATCTAAGTGACGCTGTATTCTTGCTTTCCGTGTGTCCGTCACCTGTGCCGGGAAATGTTCGGTGACGGTGGACTGGATCGCTTGCGAAATAATTCACAAGCGCCTAGCTTGAGCCCCCGAATGGCAGAGAGTCCGCGTAGCCAGAATCGCGAACCGGAGCTTGTGCAGGATGTCTCCCCGCTTGCTCTGGCTGGTCTCGGGATGCAGTTCTTTGTTGCGATCCTGTTGTTCCTCTATGTCGGCAACTGGCTGGATCGTCGATTGGGTTCGTCACCGCTTTTCCTGCTTGCGGGCGTACTGCTTGGCGGCGGCGGTGTTTTTTACTCCGGATATCGAAGACTGACTGCGGCTCAGCGCGACGCGCGCGCTCCGCATGACGGGCCCGATGACCGGACATCTGCAAGGTGAGAACGAAAGAAGAGATGACGAGTGCGCTCACAACGAACCAATCGGTGAACGGTCACCCCGGCCTTCCGGGTACGCTGACCGCCCTCGTGAGGTTCAGCGTTGTGCAGGTGCTGCTCATCGTCTGCTGCGGGTATGTCATGCGCACATTCGTCTGGCCCGATCCGGCGGCGGTCCGCTCGATTCATGCCAGCGCATGGCTTGCGGTCACTGTTCAGACCTTCACCTTTGCAATTGCCCGCCTGGTCGCTCCCGAGCAGGTGATCGCTGGCTGGGGGCTGGGTGTTATTCTGCGTTTCGCCTCCGTTGGGCTCTGGGCGCTCCTCGGTGTCAGTGCGCTCGGACTGGTGCCTGGGCCGGCGCTTCTGTCGCTGGTTGCTTTCTACTTCCTCTCGACACTCGTCGAGCCGCTCTTTCTGCACTGATGCGCATACCGGGATGCAGTCGATGATACCTTGGTTGTCCCGAACGGCCCGGCTTACGGGCATCTTCCTTATGCTTGCGGTTGCAGGGACTCAGGCCACCGCGCAGGAATCGTCGATCGCTGGTGCTGCTGAGCACGGCACGTCGTCACAGCCGGGTCAGCCGGTCGATATAATCACACCGCACATCACCGACGGCCACCATCTGGAACTGCCTTACTGGAAGGCGCCGTTCTACAAGGAAATCGAGCTACCGCACTGGGAGCCGGTGACGGTGGCGGGAATCACGCTCGACCTGTCACCCACCAAGCACGTGGTCTTCCTCGTACTGGCTGCAGTGGTAACTGCCCTGATGCTCATAACGGCGGCTTGGAAATCCCGTCAGCAGCATGCAACGGCAGGCCGTTCACGCGGATTTGCAGGCACGATAGAGGCTATGGGCCTCTGGTTGCGCAACGAGATCGTGCTGCCCAATGTGGGGCCGCACGGTGAGGCGTTCGTCCCGTTCGCACTGACGCTGTTCTTCTTCATACTGACCTGTAACCTGTTCGGGCTCATTCCCTATGGTGCGACCGCCACCGGAAACATATCCGTGACGGCGACGCTCGCGATCATCACGCTGATCGTCGTCGAGGCTGCAGGTGTGCGCGCAAATGGCATTGGCTATCTGTCGACCATCTTCTACTGGAACAAGGACCTTCCGTTGCCGGTCCGTATCATCATGTTCTTCGTGATGACACCGGTGGAGGTGGTGGGTAAGATCGCAAAGCCGTTTGCGCTCATGATCCGACTCTTTGCCAACATGACAGCCGGTCACATCGTGCTGCTGGCACTCATTGGACTCATCTTCGCTTTCCAGAGCTGGGCTCTTGCGGGTGTGCCTGTGCTCATGGCAGTTGCAATCAGCATGCTCGAGATCTTCGTGAGCTTCCTGCAGGCATTCATCTTCACGCTGCTTGCCTGTGTCTTCATTGGTCAGATACGCGAAGCACATCACTGATACATAGAGGTGGACATGGCATTCCGCGCTACTCCCTCGCGGTGTGTCTGGTAGCCGGTCGAGC
>CAYSKN010000151.1:0-8079 GCA_964431565.1 uncultured Gemmatimonas sp.
GGTGCTGGGAGCGCGTCAGCGACACTCTCGGGGTGCGGGGGGGGGCGTGGGTGGCCGGTTCTCTCTTCGCCTTCGCCAATCTCTATGCTGTGCGACGGACGATTGCTACGGTAGCCATGCAGTCGAGGGTTGCCAATCTCGAACTGACAGCAATGGTATCGTCATCGCGACTATTGTCGATCACGATCATCATTTCGCTCGCGATCGGGGCCCTTCTCTCTGCCCCGATGAACAACTGGACAGACCTCGCGCTGGTGCGCCATGGGCTACCCTTCCAGGAGATCGAAGGGATCCTGAACCGTGATCTCAGTTACTATCTCTACTGGCTTCCGCTCGAAGAGGCGCTCTATCTCTGGGCTCTTGTCAGCCTGGTGTCGCTCACCGCAATGGTTCTGGTGCTCTACGCCCTCACACGCTCACTGCGATTGGAAGGCCGACGTCTGACCACATCGACGCACGTGCGTCGCCATCTGAGTGTGTTGGGCGGGCTTGTGCTGCTACTGCTGGCGTGGAGCTACAGACTCGACGCTTTCGATCTTCTGCAGTATGGAAGCGGTCCGGATGGACTCTTTGTACGGCTCGATCATCGCGTGATACTCAGAATCGATGCGTTGCTGTCAGCCATGTGCACCCTCGCCGCACTGGTTGTCCTCCACACCGGATGGATGGGACAGATCCGGGCTGCGCTCATCACCTTGACCATCGTTCTTGCCTCGGCGATCGGCCTCAGGCATATCACTCCGCCAATCATTGTCAGAAGCGGGATACTTGGTGAAGCGGCCGGACGTGACCAAGACTATGTCGTGTCCCGAGCGCTCTTCAGCCGCCGTGCCTTCGACGTGGATGGCATGAGGATGGCGACTGCCGCTACCAGCGAGGCTTCGGGATCACCGGCGCAATCACTCGACTCGGCCCCGCCGCTCGTTGCCAATGGCTCAATCGCCAGAAGCGTGAGTCTCTGGAACGAACATTCATTGATCGGTGGGCTGGGGCCCGGCGTCTCAGCCGCTCGAAGCATGGACCGACGCGGCACCGATGAGCGTGGCGGCCCCCCCCTTCCGGAACCGGCGAGGATACCAGGTCCTGGCCGAGTGATCGACGCAACACCGCTGAGCTGGACTGTTACCGACGGTCATATCTCTGCGCTCGTTGTCAGGAGACCGATCGCGAGCGGGGAAAACTGGCGGCTGTCTCTGGTGGATGCTACACAAGCGGTGCTGCGCGACAGTGTCCTGGATCCTCTGGGACTGCGTCCTATCGACTCGGACGCTGCCTGGCCCCTGGTCGGACCCGGGCTTGCCGGAGAGATGCTGGTTGACGGAGCGCGCAATCCCGATATCTTCGGCGCCTCCCTGGCTACCGTTGGTGCACGGATCGCGCACGCATGGGCTCTCCGTGACATCACGCTCCTCCAGGAGGACCGAACCCGCTCCGAGAGACCGATGCTGGTCACGCACCGCGACGTTCGTGAACGCGTGCGACTGCTCGCCCCGATCTTCGCACAGGGCGATCAGGTGCTGCCACTTCGTGACGGCGGCAGGCTCTACTGGACCCTGCATCTTTACAGCGCATCAGACCACTATCCTTTGAGCCAGCGGTGGCTTGCAGCGGGGAACATCTACTCTTACTTCAGGCTCGCTGCCACCGCGCTGGTGGACGCTGCCACAGGTCGCGTACGCCTGATACCGGCTGAAAAGCCCGACCCAGTCGCGCGCACATGGATGAGCAGGCTGCCTTCACTGTTCACCGCATCCGACGAATTGCCACCGAGCCTGACAGCTCAGCTTCCGCCAGCAACCGACGGTGCCACTGTGCAGATCAGAACGTTCGTACGCTACGGATCGCGGCGCGATGGAATGACGGCCCGTCATCTTCCTGACAGCGTACTTGCGGGCGCGGCACCGTCACCCGTCGCGTTCCTTGACCCGAGAGGTTCGGTTACTGGTTGGACGGTGCCAGTGCTCGGCGCGGGCGACGTTCTCGACGGTGTGGCCACTGTGCTCGGTGGCAGCTCACGAACCACTTGGTGGACGCGAACGGCTTTACCTGTTCACCGCTGGCGCGCACTTCTGTCACAGCTCTCAGAGGCGCTGGACAGCGCCGGAGCTGCAGGTATGGGCGGCGGCGCGACAGACAGCCGAAGACACTATGTGCAACCGGTGCCTCTTCTCACCACAAGGGGTCTGATTGTGGTTCAGCCGATTCTCCGCACTCGTGGCGATGCCAGTCTCGCCGTGACGGCAGTCGGAGTCACGGACGGTCGGATGGTTGGCGTTGATGCGGCCATGGTCCGGGCGCTGGCGGCAATCGGCATCGTGTCTACGGAGGCTCCTGATATCCCCGGTCTTCCGTCGAGTACGAACCGTTTGCTGCAGGGGGACCTGGTCCGGTTCTACGACGCGATGTTGCAGGCGATGCGGCGCGGCGACTGGAATGCATTCGGTGCTGCGTTCGACAGCCTGGGGCATGCACTTGGGCGGCGACCAAAGTGAGGCCGGCAAGATCATCCCGCCACAGTCCGCGAGCAGGCGATCATCAGGGACACAACCCGCTGGGGGCAGTTGCTGCGATGGCGCCCGACCTTCTAGCATTGAATCATCGTTATCACCCGATCTTGGAGAACGCGTGAACCTACACGAATATCAGGCGAAGGACCTGATGCGGGCAGCCGGCGTGCCGGTACCCCCCGGTGAAGTTGCAACGACAGCTGAGCAGGCCGAAGCCATTGCCCGCAGCTATGGCACGGCGGTCATGGTCAAGGCGCAGGTCCATGCCGGCGGCCGCGGTAAGGCCGGCGGCGTGAAGTACTGTCCCACGCCGGACGCGGCAAAGGAGAAGGCGGCAGCCATCCTTGGCATGACCATCAAGGAGCTCACCGTCGAGAAAGTCCTCGTAACCGTAGCCGCCGACATCGGATCGGAAGCATACGTCGGCATTATCGTCGACCGCGCAACCAAGAAACCTGTGTTCATGGTGTCGGCTGCCGGAGGGATCGATATCGAGGAGGTCGCACAGACAACGCCTGAGAAGATCCTTTATCATCCGGTGGACACGCGCTACGGCCTGATGCCATTCGAAGCAATGCGCATGGGCTTCTTCCTCTACGATGACGTGAAGTTGGTACGGCAGGCTGCGAAGATCATGCAGCAGCTCTACACTGCCTTCATGAACGCCGGCTGTTCACTCGCGGAGATCAATCCGCTCGTCATGACGCCGCAGGGTGAGCTGATCGCGGTCGACGGAAAGATGGTCATCGACGACAACGAGCTTGACCGGCGGCCGGAGGTGGCATCACTGCGCGATGAATCATCAGAAGCACCAAGCGAGGTGGATGCACGGAATGCCAATCTCACGTTCATCAAACTCGACGGAAACGTAGGCTGCGTTGTCAACGGTGCGGGGCTTGCTATGGCAACGATGGATCTCGTGAAGTACTATGGTGGCGAACCGGCCAACTTTCTCGACATCGGCGGATCATCCAACCCCGAGAAGGTGATCAATGCGCTTCGCATCATCACCGCAGATCCGAACGTGAAATGCATCCTCTTCAACATCTTCGGCGGAATCACGCGCACCGATGACGTGGCAAACGGCATCGTTACTGCAACACGAGCCAATCCGCTCAAGGTGCCCATCGTCATCCGTCTTACCGGTACCAACGAGGAAATCGCAGTGAAGATCCTGCAGGACAACGGATTCTCAGCATCGAACGACATGGACGCAGCCGTGCAGCGCGCGGTTGAACTCGCCACCAAGGGAGGTGCTGCGTGAGCATCTTCATCGATAACGGCACCAGACTCCTGGTACAGGGCATCACCGGTCGCGACGGCTCCTTCCACGCCGGGCAGATGATAGAGTATGGCACAAACGTCGTAGCCGGTGTCACTCCCGGCAAGGGTGGCCAGAAGTTCCAGGGAACGGTTCCCATCTTCAACACGGTCCATGACGCAGTCGCCGCAACCGGCGCGAATACGTCGGTCATCTACGTGCCACCGATGTATGCGGCGGATGCCATCATGGAAGCCGCCGCCGCGGGAGTGAAGCTGATCGTCTGCATCACCGAGGGCGTGCCGGTACTCGACATGACAAAGGTGTATCCCTACGTCAAGGAGCACGGTGCACGCCTGATCGGCCCGAACTGTCCTGGACTCATAACACCGGGCGAGAGCAAGGTGGGCATCATTCCCGGACGCATTTGCACGCCTGGGCCAGTTGGTGTAGTCAGCCGTTCAGGTACGCTCACCTACGAGGTGGTCAATGCGCTCACCAGCGCAGGCATCGGCCAGAGCACCTGTGTGGGAATCGGCGGTGATCCTATAAACGGTACCAACTTCATCGACTGCCTCATGGCCTTCGAGCTTGATCCGAAAACGCGCGCGGTGGCGTTGATGGGCGAGATCGGTGGCACTGATGAGCAGGAGGCGGCCACGTACATCAAGGAGCACATGACGAAGCCGGTCGTGGGTTTCATTGCGGGCCAGACGGCTCCACCGGGCCGTCGCATGGGACACGCCGGGGCCATCATCTCGGGCTCCTCCGGTACTGCCACCGAAAAGATCGAATCGTTCAGGGCGGCGGGCATGGGCGTTGCCCAACGGCCGGTCGATTTTGTGGAGCTCATCAAGGCCCGCATCCCCTGAGGCCTCCAAGTCGAGATCCTGGAATGCTCCGACTCCGGAGCGTCCAGCCGCAGAGTAACCCGCAGGCCGATATTGAGCATCGCTCGGCATCTCTCCTGCGGGTCCCGCTGGGCCATGGCTCTGTCAGGAAAGAGCATTCCATTTCATAGTCATGGTATGACTACCCGCCTTGCCGATCTCCTGTCAGCGGCGCGCATCAGGATGCCGATGACTGCACGTACGCTGGCCGATGCGGCTCACGATCTGGCTCGACTTCTCGATATGAGAGAGAGTCTCTCCAATATCGATCCATTGCTCGAGCGAATTGAGGAAGCGCGCCCCGAAGACATAGTTGGACTGCCGGAGCGCGCTTTCATACTCCATTTCCGAACGGAAGCAGCAAAGGAACTCGTCGTTGCACTGGGCCTTTCCATGAGTCCCGTATGCAGAGTCCACGACGGCGAAGGAACGCAGTGCGCGCGGATCATTGTCCTTGTTTGTTCACCACCACGACAGGTCGCCCGGCATCTCCAGGTGGTGGGAGCATTCGCCAATGTGCTGGCCAGACCGGAGAACGTCGAGGCGATGCTCGCCATCAAGAGTCCGGGAGCCTTGATCAGCCTGGGCTTTCTGACCGGAACCGCACTTCCCGACCAGCTCCTCGTACGCGCACTCATGACTACTCAGCCCCGCACAGTGGGTCCCGATATTCCGCTCAGAAGCGCCGTACTGGAGATGGTCCGATCTGGTCTCGGAGCACTGCCGGTGGTGGATGCTGACAATCGGGTGGTGGGAATGCTTTCAGAGCGGGAGCTGCTGCGCGACGTTCTCAGCCGTTATCTTCCGCGCGCCGGGGGAGTCGCAGGCCCCCAGCCGCCATCAACGGCGCGTCGGACGGTGGCAGACCTGATGACTCGTCAGGTCCTGTGTGTCGCCCCGGATCAGCCGCTGGCCGAGGTGGCGTCTCTCATGCTCAACAAGGACGTCGACCGGGTGCCCGTTGTGAAAAACGACCGTCTGGTCGGCTATCTGACGCGCGGGGACATCGTTCGCAAATTGATCGGATCGTGACCATGCCTGGCCGCAAGACGCTGACAATCGTGAAACCAGATGCCTTCGGCAGTGGTAAAGCCGGACTTATCATTGCACACCTTGAGAGGGCGGGGTTCACCATCAGGGCAGCGCGCGTCATGCACCTGACGCGACGACAAGCAGGCGAATTTTACGCCGTCCACCGCGAACGCCCCTTCTACGCCGAATTGGTAGAATTCATGAGCAGCGGCCCGTGCATGCCACTGATCCTTGAGCGCGATGATGCCGTGGCTACCTTGCGCACCGTGATCGGTGCAACCGATCCGGCTGAAGCCGCCGAAGGTACTATTCGCAGACTGCATGCGGAGTCCAAGAGCCGCAACGTGATCCACGCGTCAGACTCCGACGGGAATGCCGCATTGGAAGCCGCCTTCTTCTTTCCGGCGGCAGACGTCCTGACGAGCTGATGCAACCAGTCCGGTCTCATCCCCAAGGCCCCGGCGTTCAGCATTGGGGGTCTTTCACGCGGGGAGTGTCTCGCTCAGCTATCGATACCCTTGTGTCTCACATGCGGTCAATCTACTTTTAAAAGTTATGCTGTACTTTGACATCCGCAGTCTGGAAAGTCGGCCTCAGAGCATCGATACGGTGCTTGAGTCCACTGATCCGGTGTGGCAAACGGGCGATACACATCCAGACGTACCCGGGGTGCACATGATCGGTCGCTTGTCCAGTGCGGGGCCAGGCCGCTTCTATCTCAGCGGACGGTTTGAAGGTACGGCTGCGACCGAGTGCAGGCGCTGCCTGACCGAGGTCACAGTACCGGTGGCCGACGATCTGCACCTGTTGTTTACCGAGTCGGACAATGAGGATGCCGACGAGGATGACGTGGTGCAGATCCCCGCTGGTCAGTGGGAACTCGACCTTAGCTCTGTGTTGCGCGTGGAGTGGCTTCTTGCCGTTCCTGGCTTTGCGCTGTGCGGGGAAGAATGTCGAGGGCTGTGCCCTTCGTGTGGTACCGATCTCAACAGGGAGACATGCACCTGCCTCCCACCTTCGGATTCCCGCTGGGATGCCCTGCGCGCGGTGCGCGTCAGTTCATCCTGACGACATTCTTCGCCCAGAACGCTCAGAGTATTTCGCCATGGCCGTACCCAAGCGTCGCACCTCCAAGCAGCGGAAACGTACCCGCGACACACACAAGACGGCGCCCGCCATTGTGGTCCAGCCGTGCCCGCAGTGTGGCGCTGCGAAGCGCCCCCATCGTGTCTGCGCCGAATGCGGATACTATGCGGGCAGGCAGCGGGTAGAGGCACAGGAAGCCTGAGTTTGGCGCGCATCGCCGTGGATGCCATGGGTGGCGATCATGCTCCCCGGGCCCCCATTGCTGGCGCTATCCTCGCCCTGGGAACGCTGCCGCTGAGCCACCACCTCGAACTCGTCGGCCAGACGGCCGTCGTGGAGTTTGAGCTGAACGCGCTGCTCGATGGGGAACTCGCGGATCTCAGGCATGTCCGTGACCGCATCACCATTGTAGAAGCACCCGATGTCATCACGATGTCAGACAAGCCAGCGACTGCCCTCCGTCGTAAGCCTGAGAGCTCGATGGTCGTGGGTCTCCGACGGGTCGCCGATGGCAAAGCGCAGGGCTTTGTCTCGGCTGGTAACACCGGTGCCCAGATGGCGGCCTCGCTAATGCTTCTCACGCTCCATCCGGGGCTCACTCGGCCCGCCATCGGTGCCATCTTCCCGACAGCACGAAAACCAATCCTGGTTCTGGATGTCGGAGCCAATGTCGATTGCGGCGCCGAAGAACTGGTCCAGTTTGCGCGCATTGGCACGGTTTACGCTCGGACACTGATGGATCGGGACAGCCCTGCGGTAGGGCTTCTCTCGATCGGGGAGGAAGCAGAAAAGGGCAATCTGGCGGTGCGGGAAGCGCATCAGAGGCTGCTCGGGGCCGGTCTCAACTTCCTCGGCAATGTCGAAGGCCGCGATCTGCCACGCGGTGCGTGTGAAAACGGACCGATCGACGTCGTTGTCTGTGACGGCTTCACCGGCAACACGCTGCTCAAGTTCTACGAGAGCATCAGCCCCTTTCTGATCAGCACGGTGGCCGGGCTCGCACAGATCGATCCACGTAAGGTCATGGCGTCGCTCAAGCAGTTCGATGCGGACGAGTACGGTGGTTCACCCTTGCTGGGTGTGCGGGGTGTCTCGGTCATATCACACGGCAAGAGTTCACCGGTCGCCATCAAGAACGCCATTGGTGTCGCAGTGCGGGCGTGGGAGTCCGGCATGACCGATGAGATCGGCCGCCGCCTCGCCGAATCGCTTCCGCACGCTGTTCCCGCCACTGCTCCGTTCACGGGTCCTGCAGCATGAAGCGTCCAGTGGCGTACATTGCCGGCACGGGACACGCAGTGCC
>CAYSKN010000152.1:0-7890 GCA_964431565.1 uncultured Gemmatimonas sp.
ATTGGCGTGATCGTCAAGCAGATGCTCCAGAAGGTCCGGATAGTGGACTCTGGTGAAACTGAACTGCTTGAGGCGGAGCATGTTGACCGGTCGCACTTCCGCGATGTCAACGACGAGGCTAAGAAACACAATCTGCGGCCGGCTACTGCCGAGCCACTGCTTCTTGGAATTACGAAGGCGTCTCTCACAACACAATCATTCGTGTCGGCCGCCTCCTTCCAGGAGACTACGCGTGTGCTCACTGATGCGGCCATTCGCGGTTCGCGTGATGACCTTCAGGGACTGAAGGAGAAAATCAACATCGGGCACCTCATTCCAGCCGGTACAGGCTTGTATCGATACCAGGAGGTGGAGGTCGATTCCGAGACTCTGCCGGAGCCGGAGTCATTGCCGGAACCGCTGGAGCCCAGCTTCGAATCGCTGCTGCCGAGCTTCGAGCCTACCGCATTCACGATGCCTGACGACTGAGCCGGTATCAGCGGGCAGGTCTGCCCGGGAACTTGTTGATAGTGAAGGGCGGGTGACCGGATCTGGTCGCCCGCCCTTCACGTATACTGCGGATCGGCATCGCGGTCACCAGCGTTAGTCCTTCAATACCAGCCTGGCCGCCATCGCTGGCTCTGCCTTGTGGGTCCACCACCGCTATCGCGCTCAATCCTGCGGCTGAACATCGTTGCTGCTGTGTCGAGCCAGGCCATAACCCGCCGCTCTGTGGGATCGATCGTGCTGCGGATGTCGCGTAGGGCTGCAGTACTTTCGAATACGCGCGAGAACCGACCATCACGTACGTCGGTCATCTGGGCGAGCACCACTGCTGAGTCACCCTGCACCGATAATCTTCCGCTTACCACATAATCGGCTCGCAGACTCCAGCCCAGCGCCATACGATTGGATGACATGCGTGCAGCTCGTTCGGTGATCGCAGCATCGACAACCTCGAAACGGTCGGCTGAGATCAGCTCGCGAAGTCGACGGGTGAGCTCACGTGAGATGCTGCTGAACTCCCGACGGTCATCCGGACGACCGAACTCCTGTACCACGATTCGGAGCCGATTGCCTGTGGGCGGTGGCAACATGGGACTGAACGTGAAGCCGGACTGTGGACGCGGGGGCTCGACCGGCGTGATGCGAGGTGTGTTTGCAAGCGCCTGGTCCATGTGTTGTTGGGCGCGACTCATGGAATCAGCAAAGAATCGCGCCACTTCAGCCAGCAGGAGGTCGCGGTCAATGGACATTGTGGAACCGTCCTCAGCTCGGACGATGATGTGAGAAGCGGAGCCAGGTCGTGCGGCAGCCGAGCCGGTGGCAGTCATGGTCGGCATGGAGGAAGAGGCTGCTCCAGGGACCCGTTGTGTCGCGCCCGGCCCTTCGGAGCGCCGGCGTGTTGCGTCCGCTGCCTGGCGCTTGAGGACAGCGTCGGCGATGGCCAGAGACTCGGCTCGTGTAATGACGAACTGCAGAGTGGTTGTTGGCTTCCCGTCGCCTACCTCCCGAAAGACGGGTGTGGTGTCCCCGGGCTGGTTGGCTTGAAGGCGTGCTGCGCTTGTGTCTGGGTCCATCGGTGAAGCGCCGCCGGTACGTCCTGCATCGCGGGCGCGGAGTTGCGCCTCGAGTGGCGTGGTGCCGTTGCTTCGACCGTAGAGTGCATATGCAAGGGTGGCAATAGTAGTGATGCCGAGTAGTGATGCCACCCATGCGATCCTCCTGGGGCGATACCTGGATAGCGCCGTGTAGCTCGACATAGGCGCTAACGCCTCAACTTCAGTTCTGAGTTCTGCAGCAGTGGCCGGACGCTTGCTGGCGTCCTTTTCCAGACAGTGCATTATCAGCGCCGACAACGCCTCGGGTATGTCGGCGTTGGTGCGGTGAGGTGGCTCGGGCCTTTGTGTAAGCTGAGCTGCCAGCGTCGCCTGGGGTGACTTGCCGCTGAACGGACTGGCGCCGGTAAGCAGCTCGTAGGCGAGCAGGCCGACCGCATATATATCCACGCGATGGTCTGCGGCCGGATCTGCTGCCAACTGCTCCGGGGCCATGTAGGCAGGCGTTCCAATGGCCATGCCTGTGGCGGTGTTGCCATGCACCGGGATAGCCATGCTCAGGGCTTTGGCGACCCCGAAGTCGGTAACCAGCGCATGCAGACCGGATGTAAGAATGTTCTCCGGCTTGATGTCACGATGTACTATTCCGCGGGCGTGTGCGTATGCGAGGGCATCAACGACATCGTGCAATATCCGTACAACGTCACCGGCTGGAAGCCGCTTGCGACGTTCGAGCGCGCCGCGCAGTGATTCCCCTTCGATGTATGGCATCGAGAACCAGAGCAGGCCGTCGTCGTCTCCGGCTGCGAGCAGCGGGACGATATGTGGGTGCTGCAGTTGTGCCGCAAGCTGGATCTCGCGACGGAATCGATCCACGTTCACGCCGGCAGCGAGCTCCGGAGGCAGCACCTTTATCACCACCTTGCGCTGAAGCGCTCGTTCGGTGGCGACGAAGACTCGTGACATGCCTGCTCCGCCGAGTTCCCGTTCGATGAGGAAGTCGGCGTCGAGGGCGTGTTGCAGGCGGGACTGAAATTCGTTCACGATATGATCCCGTCAGAGCTGAGGCGTGAAACGTGCCTCAATGTACAGAAACCCCTGGCGTACGGCACGCGATCGCCTCCGGCGCTGTCAGGTTTCCGGCAGTTCCGGCGGTCCATCGGATATGGCGTCTCCCTGCCATCTTCCGTAACGTTTCGGGGTAAGCGTTGTTAAGAAGCCTTGAAGCAGCAACGGACACGGGGGAACGCGACGTGCTGGGTTCACAGTCGAAGAATACGGTTGCCGGATCACCTATGGTCCACTCTATGGCAGTTTTGGTGTCAGCGCTACTGTTCAGCGGTTGCGCCAGCGGGGGTGGAAGCCGCAACGAGGACATGGGTGGAGCGAGTGTATCGACCGCAGTACTCCGGGGAGCAGGCGGTGGGATGACCGGTCTGAACATGGTTTCGGTAACCGATGTCAGCAGTGTGATCGTGATGGCGCCTCCCGACGACGTATTCAAGGCCGTGTCTGCGGCATATGGCGCTCTGAACATTTCTGTCGACGAACTGAATCAGGCCAACCGGATCATTGGCAATTCCGCATTCAAGGTTCGCAGGCGGATCGGTGATGTGCCGACGATGCGTGCGTTGGATTGCGGCGGTGAGCCCGGCATGCCCAATGCCGAGACATATCAGCTGACCCTGACTATCAGATCCAGGGTGATTCCGAACGATGCAGGGGGGAGCGTTGTGCAGAGCACCGTTGAGGGAATGGCCCGCAATCCGACAACAGCAGCGTCAAGTGATGTTCGTTGTGTGTCACTGGGTGCTCTGGAGAAGAGAATCGCGGAACTCGCGAAAAAGGGGGTGACTCCCTGAGACGGGTGGAAAGGCGTTCCGGATACCGATCACGACGGTTGTTGCCGTACTTGCGGCATCATTGATACCAGTTGACCCAGCGAGTCGGCAGGAGTAAGCTTAGGGTTCTGTTCCGTGCCGTCGTCCGTAGCAGTATCTCGGAGACGATTCACGTAGAGGTCGGAGCAAGAACGACCGCGGCCAGGCTGCGGGCAACCATAATCTGAATGCCTACTATCAACCAGTTGGTGCGACGCGCCCGCAAGGACGTTGTCGAGAAGTCGAAAGCGCCGGCGCTCAAGAGTAATCCATTCAAGCGTGGCGTTTGCACGCGCGTCTATACCACGACGCCCAAGAAACCCAATTCGGCGCTGCGCAAGGTGGCGCGTGTCCGTCTCACGAACCAGCTTGAGGTGACGGCGTACATTCCGGGTGAGGGGCATAATCTGCAGGAGCATTCGATCGTGCTCGTGCGTGGTGGTCGTGTCAAGGATCTGCCTGGTGTTCGCTATCATATTGTTCGTGGCACCCTTGATGCATCGGGAGTGACCGGACGCAACCAGAGCCGTTCGAAGTACGGCACCAAGCGGCCGAAGCCGGGTCAGGTCGCTGGAGGAAAGAAGAAGTGAGCCGCCGTAAGAGTGCCGTGAAGCGTGCCGTCCTCCCCGACGCACGCTATGACAGCCAGACAGTGTCAAAATTCATCAATTCGCTGATGATCCAGGGGAAGAAGTCGACGGCCGAGGGCATCTTCTATGCGGCTATGGACATCGTGGAAGCGAAGACCAGTCAGCCAGGTGTGGGAGTGTTCAAGCAGGCGCTGAATAATCTGAAGCCCGTGGTGGAAGTCAAGAGTCGTCGCGTGGGCGGCGCTACATACCAGGTGCCCGTGGAGGTCCGTCAGGACCGGCGTACGGCGCTGGCCATGCGTTGGCTCATCACGTATTCGCGTGACCGCAATGAGAAGAGCATGGAGGAGAAGCTGGCTGCCGAGATACTCGCAGCTTCACGCGGTGAAGGTAACGCGATCAAGAAGAAAGAAGATACGCACCGCATGGCGGAGGCCAACAAGGCGTTTGCACATTACCGTTGGTGAGATTCTTGTGCGGTGTCCGGTATGCATGACGTTGAAGGCCCCGGGTTACCTCGGGGCCTTCAACGTCATGCAATCATTTCGAGAATGAGACCGGCAGTCATGGACTGCATAGGAACGCCCTATCCGATCGTCAGGCCATCGTCGCCAGCCATGATGGCACCATACACGGTGGCGCCGGGCATGAGCCGGATAATGGGTGCCGTTACGGTGGTTCTCTTGCCGGTCCCACCGATGACCGCAGCTTCCACAACCGTAGCGGTTTCCGAAATGACGGGCCCGCTTACTCTGGCCCCACGTTCGATCGTGATCCGGCCCCGCGCTGAGATGGAGCCGATGATCACCGCACCTGTGCGGACGATGACCTCTTCGTGGGCCTTGATTGAACCCGTGACGCGGGCACCATCATTCACCACGATCGACCCGGTTGCGATGAGTGAGCCCACAAGGATGTTGCCGGCAGGGATGGTTACGCCGTCGTCCACCTTCCAGTAGGCAACCCCAAGTTCTCTTGCCTTTCGCGGTGTGAAGCGCTCATAAGCGCCGGTGGGCAGCAAAGGAGCAGCAGGTGTCTCGACATCCGTCACGCGGATCACATCCGACTCGAGGCGGTCAAACACAACATTGGTGCCGAGTACAATCTGACGTTCCGCAGTGGCGCGTCCGATAAGGCGAGAGTCCTCGGCTACCTCTAGGCGACCGGCCGCGTGAACCCAGCGGAGCACTGTGGAGCCGCGCCCGAGAAAAATGTCGCGTCGCCCGAGGAGAGCCCGATATGTCACCCTGGCACTCCCGTGAACTGTAAGGCGTGCGAGGCACTCACTGGCCAGTTCGGTTCCCTCTGCCAAGGGTTCACCGTCCATGAGCACCACCAACTCGCTGAAGCTGCTCCCGCGCTGCGCGAGTGGTTGCGCAGCGGAGTGGGTCAGCACATCAGTACCATCCGAAAGACGCTTCGGTACCATCGTGCCCAGAAGACCCTCGTGGGTGGCACGCGCAGTGAACGACTCGGCGAAGTAGGTGAGATTGCCTGCATCATTGCCCACCGCATTGAGCGGTGCCGCGTCCCGCGGCCTCGCGAGCTCCATCAGGGCTGGAATGAGAGGCAATGCCATCCACAAGAGCATCGCGAACAGAAGAACAGCAAATACAAGTGCAGGAGAGCCCGTCATCCTCTGGCCTCCCGGACGCGGCCATTGCGGTATCGTTCGGTCTTCTGCCAGTGGACGGGGCGTCCCCTGAGCCAGGAGGCCCGTGAGAGCGATGCCCGACCCACGGAGAACGTGCTGACCAGGAACCCGAGAAAGAGGAACGGCAGCATACGAATTCGCTCACGAGAGCCGTCCAGTCGACTGGCGGCCGCTACCTGGAAAAACGCGGCGAAGTTGCCGACCGTATTGAATGAGGAGATAAGCAGTACCGTCAGCCTACCCCACTGTGGCGGATAGCCTGCATAGAACAGGGTGATGGTACACATCCAGCCCAGAAGCAGAACCAGTGGCACCACGAAGACACCGAGCAGCAGTAGGCCGTCCGCAACCTGCCAGAATGGAAGGCGGGAGCGGTTGGCGAGCAACGAGCCAGCGTAGCTTCTCAACGCCTGGTTGTGACCCTTCGCCCATCGTTTGATCTGCCGTATCCGGGCTTCCCATGTCTCGGGAACCTCCTCGTAGCACTCCGAGCGGTTCTGATACACGACTTCCCAACCGGCTATCACCAGCCGGACTGTGACGTCGGTATCCTCTGCCAGGGATTCCACGTTCCAACCACCGACGTGATCAAGTGCAGTTCGCCTTACGCCGCCAACGGTGCCTCCATACTGAGGAACGAGACGCAGGTTCATGCGGGCCTGCTGATCCACCTGATAGCCGCCCGATCGCTCCAGGTCGAGCAGTCGCGTCAGGAGCGAGAGACCCACATTCATCGGGACAACCCGCCCCATGACCGCTCCCACTTCGGGATCGAAGAATGGAGCCACGAGCTGCTTGAGAAGACGGGTGCCGGGTATGTAGTCGGCATCGAAGACAAGGAATATCTCCTCCTTGTGCAACTCCATCGCATCGGCCAGAGCGGCGGCCTTGCCGGGGGTTCCGCCATCTCTCAGGAAGGGGATGATGCGACCGGGATAGTTATCGGCGTACTCGGCGAGGATGGCCCGTGTTTCGTCCGAGGATCTATCGTCGATGGGCACGATCTTGAGACGATCAGCCGGATAATCGCAGGTGAGCAGGGCGTCCATGGAATCACGGATGACCCGAGCCTCATTGTGTGCGGGTACGAAGACCGCCAGCACGGGCCATTCCGCCTGGAGGACATCAATGAAGGGCTGACGATGTCGTCCGAACAGTCGATTCAGCGTAAAGAAGTAATGGCGCAGCGTATACAGCGCGAGAATGCCGACACAGGTCCACAGGCCGATATTGGCAGCGGTCACGAGCATGGACAGACTCATGTGTGGTCTCCTGAGTCCATGCTGTTGCGGCGCAGTACCAGGCTGCCGAACCTACCTCTGAGGCCAGCCGTCCGCATTGCAAGGTGTGTGGCCTGCGGAAGTGCGAGGACCGACTGGGGCGTGGGGGTCGGGCGGGGACGCGTTGGCGGGTATCGATCGGGGAAGCGAGGCGGTCGACGATCCACTGCATCAAGTACACCTCCGGATCTCCAGCTCATGCCCCACCCATACAGTGCGACATATACGAACACGTCCAGCAGCACCCCGAAGACCAGGAACAGCATCGGCATCGCGAGAAGTGATGCCCTGTGGATGACCCAGGTGTGTACTACAGCCTGCAGTGGAAGGAGGACACTCAGGTGCATCAGCAGGAGCGCTGTCATGAGCAGCTTCTGCCATAACAGGAAATCGAAGATGTGAAACGTGAGCCCCACCAGGAACGGAATCAGCGTCAGTATCACAACCCCGCAAATCAGCAGTCCCGAGATGTACTCCGGCAGCGAATAGAGGGACGGTGCAGGACTGAAGGTGAACCACAACTGTGCGGTCAGCTGCACCGCTGCGAGGACACGCAGGAGGTATCCGAAGGGCAGCAGGCGCCCGCGAAGGAAAAGCCCTGTCGCCAGCATAAGCCCTGTCACCAGCCAGCCGGTGAGGAGGTCGAGACGTTCGGGCCATGCCGCGCTCGAGGTGAAATGCGGAATTGCGATGCCGATTGGTCCAACCTCGAAGATCCTTGTGGCGACGACCCCTGGAAGACCAAGTGGCACGCGTACGAGGTTGAAGAAATCCCGCCAGAGCGTCATCAGTGGGTCAAGGAGCGCGATCATTGCTACCATGAAAATCAGTGGCAGGACGATCAGGTCGATCAGCAAAGACCACGAGACCGCCAGGCCGATCATGGCACGATGCGGGGCAATGCGACCACCCCGGAAGCCACGATCCCGGAGCTCATCAATGCGCCGG
>CAYSKN010000153.1:0-7885 GCA_964431565.1 uncultured Gemmatimonas sp.
GTCTTACCACCGCACGTTGACTTGCACGCCGTAGGTGCGGGGCTCCAAGTAATACGCCGGCGTCATGCTGCCAAACGCCGGCCCGAAGTCGATGTTATTGATGATGTGCTCCTCGTCGGCGAGGTTGCGACCCCACAGCGCCACGTCAGCCCTAACGCTTCCCAGCGCAATATCGGCCAGCGCCAAGCGCGCGTTGAGCACCCCATAGCTTGTGATGCGTGTGTCGCCGGCAATGGCCACAGCCGGGTTGTAACGCGGGCCGCTGGATGCAAGCTGATAGGGGTAGGTGTAGTAATCATCCGTCCACCTGTAATCGATCATGCCACGCAGGTCTCCCCACGGAGTGCGAGCCAGGCGCGCATCAGCAACCAGGTTATAGGAATTCTTGGGGGCGTGTATGAAAGCGCGGTTGTCGGCCTCATTGACGCCGGCATCCATATACTGGTCGTACTTGCCATCGAGATAACCGTAACTTGCCTGAAACCGAAGTGCGTCCGTCGGCACCCACATCGCTTCGATCTCTAAGCCGCGGGCAGTCGCCTTGCCAGCGTTGCGAATCACCGAAGAAAATGCCCCGATGTTCCGGAAGACAGAGAGCTGCAGGTCGTCGGTATCGTTCTGGAAGATGGCCGCGTTTACGACCCCTCGGCCGCCAGCGAAGCTGGTCTTGAAGCCCAGCTCGTAAGACTTCATCTTCTCGGGCTGGAACGGCGTGCGCGTCTCCTGCACGTTGAACGCAACTCCGGCGGGCGACGGGTCTGGATCGCCGTACTCACCATTGAAACCGCCACTCTTGAAGCCTTCCGCGTACTTCGCATACACATTCACCAAATCGGTGAATTTGTAGGCGACGATGAATACAGGAGTTGTGTCGGTAAAGGTCTCTTCAGCCGTAGTTCCGGGCGGGATCAAAGTCGCGAAGACCGGCAATGCGGGCAGTGCTTGAAATGCAAGCTGACGCTCGATCTCTTTCTTCTCGCTCGTATAGCGCAGACCGGCCGTCAGGGTGAGAGCATCCGTCGCCTTGAAGTCAACCTGTCCGTAAGCAGCCCAGGCTTCGGTGCCAGACCCATAGCGGGAGTCGTAATTGACCGTGCCGAAAAAGAAATGCTGCGGATTACTCGTGTAACTATCGTCCTTAAAGTAGTAGAGGCCACCGACATAGCTGAAGCGTCCCGTGGCGCCGACTAGCTGAAGCTCCTGCGAATAGGCGTCATAGTTGGATGCGCGGGCCAGATAAGCGACGGGAACCGGGGATCCGTCGAAATCTGCTGAATCGCTCCATTTGAGCTTGCGATAGGCGCTGATGGATTTCAGTGTATTCGAATCGTTCACATCCCACGTGAGGGTAAGGGCGTGTCCGTAAATCTTGCTGCGCTCAAAGGCCGGCGCATCGATGCTCACGGTTTTCAGCCGCTCGTGAGTGACGAAGGGTTGCAAGAATGGCAGTACCGAGGGGTTTGCGCGTGACAGGTAGGAGTGCAGTGGCGTCTGGTCGATGTCGCTGTAGTCGAAGCGATACGCAGCCCGGAATGCGCGGCTGAAATCGAGGTTGACCGCAATACGAGCGCTGGTGGAATCCCGGGTGTCGAGTTCGGAGACAGAGCTTCCCGCTGTCGTCCTGGTCGTCCCGTCACGCTCTTCCTTGCGCGCGCCGATCGAGACACTGGCAATCCCGAAACGGGGCAGATCGAGAGATGCCTTGGCCGTGCGAAGGCTGTAGTTGCCGAGGTCCAGCTGCACGTTGCCGCCGAGCTCGCCGGTGGGCTGATGCGTTATGAGATTAACTGCCCCGGCGAGCGTATTGCGGCCATATAGCGTGCCTTGAGGGCCGCGGAGGACTTCCACGCGCTCGAGATCCACCACATCGAAGACGTTGCCAGTACTCTTGCCGACGTATACCCCGTCCAGGTAGAGGCCAACCGTCGGATCCCAGTAGAGCGCCGGGTTCTGCTGCACGGCGCCACGAATCGAAATCTGAAAGCCGGTGTTGCTCACAGCCGCCGGAAGAACACTGATGTTCGGGGCGAGTCCGGAGAGGTCGTTGACGTTTTGGATGCGACGCATTGCAAGTTGTTCTTCACCAATCGCAGTCACGGCCACTGGGACGTCCTGAAGTCGCTCCTCGCGCCTTTGCGCGGTGACTACCACTTCCTGCAACGAGCCCTGCTCAGCGCTTGGGCCCGACACGTCGCTCTGTTGGGCCTGGGCGGCCGCAGCAGCCACGAGCATGCAAATTGGCGCCAGAAATCGTATATCCATCCCGATACTCCTCACAGAACAGGCTCGAAATGCCGGCTTGATATGGTTGTTCCAACCATTCTAATGAAACCATGCACCGCAATTGACACCGATACTCTGGCCCGTGACTGGCCTGCTGAGATCCGATGCCAGGTACAGCACGCTTCCTGCGACTTCCTCCGGCCCTGGTATGTAGCCCAGCCGGTACTCATTGGCGGTCATGCGCGCATAGACCTCTTCGAAGGGGAGACCTCGCTCCACACCCAACTGCGTGATATAGGCTTTCACATCGTCGGCCATGATCAGGCCAGGATGAATCGCGTTGACCCGGATCCCCACCGGCGCGAGTTCGACGGCCAGCGAGCGCGTAATGCTCATCAATGCTGCCTTCGACGCCGCATAGGCCGCCATGCGGGGCTCAGGATCCCATGCCTGCACGCTGTTGACGAGAATGATCCGTCCATTGCCTCGCGCACCCAACTGGGGCACATACGCACGGACAACTTCCAGCGCGCCGAACAGATTGACATCCATGACCTTGCGCCAATCATTGAAATCGGCGGTGGCGATTGGCTCCGCCTCACCCATATAGAAGGACGTGACGACGAGAATATCGATGCGCCCGAATACCTCATCGCTGCGATCGGCCAAGCGCCTGCATTCTTCGGGTCTCGAGACGTCCGTCGACACGCACAATGCCCGGCGTCCGAGCGCCTCCACTTCAGCAGCCACGGCACGCATTGTTCTTTCGCTCCGTGCCGCGAGTACGATGTCGGCGCCCGCCTCAGCCATCAGCAGTGCGCTCGCACGGCTCAGTCCGGGACCTACCCCGACGACGATCGCTACTCTGCCTTCCAGGAGCGTCATCAAGCCTGCGCTCATCCCTGCCATACTCGTCGCGGACGATACAATCCGCGCCCGCTCAGCAGAGGCAGATCCAGCGCTGAGATCACTCCGGACCTGGCGGCACAAACCGCCGGAATAGCGTTGACGAGGCGCGTGCCGGTCGCAAGGATCCCGCCGGAATGGTGATCGCCATCGGGCCCCACGCAGCTGATGTGGCACTTGATACGAGGATCACCATCGACATACACGTAATAGCCTGGGCCGTGCTCCCCCTGCGACCATTGCGGCGCGGTGTCGGGGCGAAGCCTGGTGACATGCTCCAGGACGATCGCCTCACTCCCTCCGACGATGCCGCGCAGCTCGAAGCGAAATGCGTCGGCAGTACCCCTCTCGATCCTTCCCAGACCCTTGACCTCGTAGCTCTGCTCGGCTGGATGGCGCCATACGCGTTCCTCGATTCGATCGAGCGTCAGCCCAAGTCCGCGAGCCATGAGACTCACTGGCCCACCCCACACGTATGTGAGGCGCCCCGGCACGAACAGGATCGGCTGGTAGCTCATCGGTCTGCCAAAGCCGAGCACGTCTCCCATGAGCTTCTCGCACTCATTCGGCAGATATGTCGAGTAGTCGAGGATCTCCTGCACGCGGATCGAACTCCAGTACTGACTGATCCCCGTGATCGTGAGTGGCAAGGTATCGCTCATGAATCCCGGCTCGATTCCGGACGTGAAATAGGATGCCCCGCCCCGCATCGCCGCATCGTCCAGCTGCGTAAACAAGGCTCTGTCCGGATGAGCGTACGGATCAACCATCCCTACGATCGAACTACTGACCACGTTGGTGCCCGTTTCCAGAAACCGGCAGTGCGCGTCTGCCATCCACTGCTCCCGGCCGTCACCCCCCGCCCCAGACGAGAGACAGTCCGCCCTCAGCGCGAGAAGTTCGTCGATGCTGCCCGTTGCCAGAACACCGGCAGGAACATCCAAGCCCGCCAACTCACCCGCGTCGCGACCGACCTTCCCCGGATCGTGAACCCAGACTCCGACCAACTCGAGTTCCGGGTGTTCGATGATCGCTCGGAGTGCGAAATGGCCGACGAAACCAGTTCCGAACTGAATGACACTCCGCTTCCGCACGGTCCCACACCGTTGCACCTCTTGCGGCATGATCGCCCTTCTCTGAGTACTGCCCAGCTGCCTGCAAGTCGCGGCGAGTCAGTACCCTACTGCAGCGCCACCTCTTGCCGAATCTGGTTTTAGTCACTGCACAAAACGAAACGAGACGTTTCGTCCCGAATCTAACAGTGACTAGCAAGGTCTGTCAAACCAGCTTTGCGCTGCCGTTGACATCCTTCGGAAGCTTGCGGTGCCGGCGCGCATTACGGGCCCGGAGTGCCACACTGTGCGCCGGGGCCATGCCGAAGCCGCAGAGTACCAGCCCTTTGCACCAGCCACTGCGCATCACGCTCTATTGTTGTCCCAGGAGGAATCGCAACCACCAACTACTACCAGTACTTGGGAAGTTCGAGGTCGAACTTCTGCTCGGCTTCCTCGATCGCTTGATGGCACGCCGTACGAAGTATCGGCAATAGACTGATTAGTGCGAGCCATTTCTCCCGGCGGCTGATGATCCGCAAGCCATCGGCTTCAATTACCTTCCCAATATCGAGAGTTGCATCACTCAGAAGGCGAAATCCAAGCTCGTAGGTATTGTACTCACATACCGCCTCCCCTTCGCCATCCATGAAATGCACTGAACCCTCGTCACCGATGGCATAGCTGAAGTACCCCTTCCCATCCGGCGCGTCGGGGACTCGCTCTGTGAAACTTGCACCTGCAAGGCCAGCGGCGACGAGCTCTGCGCGAGACCGCTCTGTCAGAATCTCACACCAGCGCCTGTGCCAATAGTGATATGCATCCGCCGGTGTATCTGCCGGCCTCACGATGCGAATCGCCATGATGGAGCTCCATGCAGATTGAGGTAGTCGAGGGCGCCGTCGGCAAAGCTGCAAAATCCGCGAGTCTCGAGCAATGATGCGATTCCCTCGCGGAACCAGCAAGAGTGGAGAGTCCCCGAATCATGAGTATCCTTTGAGTACATCATGCCTGCTTCGCTGGTGCTTGCCGGAATCGACGCTCCAGATACGATGTCATCGGCGACTGTTGTCCCACTGCTCCTCTGACTGGTAGTGACGACGAGTTCGCCAGGAATGCCCTCTTCCTGCTCGTTGCAGGAGAATACTACCCGAGCTGTCGCGCAGTTGCTCGCGAGCGTTGCAACCATCACCGCGTCCACTCCACCTCAATGTTCGAATCAGAGCGGCATGCCGAGGTTAGCAAGCTCGTCCATCACATTCATCATGCCTGCCTCGTAACGGGGTTTCGGCCTGACCGTCTTGAGATCGTAAGCATCCGCGAAACGGACCTGCTCCTGGTTCGTAATCCTCACATGAGGCAGCAGTCCGTCAACCTTGCGCATGATTTTCTGGCAGAGTTCATTGGCCGCCTCATGCGACATGCCAACACAGGCGCGCATCATCTGGTCGATCAGTCGTGATTCCAGACCGGTGTGGCCCGTCACCCAGGCATAGGACATGCCGCTCGCCACGTAGAGTGGCACTTGGGCAGCGGCCTGCCAGAGTGTGAGCGGTGTGCGCCACGCATCAACAATGCCGCACAGACCACCGTTGGAGGTCGCCAGACCCAGGTGACGTTCGGCGGCACGCAGGGCACCCGTCATTGCCCACTCCGTCGGCCGGGTCGCCCAAGTGCCATCGAGATGACTGGCGAAGAAGCTCATGCTTCCGCCGTGGGCATAGCTCAGTTGCGCCAAGGCGTTGGCCACCATCAGAACCGCGCTCTCTGCCGCGTTCCGGCACAGCCCCCCGACGCAGGACATCGAACTCTGCCAGGGCTCGATACCCGTGATCTCGCAATACTGCGCGAGCAGAAGCCGACTCCAGTCAAGCTTCTGTTCCGGCATGATGTGGATGCCTATCTGCGTGTTGAAGGAGTCCCGCAATCCCGACGCCATTACGGCCATAGTGCCGCTCGGTGTGCTCGCAGTGCACAGCAGCCCGAGATTCATGTCCAGGCGCCCTGTGCGCTTCAACGCTTCCCGCAACGCCTCCTGCTCCCAGAGTGCCACCGTGACTTCAGATAATTGGCCTGCCTTCGGATCGAGATTGCCGAGCTTTGCGAGGCCGGGGACGATGCCAAAACCACGTACTGATGGCTCCTGCGCGTAGGACTGTGCATAGGCGACGAAGGAGTCCAGGAAGCCAACGCCGGTCGGGCCGCCGTAGTTGAGAGGTGCCCATTCATCCGCACCACGCCTGTAGCGCAACTGCATGCGTTCGACGCCCTTGCCGAGGTTCACACAGGCCGGGTTCTGCTGTGATTCTGTCGCAAGCTGGCGGATCTCCTGCTCATCGTACTGGATGACACGCCCGGTGCTCATGAAGTAGAGACCAACGCTCGAAAGATGCTTCACGGCGGCCTCGAAGATTGCATCGGCCGTCCGATCGTCAACCAGCAGTTGTTCGGGGTCGTATCTGATCCCGTACTCGGCGACCAGATCGCGCACCTTGAAGGCAAGGTCCAGATCAAAGTCGTCGACGGTAGTCACCGGACCATGAGACGCTCGGCGCTGGAACTCGATGACAGGAATCATGGCTACTCCGGTACGACACTCGTCTACTGCCAACAGGCCGCCACAAGACGCTCGCACTCCTTCAGGAAGCGAGGCATCTCCCCCGCGTCGTTGATGAACTGGGACGGCTTCACCGTGATGGTGGCAACCCCAGCTGCGATGAGGGCGGGGAGGCTCGCCTCGATGCTGCGCGCCAGATCCGCAGGCTGCTGTGCGTCGGGAAACACCGGAAAGATCAAACCGCTGGTCTTGAGTTCAGCCTGGCTGCGCCCCGCGTCCGCCATGGCTTGTACAAGTCGTGCGAGATCCTCCGGCTCCGGCGTGCTCGTCAGGGTGTAGCCCTTGCCGTATCGGACAATGCGCGCGATCACCTTCGCACTGAGGCGATCGCCACCGATGATAATTTCCGGACCACCAGGCTGTACTGGCTTCGGCATCACGTATGCATTCTCGAAGCGGTAGTACCGGCCCTGGTAGCTGATCGGTGTCTCGCGCCAAGCCAAGTGCATGATTTCCAGTTGCTCGTCGAGCCGACCGCCGCGCTCGGCGAAGGGCACGTTCATGGCCTCGTATTCCTCGTCCTGCCAGCCGCCAATCGGCGTCAGCGTCAGGCGCCCTCCAGAGATCAGGTCCAAAGTGGCCCACTGCTTGGCATTCAGCAGTGGCGGCCGCAGGGGCGCAAGCGTTGCCGTTGCCATCAGCCGGATGCGAGAGGTAACCGCTGCGATGGCGGACATCATGACAATCTGGCTTGGCATGTGCTGGTCTGGCCGCTGATTGCCCACCCAGCGAAAGGCTCGAGGGTTTTCTGGTAGGCCGTTGCGAGCCGAGCCCGGGCCCATGACGATGTGGTCGATGATGTGAACACCGTACCACCCGGCATCCTCGGCCTGGCGGGCGAAATCCAACACACGCCTCTCCTCCTCTGGACGGATCAGCGTATCCAGTTCGCTGAGGATGGCTGCCAGACCTGGCCTATGTGCCACTGCCGATTCTCTGCCGGGCTGCGCGCGGATGCCCGCCGTCGATCCACTCGAACCTGCGCATCACGGAGGCTACCCCCGCTATTCCTTGAACGGTACGCCCATGGTCGCGAGTTCGTCCCGCGTCTGCAGCATCGCTTTCTCATAATCCGGACGTGGCTTTA
>CAYSKN010000154.1:0-7866 GCA_964431565.1 uncultured Gemmatimonas sp.
GCGAGTACACCCATGAGCAGGCCGTGGCCGACGGCGTGAACGTGGGACACGACGCCTACCTGATCGAAACCCATGTGACCAAGCACGGCGGCCACATCAAGGCCCGGCAGTACATCGACAAGCGCGACCGCCTCACCCGCGCCAAGCGCTGGGAACAGGCCGATGAGGACGTGACCTACACCGGTGCCCAGCTGGACCGTGACGTGGTGAACCCCAGCACGATCCGCACCGTGGTCAGGGCCTTCAAACACGCGGTGGAAACCGAGATCTTCCCGCACCGCACCGAGGTGCCCAAAACGCTCGTCTTCGCCAAGACCGACAGCCATGCCGACGACATCATCCAGATCATCCGCGAGGAATACGGCGAGGGCAACGACTTCTGCAAGAAGATCACCTACAACACCCAGGAAGACCCCAAGGGCCTGCTGGCGCGCTTCCGCAACGATTACAACCCCCGCATCGCCGTAACGGTGGACATGATCGCCACCGGCACCGACGTAAAGCCCCTGGAACTGCTCCTCTTCATGCGCGATGTAAAAAGCAAGAACTACTTCGAGCAGATGAAGGGGCGCGGCACCCGCACCCTCGATGCCGACGGCCTGCGCAAAGTGACCCCCAGCGCCAACGGCAACAAAACCCACTTCGTGATCGTGGATGCCGTGGGCGTGCTGAAAAGCTGCAAGAGCGACAGCCGTCCGCTGGAACGCAAGCCCGGCGTGAGCCTGAAGGACCTGATGATGCAGGTGGTGCTGGGCCACCGCGACGAGGACACGCTCACCAGCTTGGCCAACCGCCTCACCCGCTTGGAGAAGCAACTGGCAGCCAAGGAAAAGGAGCAGTTCCAGGAAAAGGCCGGTGGCCGCACCATCCAGCAGGTGGTGCATGCCCTGCTGGATGCGCACGACCCCGATGCGGTGGCCGCCCAACCCAACACCGACCTGCCCAAGGCCGCCACCGCCCTCTTCGACGATCCCGCCTTCCGCGAATACGTGGAGAACGTGCGCCGCAAACACGAGCAGCTGATCGATACCGTGAACCTGGACCGGGTGCTCTACGCCGGGCCGCAGGGCCGCGTGCAGGAGCAGGCCGCCGCCGTGGTGCAGACCTTCAAGGACTTCATCGCCGCGAAACGCAATGAACTGACCGCCCTCGGCATCTACTACGGCCAGCCCTACCGCCGCCGCGAACTCACCTTCCGCATGGTGCAGCAGGTGGCCGAAGCCCTGCAACAGCCGCCGTGGAACCTCACCAGCGACCGGGTATGGGCCAGCTACGAACGGGCCTTGGGCCTGAAGAAAGCCGCCAGCCCGCAACGCCAGCTCACCGACCTGGTTGCGCTCATCCGCTACGAACTGGGGGTGGACACGGAGCTACGCCCCTACGCCGATACCGTGCGCAAGAACTTCCAGGACTGGACCTTCCGCAAGCAGGCCGGCGGCGCGGTGAAGTTCACCGAAGAGCAGATGGCCTGGCTGCACCTGGTGCGCGACCACATCGCCACCAGCGTACACCTGGACCGCGACGACCTGGAGCTGGGCACCATGGGCCAGCAAGGCGGCTTGGCGCGGATGTACCAGCTCTTTGGCGAAGGGATGGACGGGGTGATCGATGAGTTGAATGAAGTGTTGGCGGCGTGATGGAGGAGCATGATATCGAAGTAGAAATTGAGTTGGGCGAACTGCCCCAAGGTTGGTCGTGGTCAACGCTTGGTAAGGTCTGCGAGAAACCTCAGTATGGCTGGACCACCAAAGCTGATAAGGAGAACGGCAAGATCAAGTTGCTGCGAACCACCGATATCAGTCCGGGTGATATCGATTGGAATAGCGTGCCCTATTGCACAGAGGAACCTGATGACCTCGACAAATATCTGATCGAGTCCGGTGATATTGTCATCTCTCGCGCCGGGTCTGTTGGCGTGAGCTACTTGCTCACCGAGGTTGAGCCAGCAGTCTTTGCGTCCTATTTGATTCGCTTCCGGCCGAAGTCTGGGATTGACGAGCGGTACCTCTATCACTATCTACAGAGCTCGACTTACTGGACCGCGATCGGCGCAAGCAAGGCAGGAATCGCTGTACCGAATGTGAATGCCAAGAAACTAGCTCGTGTTCCCTTTCCTCTGGCTCCCCTTCCCGAACAGCGCCGTATCGTGGCCGCGATCGAGCTGCAGCTGGGCCGGTTAGATGCGGCGGTGGCCCGCCTGCACGCGGCCAAGGCCAAGTTGAAACGGTACAGGCAGGCGGTGTTGAAGGCGGCGTATGATGAAGCGGCCGAGGCACATGAGATGAAGACATTCGGTGAACTCAAGGAGTTCTCCATGTACGGCCCGCGTTTCTCCAGCGACGACTACACTTCAAGTGGCGTGCCCGTGCTTAGAACATCAGACATTGACGAGCGCGGACAAGTGAACATGAACACCGCGCCGAAACTTGACTTGACCAAGGAACAGGTTGCCAAGTACAAGCTAAAACTCGGTGACCTGCTGATCACACGTACTGGCAGCATTGGAACAGTGTCGGTCTTCAACGACAACGTTGACGCGATTGCGGGAGCCTTCCTCATCCAGTATCGACTTGGTCAAGTTGATCCATGGTACGCTTTCCATTTCCTGCGAGGACCAGTGGCTCAACACCATCTGCTAGGCAACATCGCCGGCATTGGAAGGCCCAACCTCAACGTAGCAGGAATAGACAGTCTTGAAATGCCGGTGCCCCCGCTAATGGATCAGGTCGCAATTCGCAAGCGCATAGAGACAACGCTTAACCGAGTAGCCGAAACGGACTCCACCCTCGACGCGCAGTTCCAGCAGGCGGTACGTTTGCGGCAGGCGGTGTTGAAACGGGCGTTTGAGGGTAAACTTGTTTGACCACCCATGTATCTGTCACGGCTTTTCATAAGAGGCTTTCGCTCAATCAATGAACTTGACCTGTCCTTTCTGCCGGGCAAGAACGTGATAATCGGTCGGAACAATTCCGGGAAGAGCAACATCGTCAAAGCGCTCGACATCATCCTTGGGGAAAGTGCTCCGGCCTACGCCAAGTCAGAGAACATCACAGAGGCCGACTTCTTCACCGCGCAGACCACGAACGATGATGGCGGCATAGTGAGTACAAGCGTGGATGAGATTTTCATCTGGTGCGAGCTGACGCGCGAACCGGATGAAGAGCTTGATTGGACGGAGATCAATAAGTGCTTTGGGTTCAGTTTTGCGGGAACCCGTCCTGGAGGTTGGGGCTCAGTAGGGGAGCCGAGTCGCATTGATCTGAGCGATCTCAAGAACGACTATGGGCGAATCTTCGAACTGGACGAGGACAATGCGGATAAGGTCTGGGTGGATGCCAAGCTGAAGAATCAAAACACGTTCAAGCAGCATTTGGCAAACAAGTACCGATACGCATACGCATTCAGCGCTATCAAGGGGGAACGAGGCATTAATAAGCAGCTTCGCTTCTTGATGCGAGAAAGCGATGCTGTTGATTGGGTCCTTTGTTTTCGCGCCAGTGTCCGCAATGAGCTGCTTCAGAGCGCAATCCTTCCGGCGTTTCGCGACCCCTTTGTACAGTTGCGTTTAAATCCGTGGTCGTGGTATGGCAAGCTCATGCGTCACCTTACCAAGGACAGTTCCAACGACCCGGCCCTTCAGGAAGCATTCGAACGGATCCGCAGTGTAGGGGATACTCTTTTCGGTGAAGTCACTAGGAAAGTCGAGAGCCAAGCATTGTCAATCTCCTTCCCGGATGCCCGACTCTCCTTTCAGTTCAATGCGGATACGAAGACCGACCTCTACAAGAGCTGCGTCATCTATGTTGACGACGGATACAAAAGCCTATTGACCGACAAAGGGGCTGGCATTCAGTCTGCAACCATCATGGGTCTCTTCACCTATTACATCAACGAAGTGAACACCACGGGATCCGCATTGCTCTGCGTCGAAGAGCCCGAGCTTTACCTGCACCCGCATGCCCGACGAGTCATTAGCGACAGACTTGACCAATTCACCGATGACGGCCGCAATCAGGTCATCATCACAACACACGGGGTAGAGTTCATCCGGACCTCGAAGGAGACCTTTCACCTTCTACTGGTTAAAAAGAGCGATGGAATAGCGACGACTGCCCAGACCCTTGAAGCCAAGAAGTTGCTCAAGTATCTGGTCAACAACAATCAGAACGAACTCTTCTTCGCAGACAAGGTCATCCTGTGCGAAGGTTATGATGAACACATACTTCGGGCAGCGGCCGATGAACTGTACCCCTATGAACTGGACCGGCAGAACGTCTCGATTGTGGCTGTCGAAGGAAAATCTCAGTTCGCCCCGGTAGCCGACATCCTCGCTGGCTTGGGGATTCAGAGCTACATCTTCGCTGACTTCGATTTCCTGTTGCGGGACAAACAAAAGCCTAAAGATTTTCCGAATGCGAGTGCCCAAGATTCCATCGAAAACCTGCCCGATGGATTCCTGAAGCAGAAACATCTTGCCGGGAACAGAGTTTACCTGTGGCGAGAGGCGTTCAAGAAACTGCGTGATGAATTGCGAACGGAGAACAGGCAAGCATTCTACGAGGGTAAATCACACACTGACTTCAACCATGGCACATTGGCCGCTAAGCTTCAAAAGATGCGAGGCAAGGGGCTATGTCTATTGGAGGGGGAAATCGAGACTCTTTCCAAAAACCACGAGTGGTTGCCACCGACGAAGAAGATCGACTTGGGGAAGGTCTACGAGCTACGAAGGCGACTAGCCGAAGGCGAGCGTATGGCTGACCTCTTCGAACTAGCACCCATTCAGGAGTTCCTTCAAGTGGTCATTCCACACGCCGTGGAAAAACCCACGCAGGCTCTCACCTGATCTCTTGACCATACGCAATACCATTGATGAGCAGAATCCACTACTTCCAGCGCTATAGTCAGCGCGAGAACGTCATCACCAATAACACGCTACTCTTACTAGGTCGTCTTTACCAGTACCGCCCGGTGCTACTGGAGAGAGTGCTCAACACAGTGCTTGCCAGTGATGATGAGGGCAGTCAGGTCACTGTAGGCATCACAATGAAGCAACAGGACCGAGGGGCTTGCGGGGGCATACCGGATGGGGTTCTTGATCAACAGAGTCTCAGGATCCTGGTCGAAACCAAGCGCGGTAACGATTTCGGCAGCAATCAGATCAAAGGACATGTGAAAAGAATGGGTGACTCAAAGCGACCCTTCCTAGTGATGCTCGGTAAGGAGCTACTGACCTCAACCGAGTTGGAGGACATCCAAAAGGAAGTCGCGACCTTGAGAAACGATGCCATCATCGTCAATACCACCTTCGACAAGATCATAAAGGCGATAGACGAAGAACTCGATGAATGGGAGCAGGAGATTAGAGAGCTGTTGGAGGACTTTCGAGAGTTCTGCTCGAGCGAGAATCTTCTTCCAGATGAGTATTCCCTCAGAGCCGTTCTCTGTGGTAAGACGTTCAATGAGAACATCAAGTTCGGTGTGTACTACAATAGAGTTGGTCGCAACTACGCGGACCATACCTACCTCGGTTTGTATGACAACAAGGCAGTGCGCGCCGTGGGCAAGGTGCTGAAGGTCTTCTCTGCCGATATCGGGCAGAAGGATACAATGGAACTTGTCGACACGCTCAAAGGCGCGCCACCTACGCAGCAAGAACTTGACTTAGTGACAGAAGTAATGAAAGATGCAGTGGACAACCCTGGTTACGACATCAGGGAGGGACATCGGTTCTATTTGGTTGACAAGTTTTACCCAACAGAGTTCACCAAAGATTCCAAGTATCCCATGATGCACACACAGTTCTTTGACCTTCGTGAATATCTGACGCTGGCTGGCGGAATCTTGCCGTCGACTGAGCAAATAGCCAATCAACTACGAGGGAAGAAGTGGTCCGACGCATAGACACGTGCTTATCCTGACCACTCCTCTGGCGCAAGCATCCGCGCTCGTGCCTTTCCACCTAATTGATCGTTCCGCCTCTTAGCACCGCACCCCCATGACCTCCACCGCCATCGTCAACAAGGTCCGGAACTTCTGCCACACCCTGCGCGATGATGGCGTGGGCTGCAGCATAGGTGGTGAACTCGTCCCTGTGCCCACTCGCTATACGCTGCACTCCTGGTTGCGCATCAGATCGATCATCAGGAAGGTGGAGTTCATTTCAGCTTAATGTAATGGCGATTACATTAAGCTTGCCGTGGCCGACCCCATGGCCCGGAGCGGGGTGCCGAGGCTCGGCAAGGGCCGGGAGCTGGCCATCCGCACCGCACTCAGTGGCCCGTACATTGCTGATAAACAGCTTGTTGTGTTCAGATATTTAATAGTAAAAAAATTATTTCACTAAATTCGCGCATGCCTTGGAAGTTCTACGGGCGCGATGAGGAACTGGAGCGGCTGGACCGTATCCTGGACCGTGGCCGTTGGGCCTTCGTGAAGGTTTCGGGGCGGCGGCGCATCGGCAAGACAGCATTGATCGAGGAGGCGTTGAAGCGGCACCCGGAGCGGAAGTCGTTCTATGTGCAGATCCCCGATTCGGAACCCGCCGGGGCGCTGGAGGCGGTACACGGTTTCATGGAGGCTTTCCAACTGGACCACGAGCGGCCGGGCAGCCTGCTGGAGTTCGCGCAACTGATCGCCACGCTGGTGGAGGACGGGTACATCGTGGTGCTGGACGAGTTCCAGTACTTCCACCGCAAGGTACTGGAGGAGTTCCAGAGCCACCTGCAGAGCGTGGTGGACCGATGCAGCGCCCGGGCCGATGAGGTGACGGGCTGCCTGCTCGTGCTGGGTTCCATCCACACGGAGATGACGGCCCTGCTCGATGACAGCCGCGCCCCGCTGTTCAACCGCCTCACCGACCGGCTGGACCTGGGGCACCTGGACATAAGCAGCGTGCTGGAGATCCTGCGCGCCCATGCGCACGGCACGCCGCAGGAACTGCTCTTCCATTGGAACCTCTTCGAGGGCGTGCCGAAATTCTACCGCGACTGCTACGAGCAGGAGGTGCTGGGCGGCGATCGCTCCACGGTGCTGCGGCGCATGTTCTTCGAGAGCTCGTCGCCGTTGCGCAACGAGGCGGAGAACTGGTTCCTGCACGAGCTGCGCGGGCGCTACAACATGGTGCTGCGGTTCATCGCCCAGAACCCCGGCTGCAGCAACGGCGACATCGAGGCGCGGCTGCGCGAACTGGACCCCGCCAAGGACAAGCGGACGGGCGGATACCTGCGGATCCTGATCGACAGCTACCGCATGGTGGAGCGCCGCCTGCCGGTCTTCGCCAGGCACAACGCGCGGTCGGGACGCTACTACATCGCCGACAACTTCCTGCGCAGCTGGCTGCATGCGCTGTCCATTCCTGCGGCCACCATCCGCTTCAAGCCCATCGGCGACCTGCTCGTGCAGGCCGACAGCCGGTTGCGCGATGCGGAAGGCTTCGGCTTGGAACGACTGGCAGCCACGCTGTACGAGGAGCGCGGCCGCAAGGGGCTGCCGGGCTTCATGCTCACCCAGCGCATCGACGGGTACTGGGACAAGGGCGATGTGGAGATCGACCTGGTGGCGCTGAACGAGGATGCGCGGACGATCCGCTTCGGCTCGTGCAAACGGACGGCCGCAGAGCATACCGTAGGCGCGCTCGGGCGCTTCGACGGGCACATCGAACGCTTCCTCACCGCCTTTCCCAAGTACCGCCAGTGGACCGTGGAGAAGATGGCCATCGCCACGGAACATTCCGCCGCAACACGGCAGGCATGCCTTGCGGCCGGCTACCTGGCCGAAGACCTCATCACACTCACCAATGGATTGTAGGGCATGACCTCCACCGCCATCGTCAACAAAGTCTGGAACTTCTGCCACACCCTGCGC
>CAYSKN010000155.1:0-7632 GCA_964431565.1 uncultured Gemmatimonas sp.
AGACCGATCTCGCCGCTCACGGTCATGAACGCGTTGCCGAACGAACCGACCTGCGAACTGTACTGATCTGTCGACGGGTCGAAGCCCGAGGGGGTAATGGAGAATTCGGGATAGCCGCGAAGCATCTGACCGAACATCACACCGCCAACAGCGAACTGCTGCTGAAAGAAGAACGGACCTGCGTTACCGAAAAGAGCACCTGAACGGGCCGTAAGACCCATCGTGATCTTCATTGCCTGGGAGCCCGGGTTATTACCCCCGAACTGCCCGAGCAGAGTATATGCCCGCATCTCACCGTTCAGACGCTGGAAGTTCACAGTGCCACCGAGCGGGCCGCCACTGAGATCAAGCGTCAGTGTCTTCATTGATCCACCGGTGGCAAAAGGCAGATCGACACGTGTATCCGTCGTATATTCCAGTCCGAGGTTTGATCTGAAACAGTTGCGCGAACAACTGCCAGCCACCTGACCCGAAGTGAACGTCACCGATTCGCCGTTGTAGGACATGGCCAGTGTCGAGAACAGCGACCACGGAACCGGCAAACCAAGACGGAACTGGCTACCGGTACGGATGTTCTGGCCCAGATTCCCGATCACGAAACGCGACTGGGTGCGATATGCGCTGACAGCGCCGGAGAGTCGCGAGCCCCGCAGAGCAGGATCCGTGTAGGTGGCAGTGAAGTCGTTGAAAAATCTGCCATACTGCCAGTTCAGCCGCCCGGACTTGCACTTGCCAAAGAGATTCGGCTGCTCAAGGCCCATGAAGCCCCCGAAGCCTACGCCGCCCTGACCCATCGAAGCGCCGAAATTTACACTCCCGGTACGTTTCTCCTTGACACGAAAAACAATGTCCACGTCCCCCTGATCGTTGACGGGACGGTAATCCGGAAAAGGCATCGGGGATTCGAAGAAGCCCATGTTGCTGATGCTCTGGTAGCTCCGGATCAGCGCCGCTTGGTTGAAGGGACCGCCGGGTACCAGAAAGATCTGTCGCCGGATGCAGTCTTCGACAGTGAAATCATTGCCGACGATGTCGATACGATTCACGATGGCGGGGTTCCGCTCATCAATGTCCCATCGCAGGTTGACCGTTGGAACGGAATCCGGCCCTTCGAACCCTTTCTTGATCACCGGCTGGATCTGGGCGTACAGATAGCCGTTGTTGCGATATTCGTTATTGACCTTCTCAATGGCGCTGTCCCACTTGTTCTGATCGAAAATCCCCTCGGGTGCTGCCGCCTCGCGCTTGATGATCCCCTTGATACGCTGCGTAAGCGTGGGATCATTGCCTTCGAAAGGATAGAATCGCCTCAGTTCATCGGTGGGGAAACGCCTGTTGCCCGCTATCTCGAATGTCCCGATTCGATAACGTGGTCCCTCGTCTATGCCGATCTCCAGCATGCCCTTGCCAAGCTCGCGATCCACCACGAGGGTGTCCTTGGTGATGCGCATATCCAGATAGCCCAGACGGGAATACAGGTCAGGGATGCGCTCACCCAGGTCTCCGACGAACTTGTCCTCGTCAAACTCACCCTTGCGAAAGAACCAGAAACCTTCGGGTCTGGTCTTCATGGTACTCACTACGCGTCTTGGACTGATGGCTCCCTGATTCTCTACCTCGATACCCGATATTGCCAGGCGCCGCCCTTCATCTATTGCGAACGTGAGAGCCACACGTCCGTCATCCATTGCGGTGCTGTCGATAACGATCTCGGCGAGGTAATAACCAACCGCTTCATAAACGGAGTCGATACGTGCACGTGCACGAGCCACCTGAACAGGATCCACAGGGCGCCCGACCAGGAGATCAATCTTGTCTCTGACGGTACGTTCCGATACGGCGTCGGGGCCAGTCACACGCAGGTCTCCAAGGACGGGACGTTCCGTAACCTGCACCACCGACAGTACCCTGTCAGGGACTGATTCGACATCACACAATATCTGGATGTCATCGAACTCACCGAGCTGATACAGAGACTTCACCACCCGCTGAATGGTGGGAAAGTTCAGCGTCATACCTGGCGTCAAGCCGGCCTCAGACAGGATACGTGCATGGTCGACGCGGGAGTTTCCCCTCACTGCGATCGAGTCGGGAATCATGCACCTGCTTAGCGGATCCGTCTGCGCCGCTGCAACGAGAGGCGAGAGGCTAGCCAGCAACGTGGCCACGCCAACCGCCAGTGCGGAACGGCCAATTGATTCGGTCAACCCGAAGAGGGTGTGGAGAGTGCGTGTTGGCATAACCCTTTAATATAAGCGGATCGCACACGACAACCGACCCCACCTCCGTTGCGCAGACCCGCTAAGTTCGAGTCCAAGCAACGAATGCAAACGGCCGAACCTTCCTGTTCGGCCGTGCGGTGCCTGCCCGCCTTCTCTATCCGGATGCAAGCGCGTCCCCGCGGTGCACCCGCATTCCCTTCAGGATGCCTGGGAAGTCGACGTCAGAACACGGAATTCCAGCTTTTCCTTTTCGGTCGCCGAAACACTAACCTCAATCTCATCGCCACGGGAAAACTCGCCGGTGAGGATCTTCTCCGACAGCGGATCCTCGACAAAACGCTGAATAGCACGCTTTAGTGGTCGCGCGCCGAAATGCTCGTCATGGCCGTGATCCACCAGAAACTCGCTCGCCTCCATCGTCAACTTGAGCGTGAGATCTTCGTCCACCAGCCGCTTCTGCACGTCCGAGAACAGGATGGATACGATCTGGGCAATATGTTCCCTGCCCAGTGGGTGAAACACGATCACGTCATCGAGACGATTGAGGAACTCCGGATTGAATACCCTGCTCATTTCATCCTTCACCTTCTCCGACATCCGCTCGAAATCACCCCGCGCATCGCTCGCTGCAAAACCCAGTGCCTTACCCTTCGTAATATCCTTGGCACCAACGTTGGAAGTCATGATGATCACGGTGTTCTTGAAATCGATCACACGTCCGTAGTTGTCCGTCAGATGTCCTTCATCCAGCACCTGCAACAGGATATTGAATACATCCGAATGAGCTTTCTCGATCTCGTCCAGCAGCACAACACTGTAAGGCTTGCGCCTCACCGCCTTGGTCAGCGTACCGGAGTCTTCATAGCCCACGTATCCCGGCGGCGCGCCAATCAGGCGTGAAACCGAGAACTTTTCCATGTACTCGCTCATATCGACACGAATGAGCGCAGATGTGTCGGCGAAGAGAAACCGGGCAAGCGCGCGTGCGAGCTCTGTCTTGCCGACACCGGTGGGTCCGGAAAAGATGAAGGTGCCGATCGGACGCCTGGGGTCCTTGAGTCCTGCGCGGTTGCGTCGGATCGAACGGGCGAGCGCCTTGATGGCCTCATCTTGCCCTACCACCGTGTTGTGCAGCTCGTCCTCCATGCGTAGCAACCGCGAGGTCTCCGCCTCCTGAAGACGCGTCACGGGGATCCCGGTCCACCGGCTCACGATGAACGCGATCTCCTCCTCGCCGAGCGTGGGCCGGAATGACTGGCGTCGCTGTTCCCACTCCTCCTGCTTGCGACGGATCTCGGTCTGCAACTCGCGCTCGCTGTCACGCAGCGAGGCAGCACGTTCAAAGTTCTGGTCGCGCACCGCAGCTTCCTTCTCGGCGTTGATCTTCTCGAGCCGTTCCTTGAGTTCGGTGACCTCCGATGGCGCGACCTGAGCTGCGAGCCGTGCGCGTGCTCCCGCCTCATCTATCACGTCGATTGCCTTGTCGGGCAGAAAACGATCGGTGATGTATCGATCGGAAAGCTTCGCAGCCGACAGCAGCGTATCGTCCGGGATGCTTACCCTGTGGTGATCCTCATACTTCGCACGAAGTCCCCGGAGGATCTGCACGGTCTCGTCGACTGAAGGCGGTTCAACCACCACCGTCTGAAAACGTCGCTCAAGAGCACCGTCCTTCTCAATGTACTTGCGATACTCATTGAGCGTGGATGCGCCAACGCACTGCAACTCCCCGCGCGCAAGCGCAGGCTTGAGCATGTTGCTCGCATCAATGGCGCCCTCGGCAGCGCCCGCACCCACCAGCGTGTGGAGCTCATCGATAAACAGTATAACCTGCTTGTTCTGAGCAATCTCGTTCATGACCGCCTTGAGTCGTTCCTCGAATTGGCCACGATACTTGGTGCCGGCAATAACCGCGGCCATATCGAGCGACAGAACACGATTATTCCGCAACGAATCCGGGCATTCACCGCTGGCAATGAGCTGGGCCAGCCCTTCCACGATGGCGGTCTTGCCTACACCAGGCTCGCCTATGAGTACGGGATTGTTCTTCTTCCGGCGGGTCAGCACCTCCATTACACGCTCGATCTCCTTGGAACGCCCGATCGTCGGATCGAGCTGACCCTCAGAGGCCAACTGAGTGAGGTCGCGGCAGAAATGATCAAGCGCCGGCGTCTTTGATTTCTTATCACCCTTGGCTGGTGCCGCAGCCGGTGGGACTGAGGATGTCTTCTCCGACTGCGCCTGCTGCCCGGACTGCGGCATCTCCATTCCCAGCAGACGCAGTGTCTCAGCACGGGCCGCCTCGAGATTCACACCACTGTCCGCCAGCACCTGTGCGGCGATCCCCTTCTCCTCCCGGAGCAGACCAAGAAGGAGGTGCTCAGTACCAACGTAACTGTGATTGAGATCACGGGCTTCCGCCATGGCCAGCTCAAGCACCTTCTTGGCGCGCGTCGTATACGGCAGATCGGGACCGGTTGCCTGCGCAGCCTTCCCCTTCTTGACGGTTTCCTCGATCTTCAGTGCAACATCGTCCAGGTCGACCGTGAGGTTCTGCAGTACCGCCGCTGCCACCCCCTCGCCCTCGCGGATCAACCCAAGCAGTATGTGCTCCGTGCCCACGTACTCGTGGTGCAGGCGCGCTGCTTCTTCGCGCGCCATTGCCAGGACTTTCCGCACCCGTTCGGTGAAGTTGTAGCCGTTCATCGTCCCCTCGGGGTCGTTGGGAAGCGGATCATGCAACACCGCCGCCTTCACTGGTGAGCACCTGTCGCACGTACTTCGCGCGCGCCAGATTTGTTTCCATATCAGTCAACATCCGGCCCTCAAGATGGGACAGATGTGCCGACTGTGCAAAGATCAGGAGTCTGTTGAGTGTGTATACACTGAGCCCCGAAACCAGTTTCAGTCCAACGGCCAACCTGACACCACTCAGATAATTCATGGCCTCGTCGAACGTGAGACTTCGGGCATATCTCAGCGTACCGTACGCACGCCACAGCTTGTCCTCGATAATATACCCGGCATCCCGTACCAGAACACGGCGCGCCTCCTCCTCGCGCTCGATCACGTGGCGCACTACACGTATCAGGAGGTCCTGCAGTTCCTCCTCGGAGCGGCCCAGTGTGGTCTGATTGGAAAGCTGAAAGAAGTTCCCGACAACTTCACTGCCCTCGCCGTACAGCCCGCGGTAGGTGAGTCCCATCTGCTGCAGCCCTGCCAGAACCTTTCCGATTTCCTTGGTCAGTACGAGGCCTGGCAGATGAATCAGTACCGACGCCCGGAAGCCAGTGCCAGTGTTCGTGGGGCAGGCAGTGAGGAAACCAAACTCACGGTGAAAGGCGTACGGAACCTGCGCACCGAGTTCGTCATCCAGACCCTGTACGGCCGTGAAAGCATCCTGTATACAGAAGCCCGATTGCAGCACCTGCAGACGAAGATGGTCCTCTTCATTGACGAGCACACCGGCTGATTCGGCAAGAATAACGGCAGCCCCACTTCTCACCTGCTGATTCGGATCCAGACCAGCCAGTTCCTTGCTCACCAAATGCCGTTCGTGCAAGAGTCGGCGTTCGACTGCGGGCATACGCTCGAGCGTGAGAAGAACTCCGCCCTGAAGTGATGGCACCAGAGGCAGGGCATCGCGAACCTGTGCCAGCATGCGCAACCGCTCGCCCTCACGCGCATGACCCGAAAAGGCATAGCCCGACACGTTGCGGGCCAGTCGCATACGTGTCGAAATCACGATATCCGAGTGTGGACCGGATGCGTCCAGCCAGCGCACTCCGCCATCAGGCAGAAGGGAGAGATCAAGTGCCGATAGTTCGTTACTCATTCCAGCGCCCTGATGCGGTCGCGCAACTCCGCAGCCAGCTCGAACTGCTCACCGTCCACGGCACGGCGCATGCGATCACGCAGATCGTGCACCGAGTCGACCATCCCGACAACGTGAGACTGGGGTGGCTCATAACGCTTGCCGACATGACGTGAACTGCCATGCAGGCGCCGAAGCAATTCGCGCAGACTGCGTTCCATGGCGTCGTAGCAGTGCGGGCAGCCGAGCCTCCCGGTAGCCCGGAAATCACGTGTCGTCGCCCCGCAGAAACTGCATGATGACGCATCCTCACTGCTCGCCTCCCCCGCCCCCTGCTGCTGAACTGCCTGGAGGATCTCCCCAAGGGGGTGTTGTGGCAGGGACAGAGTTGTCTCCACACCCTTTGCCGCTGCACACTTTTCGCACAAATGGAGTTGCGTCATTGCATTGTCCACCATCCGTGTGAGATGCACAACGGCGTCCCGTTCCTGACAGTTGTCGCAGAGCATCAGATCCCTGCCTCCTGAGCATCGGGCTCCACCAATCGCCCTCCCTCCAACAATAGTACCCTGTCAGCCTGTGCAGCCAGCGACTGATTGTGGGTGACGACGATCAGGCCCAGTGACTGTTCACCGGCCAACTCAGCGAACACCTCATGAAGCCTCTCGGCGTTGTGCCAGTCCAGATTCCCGCTCGGCTCGTCTGCCAGCAGTAGTGACGGCCCCGTCGCGAGCGCCCGCGCCACCGCCGTGCGTTGTTGCTCACCCCCCGATAGCGCGCTCGGCCGATGGGTAAGACGCGATCCCAGTCCCATCCGATCCAGAAGGTGCGCGGCCCGCTCGCGGGCCTTCCTTCTTTCCATCCCGGAAATCCGGAGCGGCATCATCACGTTCTCGATGGCTGAGAACTCCCGTAGAAGGTGATGGAACTGAAAAACGAATCCGATTGTGCGATTACGCAGGTTATCAAGCGCCTGCTCGGGAAGCCCTTCCAGGGCCTGGCCAGCCAGTCTGATCCAACCAGCCGACGGGCGTTCGAGCGCTCCAAGAACATGAAGAAGCGTGCTCTTTCCCGACCCGCTGGCTCCCACCACCGCGACCATCTCGCCACGACGCACAGTGATCTCAACCTGATCGAGCACGCGGATGATACCGCCGTCACCCCCCTGGAACTCCTTCACCAGGCCCCCGGCCTCCACCACAGGTTCCCTGGCATTGATGCCAGTTGCCGTCACGCTGACCTCCATCACGGCCCCGAACCTGTCTTGCAGAGACATCCCCCGGCCTTCGCTCTTCTCCTCACTCATGACGTATGGCCTCTACAGGATACAGCTTCGCCAGCGTAGAGATGAGCATGCTGGAGAAGAGCACAGCTGCCACGTCCACAAACGACAGTCGTACGGGTAGATGATCGATAAAGTAGATGGAAGGATCGAGCGATATCAGGCGGTATTTCTCCAGAAGCACCGCAACCAGCAGGCCAAGCGCCAGGCCTCCCGCAGTTCCGACAGCACCGATCACCAGTCCCTGAAACAGGAAGATCCGCCGCACGCTCTGTGCCTTCAGGCCCATCGCACGGAGGACACCAATCTCGCGT
>CAYSKN010000156.1:0-7517 GCA_964431565.1 uncultured Gemmatimonas sp.
CCGCTGCATTGCCACGCCCACACCGCTCCGCACACCTGCATCACTCATCTCGGCTCCACGTCGAGCTCTTGCCGGCCCGGCAACTGTAACAGTCTGCGAAGCGTTTACGAACAGAGTCGTTGAAGGCCCAGGGGAACATGCAGCAGCCTCGGAGCCATCATTCCGGGCAATCTGATTCATGTGATCTGCCTCCTCTGGCCTGGGGCAGAACCATTGGTGCCGCCCGGCAGGCTGCGCGTAGTGCCGCGCAGGCTCGGTACAACAACACGTCGACGTACCGGCTCATTCGGCTCGGCTGTCGAGGCCTGAACCGGTGTATGCCCAATGGGCGCCGGCACCGTCGCCAGCACATCCCGCACCCGGGACACCAGACGCAATGGCGCCTGAGCCTCGCCGCGACAGGCGTAGTAGCACGCGTTACAGTCGATTGGCGTGTATCCCTCATAGTCCTTCCATGATCCATCGGGCTTGAAGTCCGGACACCGACGCGCCAGGCCCTGAGGATCGATGTGGACTGTCGTGGAACCGCTCTGACACGGCTCGTTCATTCCACCACGGACATACCGCGGTATCTGTTCTAGGTAGTAATCGGAGTTTGTAATGACACCACGATGCTCCTTCTTGTAAGTGAGGAGTGCGTCCACAATGTGCTGTACGCGTCTCGGATCGATATCCTGCAGCTGGTAATCGGTATTGCCGTTCTTGGAAGCGGTATAAACAGAGAAATTCACACCAGCGCCGAGCGCTGCAGCGCACTCGACAATGGATATGAGCTGATCGAGGTTGTCATTCTTCATGACTGTGTTGAAACGCACCGCAATTCCTGCAGCGCGCATACGCGGCACAACATCGAGTATCTTCGCCGTCAATCCCGGAATTCCGCGTGCCGTATCGTGACGTCCGTCGAGATAGTCCAGCGAGATATTGAACTGATCTACCCCCGCCTCCCAGAGAGACGTCGCCCGGGCAAGGGAAAGCATTCCGCCATGTGTGATGAGCTGGATATATGTGTACCGCACAGCACTGCGCACCGATCTGACGATATCCTCCAGATCACGCCTGAGTGTCGGCTCCCCCCCCGTGAAGGTCACGATCATTGGCGAGAAGCGTTTGGCGATGTCGGCAAACGGAGCATGCTCACGCGACTTCGCTGACGAAGGCGTCTGCCAGTACCCGCAGAATCCGCAATGCGCGTTGCACCTCATGGTAACTTCGAGATTGAGCAGTACAGGACGCCTGCGGGCACGCAGCCACGCGTACTTGGCCAGGAAGATCGGCACATGCCAGGGTCTATAACGACTGGAAAGCATCAGCCGTTCAGCATAGGCAAGTGAATGCCGGTTCGCGCAGAGGTCTCCACGGCAATCTGGTAGCCGGCATCAGCATGACGGGCAACTCCGATACCGGGGTCGTTGGTGAGCACCCGCTCCAGTCGCCGGCGCATGCGCTCGGTGCCGTCGGCAACAATTACCTGCCCTGCGTGCAGCGAGTTTCCTATCCCCACACCTCCACCATGGTGAAACGATACCCAGCTCGCTCCACTGGCCACGTTCAGCATCGCGTTGAGTATTGCCCAGTCGGCTATAGCGTCGCTGCCGTCCATCATCGCCTCGGTTTCACGGAAGGGCGAGGCAACACTCCCGGTATCCAGATGGTCACGGCCGATTACGATCGGCGCAGCTACTTCACCTCGTGCAACCAGCTCATTGAGTGCCACTGCGAAGCGCGCCCGATCGCCCTGCCCCAGCCAGCAGATACGGGCCGGCAGCCCCTGAAAGGCGATGCGCTCACCGGCGAGCGTTATCCACCGCCGCAGGTGCTGATCATGCGGGAACAGATCCAGAACCAGCTGGTCGGTCCGGGCAATGTCAGAGGCATCCCCTGACAGAGCCGCCCATCTGAAGGGTCCCTTCCCTTCGCAGAAGAGTGGTCGGATATACTCCGGTACGAATCCCGGAATACGGAACGCATCGTCCACACCTGCATCGAAGGCAACCGTGCGGATGTTATTGCCATAGTCAAAGGCAATTGCTCCCCTGTCCTGCATGGTGCGCATCGCGCGAACGTGTTCAACAACGCTGGCTGTGGATCTTGCCAGGTATGTAGCCGGATCGGAAGATCTCAGTGCCGTTGCTTCAGTAAGTGATATGCCGTGCGGCACGTAGCCAACCAGAATGTCGTGTGCAGCCGTCTGGTCCGTCACCACATCGGGCGTGATACCACGGCGCACCAGTTCCGGCATGACATCCGCCGCATTTCCAAGCAGCGCCACTGACAGGCCAACGCGTTGCTCCTGTGCCTCGCGCAGCCAGGCGAGCGCCTCATCAAGCGATGCGGTATGTCGATCGCAGTAGCGCGTCTCGATGCGCTTCGCGATCCGTGAGGGATCAACCTCCACGCCAAGAATTGCTGCACCGTGCATGGTGGCTGCGAGCGGTTGCGCACCACCCATGCCACCAAGCCCTGCAGTGACTACGAGGCGTCCTTCGAGTGTGCCACCGAAATGTTTGGCGGCCACTGCCCCGAAAGTCTCGTAGGTGCCCTGCACTATGCCCTGACTGCCGATATAGATCCAGGAACCAGCGGTCATCTGGCCATACATGGTGAGTCCCAACCGCTCGAGGCGACGGAACTCGTCCCAGTTCGCCCAACGTCCAACAAGATTGGCGTTGGCAATGAGAACCCTCGGTGCGTCCGTGTGGGTACGAAAGACAGCCACCGGCTTACCACTCTGAACCAGCAGCGTCTCATCATCTGCCAGGTTCACCAGCGTACGCACTATGGAATCGAAGGCCTCCCACGAACGTGCTGCCCGACCGGTCCCCCCGTATACCACGAGATCATCCGGGCGTTCGGCGACCTCTGCATCGAGATTATTCATCAGCATTCGAAGCGCTGCTTCCTGCTCCCAACCGCGACAGCGCAGAGTCGAACCACGCGGTGCGCGGACCGGGCGGGGGCCACTCTCTCTGGTCATGATGTTGCTCCTCTGGTTCAGAACACAACTGAACGGGTAATGTCATCGAAAGCGCCGGACGCAATGACGCTTGCGAGACGCGTGATGTCTGGACCGGGAGGCCGGTCACCATCGCCAGGAGCAACGTGCTTACGCACCGTCGCGTAAGCCAGCTCGACCGGAGCGCTGCTTCGGAGCGGCCGACGAAACTCCAACCCCTCGGCCGCTGTGATCAGTTCTATGGCGAGCACATGTCGCAAATTGCGCACTGAGCGGCGTAGGCGTGTCGCAGCACCCATGGCCATGGGTACGACGTCCTCCTTGTTGCCATCGGTGGGGATAGAATCGACGCTGGCCGGATGAGCGAGCCTCTTGCACTCGCTGGCGAGCGCTGCCGCAGTTACCTGCGAAATCATATGTCCCGACTCCACACCGGGGGATCGGGCAAGGAATGGCGGCAGCCCCTCGTTGAAGTCCGGGTGCACCAGCCGGTCGATGCGCCGTTCACTAATCACACTGAGATTGGCACATATGATGGCGAGGAAATCGCTGGCCATACCCACAGCCTGACCATGGAAATTTCCACCGCTCAGAAGTTCACCGGTTTCGAGTACCAGAGGATTGTCCGTGGCTGCATTGAGTTCTCTCTCGATAATGCCACGGGTAAAGCGAAGTGTATCGAGGGCGGGACCATGAACCTGAGGCACGCAACGAAGGGCATAGGCATCCTGTACTCTTGGATCACCGTGGCGGTGTGACTCCCGGATCTCGCTGTCACCCAGCAGCGAACGCAGAAGCGCTGCAGATTCCGCCTGCCCGATCTGCCCCCTGGCATCATGAATGCGCGAATCAAACGCGGCTGGTGTGCCAAGAAGTGCTTCAAGGCTCATGGCCGTTGCAACATGCGCGACACGCCAGAGCGAGGTAAGTTCGGCAACTGCCAGTGCTGCCACCGCGGTATGGGCCTGTGTGCCGTTGATGAGGGCGAGCCCCTCCTTGGCCTCCAGCGTGAGCGGTCGCAAGCCGACGCTCTCGAGGGCGGCCGCGCCGGGCAGCCGCTCGCCGGCGACCTCGGCCTCGCCCTCGCCGATGAGGACGAGCGCCATGTGCGCGAGCGGCGCCAGGTCACCGCTGGCACCGACGCTTCCCTGCTCGGGAACCACGGGCCATATCCCAGCATTGAGCATGCCGAGCAGACGCTCCACCACCAAGGACCTCGCACCGGCGTAACCCGTTGCCAGCACATTGGCGCGAAGCAGCATCATCGCACGCACCTCGCGCTCCGGCAAAGGATCCCCCACACCGGCTGCGTGGCTGCGAACCAGGTTTCGCTGCAGCGCCGCAAGCTGAGGCGTGGCAATCGTGATTTCGGAAAGCTTCCCGAAACCGGTGTTGATTCCGTACACTGGCTTACCACGATCGACCGCGGCCTGCACCACCCGACGGGTCGTCTCCATGCGACTTCTGGCTTCCGGGGCAAGTACCACCGGTTCATGGCGGTCAGCCACCGCGAGTACATCGGAGATACTCAGGGAACGGCCATCGAGGTGCAGCACTGTGTACTCCTGTTCAACAGATGACGGGACGAACGTAGATGGACGGCCGGAACGTGCGAGTGGAGCTCAGTAGCTGCTTGAACGATAGGTCTGGCGGTCGTAATTGAACTTGAGCTCCGGCTGTGCCTTGAGTGCGATGAAGAAGTTGAAGGCAAAATTGCCATTGGGAGTCTGTGAAAACGAGAACACCGCATTCCAGTCATGAAGTGCCCGCTGCAAGCCGATCTGCTGGCTCGAAAAACGGGAACGTACCGCATCGTACTGGGTCGACCATTGTGCAGCCCAATTCGGTGTGATGTTGAACGACATCGTCGCATTCACGTTCTGTGTGGGCGGCTGCAGGAATATGGGCGCTCCGATGGCACTCTGACCGGAATTCGAACCGGTTGGCGGCGAAGTGATCGCGTTCTGGATGCACAAATCATATGCGAGAATGCCGTTCACACGCTGACCCTCACACAAGGCACGCGGGTCATTCAGGATCTGAGTACCACCCCGGGGCGGCCGCTGTCGTGTGGCGTTGTACTGGATGTTCAGACTCCAACCCTGTCCCGAGGGCAATGCCATCTGCATGCCACGCATCCCACCGCCGCCGGCAGCATTCATGTTGCGCGCTTGCATGTCTACCACCTGGTCGTTTGCACGTAGGCGGTTCGACGCGGTAGCACTGTCGGTTTCCAGGGTGGCCTTTCGTCCTATCAGCCTGCCAAGCAAGGCAACCAGGCCCGACCTACCATCCAGTGAGAAGGTGACTCCGAAGTCGCTGCGATACGGGTCGAATGTGGCCGTATCAGAAGCAATATCACCCTGGAAGAGATCGTAAGTGGCACGAAAGTCGAAGCCAGGCAGCAGGTCGGTTCGTCCACCTATCGTGAATGCGCGATCAGAAATGCCGTTGCCCAGGGTGTCGGCCCTCACAAAATCCCACGAGAGCGTCGAAAAGTTGAGCGAGATCAGCTTGATCTTGCGGCCGGCAGCCTCATCACCAGCCGAGTCCTCGGGTGCACGTAGTTTTGCCTCAAGGTTGCTGGACAGGCTCAGTCCGATACGGTTCTGCTTGAGAGCTCCCAGGTAGCCAACACGGGTTCGTCCCATCGCCTGCAGGAACTCATCGCTGACCGATGCCTCCGGGGAGTAGGAGTAGGTGATTCCGGGTGTAATGGAGTGACGCAGCCGCGCAATGGGGCCGATGCCGGGCAGCATGGCATAGAGCGTGGGCGATGCAGACACCGTATAGTTCATCCGCTTGCCTTGCTGAACCCATCGCCCTCCGCTGCGCTCCGTGCGCAGAAGCAAACCAGAACCGCTCTCAACGTTGTTGAGCGTGATGGCCGGAGATATGTTCCATGTACCCTGGAGGAATCGCGGCAGATTGAATGATGTCTGCCAGTCAACGCTGGTTTCGAAGGTCCTGGCGAATATTCGTGTTACCCGCTCCGATGTGTCCCTGACGCCGATGATCTCACGCTGCTCGGGAAATCCGCGGTACTGATCGTTGATGGTGAACGAGTTCTGCCATTGAAAATCCCACAGTTTGACGGGAGTGTCGAACTGAAACTGCATGTTCCGTCGATTCGCATTGAATCGTGTACTGTCGATTCCGCCCCCGGGCCGGGGATTATACACGAACGGAAACTGCAGTCCCTGGTCGATGCGGCTCTGACCGGAAATTCCCAGACGCAGCGACGGAGTCCATGTGGCAGGCCCGGCTTCGAGAGAGGGCACAGTCACGTTGAGAGAAGGGAAATCCATGTCCACTTGGGTACGACCCGGATACTGCACGCGCGAGCCGCCCACATTGATCTGAGCAGGCCCGACTTTGGTCTGGTAGTTGAGTTGCGACCTGATGGTTGCGTTCGCAGCTACCGGGTTTACGGTGGTTGCACGCTGCACCATCGTGTTCTGTACCCAGTTCAGGCGGGCGGTGAGACGTGTCTCTTTCGAAAAATCCTGGTTGTGATTGAGAGTGTAGGAAATGTTTGTGGTGCCGTTGCGGAGTCCCATGTAGCTGGTGGCAAACTCACCATTCACGAAACGGTCGAGCCACTTGTAACGCAGTTCTGCGTTGCCACGTATGAATCCCGGGTCCGCTGTTGTACTGCGCGCACCGCTGCGCCAATCGAACGATGTCTCAAAGTTCATGTAGTCATTGATGGCCACGAAGTAACCGATGTTCTGCACGCTCCTGCGATAGGATGGGCTGTTGCGGAACAGCTCTGCCATTCCGAAGTTGGGCGTGAGCAGGCCGCTCCGTCTTCCGGTTCTGATGTCCTGGAAGAAGAACGGAATCCAGAACACCGGTACTTCGCCGATATACAGTACTCCCGGCCGCGCGACCATCACATTCTGCGAGATGAATTTCATCTCGCCAGTAGTAAAGTGGAAATGCGGCTCGGTATGATCACAGTACGTGAATGATCCGTTCTTCGCGTAGACGATATGCCGACCTGTGACCACGGTATCTGCGACCAGTGCGCTCCGCCGTGCGCTCAGGTAGAGTCGTTGCCCGGATGTCACCGAGGTTGAAAAGGCCCCCGTCAGTCCCTGCTTGGTTGTGAGATCGTACTCTATGATTTCGTTCGCAATGAAGTCGTCAGCGTCAGACTGGGTGGGATCTCGGAGCAGCACAGTATCACCGCGCGCCACAACCGTCTTGGTGGAGTCGTTGTAGGTGATCGAATCGCCCACCAGCATTGTCTCATCGCGCTGCACGCCAGACGGCACCCCCTGCAGCGTAAGGAGCCGGGTAACCGCGTCGAAGCGGATCGTATCCCCCTGATACCGGACCTTCCTGTAACCATCACGATCCAGCAGCGCGCGCATGATGGAATCCGGGGCAGTCCACGAGAACACTGTGCGCTCCTTGCTGAGCGCACGAACACTGTCAGTGGAACCGGAACCGCTGCGCGCCGCTCCTGCTCCGCCACGCGGCCCGGGTACCGGAACAGGTATCGTGCCTGAGGGAACCACCTGTGCGTATGCTGCCGAGCCAGCGAAAGACAATA
>CAYSKN010000157.1:0-7487 GCA_964431565.1 uncultured Gemmatimonas sp.
TTGATGAGCTCGACCGATTCGGCATGCGGGGCATCTATGAGCAGAACGACGCGGAGGGTGTCTGTTTCAGAGTCATCCCGCTCAAGCCTACGGTGCTCAAGGGACATGGAATCAACAGCCCCAAGGGTACGTGTCTCGAATGCCAGGATACCGTTCGGTGCGCCGTCATGACCCCGTCCTGGAAGCCGTGCAATACGGATACCGAGTGCCACGACCGGCCTGAAGCTGCGGTAACCACGCCCCTCACCAGTAGTCCGCACTACATCGCGGATCATATTGGGGCCCACAGTGGTTGCATTCGTGGCTGCAGCACCGACCAGCGAGAGCCAGCCTGTCACCGGCTGAACCACAGCCAGCGATGCGGCGGCAGGAATGGGCTCCGGTGTGGGCGCAAGCTCATCAGCACTGATCCACGCTGCAACGGGGGTTGTGATCGACAACAACCATGTGGTGCTGCCAGTGCTGAAGCCCATGGAGGCCATGGCGGTTGCCAGGTCGCGACGCTGCATGGTACGCAGGGATCGTGTCGACAGCATGCGTGAGCCGTCTTCGGGCGTACTCGCCAGCGGGCCGGGCTCATCCACGGTAATGGTCTGGGTAATGACCCGAGTGGCGCGCTCGAACGCCATGCCGACGGCGAGCTCCACGCCACCCAGAGAGCTGACTACACCACCTTCGGCGCGCCCGATCTGGCCGATATCGATACGTCGGGATACGGTGGTGTCGGATCCTCTCTGGTCCATACCACCTGCAGCCTGCATACCGGAGGCATTGCCCAAGAGACCCGCAGCGGGGTTGCCGTTGGAGCCGGCATAGCCGTAACTCACCGCGCTCCATATGCGTTGCTCACCAACGCGCGTTCGGGCACGCAGCGTCAGGATGCCCTGGGCCTCGGTGCTGCTGCCGGCAGCATCACGGATGTGCCAGTTGCCGCTGCCCAAGGCAGCAAAGTTGACCCGCCCCACATGCCCCACTGGCTGCGTGGCGCCCAGCCACAGTTCGCTTTGGCGAACTAGAGATCCGCTCTCGTCTGGTAGCGAAGCAATACCGAGCACAGAAAGTGTGCGTGCGTTGGTAACCGGTCCAATGGTTGCACCGGGAGCGATGGGAGCTTCCCCGCGTGCCTGTGCCCCAGCGTGCTCAGCCAGTGCGGGCGTCAGTAGCAGCGCTGAGAGAGTGTACGGCATCATCCATCCACTGCTTCCCAGGAAGCGGTGGCACTGTGTGCGGTGTCGACAGGCGAACGTCACGAGTCTGGAGGCCGGACCGGTTTGCGATCAGTCGTCGCTGGGGAATTCGATCCCGACGTACCGGGGATCGTTCCTCGAACATAGCGATTCAGTGCGTCCAAGGCCATCCCAGGGCCACGCTGGGCATTCTTTGCGACCGCTGCCTGCAAGCCCAGAAGGGTCTCATCCGATGCCGGGAGCCTTGCAATGTTGGTTACCGCATCCCTGGCGGTGCTTGTGGGAACACCACGTCTGGCCAGATCGGTGAGCACCACAAGTGGGGTCACCGCGGTCCCGGGAGGGCGTGTTACCCGGATCGCGGCTACCGTTCTGTCATCGTATCCAGCCCGCAGAGCATCGGCTGCAGCTTCGAGTTCATCTGATGTGGAACCGGGACCCAGTACTCCCTTGGCTTCACTGAGCGCCGCTGCGAGTTCCCGAACCACCCTCACGATGCGCTCTCCGCCCATGCGTCGCGCCGATCCCTCCAGTGCACGATTGATCAGCGGCCTGGTGGGAAGACCCATCTCGCGAGCATCCTCCAATAGGCCCTGGATTGCGTGTGCAGTGATCGAGTCAAAGCGGGTTGCGTCGAATTGCACCTGTTGAGAAAACCCGGTTCCCGCCTGCTGACGTGTGGCCACTGGAGGCTGGGCTGGAAGATTCGCCACAGGAGCGACACCGGCAAGCTGCGCGAGCAGCAACCACGTACAGGCAGAAGGAAACATCAATGGCTCTGGCCGTCGACTATCACAGCATTGGCGGGTCCGAACCCGACATCGGGGACCTGTGGTGCAAGCGCATCTATCAGCCACTCGCGGCCATCAACCACGAACGCATATGTATAACGGCCGGGGCTCAGAGGCACTCGCACCGACCAAGTGCCTTCTGAACCGCGCCTCACCATGGGTGTCCTGCTTTCATCCCAGTCGTTGAAGTCGCCCACTATCGACACAGCTTCGGCCTTGATCGGCAAGATCAGATCGAAGCGAACTTCCCCGCCTTCATCTCTGGTCGATCCCAGGGGCAGTTCGTTGGCCCCTGCAGCGAAGGCGCTGCCGGCGTGGCGCCTGACGTCGTAGTTGTGCCACGGACGCATCACTGCGAGGATGAGGGTAGCGGCAGCAGCAGCGCCCCACCACCACCGCGGCCGCAATAGATGGCGGCGGTCCCGTCGCTGCCCTGTGGCCCCCAGCTCCAGCACTGCCTCCACACATCGGTCGATCTGCTCAACCGATGGTTCGGGCAAGGCAAGATAGGACGCCCGCACACGCGTCAGGAGAGCCGCGTCGTCAGCCTGCCTGAAGACCAGGTCGGGTTCATCAGCCATCTTGCACCATACGATCGATCATGCCAGGGGTTCCCTCGACATCTCCTTTTCCCCATGGTGCCCGAGCAGCGCGCGAAGTCGCTCGCTGCCCCGCTTGACACGCATTTTCAGGGCCGACTCGCCGGCACCGGTCATGAGCGACATCTCCGAATACTCCAACCCTTCGGCATACTTGAGCAGCAATGCCTCGCGCTGGGCTGGTTCCAGTTGCCCCAGTGCGCGCACCAAGGCGGCATCTTCGACATGCGCAGCCAATCCGGGCGGTTCGGCACGGGCGGCCTTCAACATCACGTCGTCCTGTATGAATCTCCGGGTCCGACGCCCGCGGGATGTAAGTGCGTTTCGACACTGATTTGTCAGTATCCGGAACAGCCACCCACGGAACTGATCGCGCTCGTGGTAACGCGCGATCGCCATATAGGCCCGAAGAAATGATTCCTGGACCACGTCCTCCGCATCCGCCCGCTCTCCCATCATGTGGTAGGCGAACCTCCAGCATGCGTCGTAATAACGCGATACCAAGGTCCCGAACGCCCCCGAATCCCCGGCGCGCGCCCGGACGACCAACTCGGCGTCAGTCATCACTGGGAGAACAGCACGGGCGTTCGTTTCGTCACTTCCGCCCGGTAGGCCGTGCTGGGCCTCACTTGGAACCACTTCCATGGCCGCCGCCACGGCGACACGCTGGGATCATCCCTGGGTCTGGGCGAACATCATCATCAGTGAGAGCGACACGAAAAGGGCGGTGGCCAGCCTGTTTACTCCACCCATGCGTCCCAGCAACGAGTGCTCCTCCTCCACCGGTACGTGCTGAGCGGCGACGAACTGAGATGCGGCTCGGGCCCGACGGAACAGCAACCAGTTTGCAGTGCCCCCTGCCGCGATCATCGATGACAGATGAACCGCGAATGTCATCATCAGCAGCCATTCGTTCGCGGGCTCCCTGAGCGTTTCCATGCTTATTGCGGCATCCGAGCGCGTGAGCAGTCTCAGAACCATATTGGGCAGCAGGAAAAAAGCGGCAAACGGCAGATACAGCTTGCGGTAGAGGAACCAGACAGGAAGTGCCAGCGCTGCGCTCCAGTTCCATGTCGGCACGAACGTCGGATCCTCGAAGAAGGGAGCAAGTTTGCGCTTGTATACGCGCTCCCACTTGTGACCGAAGTAGATTGCCATTCGTTCGTCAGACAGGAGAGTGGCACCTGCCTGCTGCCGAGTCCAGCGCGGCACACCAGGACGTTGTTCGTCCGGGCCCTGTCCGGGTGGTGGAGATGTCATTCCGTACCTCCGCTGACCGACGCCGGTTGTTGCTGCGAGAGGCAGTGCAGTGTGCCCAGTCCCCACACCAGGTCCACCGCGTGTATCCCGATCACATCGCGACCGGGAAGAAGTTCTGCCAGTGTTTCCAACGCCTTCCGATCGTTGCGGTCGTTGAAGGTGGGTACGATGCATACACCGTTACCCATGTAGAAGTTCGCATAGCTTGCAGGGAGACGCATGCTGTCCATCGTGACTGCCCTTGGGAATGGGACGGTCACGATACGAAGTGGCTCACCTCTGGCATCGCGTGCCAGTTCCAGGCGACGAAGATTGTCGAGCGAACGCGCGTGGTTCTCGTCGGCAGGATCCTCCTCATATGATAGTACCACGACGCCGGGAGCGACGAATCGTGCGATGTCATCTATGTGACCATGAGTATCATCTCCCACACAACCCTCGCCCAGCCAGATCGTGCAATTGATACCGAGGTAATCGGAAAAAGCACGTTCGTAATCCAACCGTGCAAACCCAGGATTACGCACCTGTACATCGGAGAGGAGCCACTCCTCAGTGACGAGCATTGTGCCCATACCGTCTGTCTCGATGCCACCGCCTTCGAGTATCAACCTGTCGCCAGTGTCATGACGTCTGGCCTCGATGAGAGGCAAGCCTGATATCCAGCTCATCCGTGCAGGCACGAGGGCATCAAACGTTGAGTTGTCGTACTTGGCCCACGCATTGAAACCCCATTGCACAAGGGCAATGGAACCATCCGGCCGCATGACGGCCGTTGCTCCGGAATCACGCAGCCAAACCCGGTCGACCGGCTGGTGGTGAAGCCTGTAGCCGGAGGGTTCCACAGCATGCAGTGAGAGGCACTGACGGGCATTCTCGGCCACGTCCTCGTCGTGACAGAGGATCTCGATGCGCTCGTACGCCGAGAGCACGCGGACGATCTCTGCATATACCCACGGTATCGGGGCGAACTTGCCAGGCCAGTCCGGTTCGTGGTGTGGCCAGCCAATCCACGTACACTCATGCCGCTCCCACTCGGCAGGCATGCGCAATGCGGGTATGACGGAGCCGACTGCAGATGTGGGCATCGAGTTGAGGGAGCCTGCCTGGGCTTCTGCGATCGCTACTTCGGTGGACCTGCTCCTGAGAGACAACACTCAGTTGCCTCCCAGCCAGCGCTGGGTGATGGGGCTATAGGCATCAATGCGCCGATCCCGCAGAAATGGCCAGTTGCGTCGCGTCTCCTCGATCAGCGAGAGGTCGCATTCGGCAACCAGAACAGAAGGTTCGCTACCAGCTTGCGCCAGATACCGGCCGAATGGGTCGCATATGAACGACTGCCCGAAGAACTCGATACCATCGGTTCCTGGCTCAGGTTCGACGCCGGTGCGATTAGGCGTTGCTACAAAAACTCCGTTTGCTATGGCGTGTGCGCGCTGTGCCGTACGCCAGGCGTCCACCTGCGCATCGCCGGAGCTGGCCTTCTCTGATGGATGCCAGCCTATGGCTGTGGGATAGAAGAGTATCTGTGCACCGAGCAATGATGTGATACGTGCACCCTCCGGATACCATTGATCCCAGCAGATGAGGACACCAATATCTGCATACCTCGTGCGCCACACACGAAAACCGTTGATGCCGGGGTGACGGTCCCGTCGCAGATCACCCGTCACGTCACCCGGTGCGAAGTAGTATTTCTCCTCGAAGAGCGGATCATGCGGGATATGCATCTTCCGGTAGGTTCCGAGTATGGCGCCATCGGCGTCTATGATAGTTGCCGAATTGCGATAGAGACCGGCTGCCTCGCGCTCATAGAATGGTACTATGATCACGACCGACAGCTCGCTGGCGAGTGGCTGGAAGGCATGCATGATCGGTCCCTCCACGGGCTCGGCAATATCGAATCGTTCCGGGCGGACCGACTTGCAGAAGTACGGGGCGTTGAACAGTTCCTGCAGGCAGATGATCTGCGCTCCACGAGCAGCAGCGTCGCGTACGCGAGCCACCGCCCTGGCAACGTTGCCCGCGAGATCCTCCGAGACGGTATCCTGAATCAGACCTATGTTGATGATATCGTTCATCCGTTAAAGCTCACGAATGAGAGAGCCGGGTGCAATGTGCTGGCAGTTCAACGCCCGTGTGCTACACGTTGCACGGCTCATGCAGTAACCCTGTGCCGTGTCCCATCTTCCGGCAGTGTGTGGGTTATTGGCACCAGCAGCGGCGTGAGGTAGAGAAACAGGATGTGACGAAGGTCATCCATCAGTGGTTTTTTTTCCGCCGCAGGTGCGCGCGCGCGTCTCGCGAGCAGACTCTGCCCAATCGTGGCCGAAATCAGTGCAGCCCGCCGACGTTCCCTGTGTCCGAGCAATGGATTGCGTTCAGCGAAGACAGCGTCCAGGCGATCGACGAAGGATTCGAAGATCTGCGCCCGGAGCCTCGATGACGAGGTCGCTGCTTCGTCGACGGATCCGTCGTTGTGCGCGAAGACGCGTCGGAATGCCGGGTTGTGATCGTGAAACTCCGCGAGCGGTCTGACGATGCGGTCGATCAGCCGTTCGAGTGGCAGCGCACGGGAGTCGATCGGCAGAGCCCGTTCATAGATCGAGTGCATTTCATCCGCATATCGCTGAGCGAGTGCGGCAAGCACGGCCTCACGGTTGGGAAAGAACTGATACAGTGACCCCTTCGCTGTGCGGGCCTCAATGGCGATTGCCTCGGCTGTAGCAGCGCGGAGACCGCCACGGGCGATAACGCTTGCTGCCGCATTCAGGAGGAGTTCCACGCGCTTCTGCCCACGTGATTGCCGTGGTCTCCGGCGGAAGGCGTCCTGCAGGTCCGCTTCTAGAACTTCGTCTGACACGGCAACATCGGAGTCGGCCGGAGGTGTCACCGCAACGGGATGGCGTGGAGCGCGTCGAGAAGGCATCACCGGCAGATCAAGGGAGAATCTCAAGGTCCATGGTTCTGTTGCGGGTGCAGAACCGTCACAGGGGATGCCAGGGTGCGGGTATCAATCACTGACGTGGGCCGTGGTTGGTTCCGCTGATCGCATCAGCTGTGGGCAGGCGAATGTGACGTCAGCGCCAAATATAACTACCTGAGACGACAGTCCGGCCTGGGCGTGGTCAGCCGCTGTTCACAGGTCATTGGAGTGTACCTGTCTTCCACCCGAAGCCACGCCGATCTTCCTGTTCGCATGCACAAATGTGCACAGCCACCACGTCCATCACGTTGGTGCCGGTGGCACCGGTGCGTAACAGTGCCCGGGCAGCATCGAGAGAGAACCACGAGCGGCCGGTATCGAGGTCGCTTTCCGGAATGCGCCCTGCGCGCCTTGCAAGGGCTGGCACCGCCACATCCACGATGGCGCCGGCGGCATCGGTGGGCCCGTCACGGCCGTCGGTGCCAGCGGCAAGCAAGGTGATTCGGTGGGCGTTCCGATTACCCAGTGCTGCAGCTCGTTCCAGGTCGAGCGCAGCAGCCAGTGCCAGCACTTGCATGCGCCCACCAAGCATCGGTTCGTCCGCCATCGGTGTTGATGACGGATGTGCGTCGTCATGATACGCCCTCGCCATGTCGTCCTCATCTCCGAGCGACACGGCTTTCCCGATTGTCTCCCGGAGGTTCACAACGGGTTCACCGCCACCAAG
>CAYSKN010000158.1:0-7423 GCA_964431565.1 uncultured Gemmatimonas sp.
CCACCTTGGCATCGACGGCGTCCTGTGCCGTCAGCACCAGAACAGGCCGTTCAAAACCACTCAGGCGCAAAGTGCGCAACACTTCCAGCCCGTCCCGTCCCGGCAGACGCATGTCCAGGATGACGAGATCGTAAGGTTGTGACAACGCCATGCGTTCGCCCTGCAGTCCGTTGGCACAAAGATCGGTCTGCCAACGCTGCTCCTCAAGTCCGCGCCGCACGAACTCGCCTACGGTGGGATCATCCTCTATGACCAGTATCTTCACGCCGTCTCTCCACGTCCGGCAGGACGTCTGAAGCCATATTCGCGGATCTTCCGATAGAGAGTCTTCGGAGAAATTCCAAGCACCACGGCAGCCCTGCCCTGGTGCCAGTCGCACTGAGACAGAACGTCTGCGATATGTGCCCGTTCGAGTTCGGCGAGTGACATCGTGCGTGTTCCATGAAGGGCAGGGATGCCCGCATCGGAACCCCGCCCCAACCCGAACGACAGTTCAGCAGTCGTAATGGAGCCATCCCTTGCCAGAAGTGCAGCGTGTTCCATGAGGCTGCGCAGTTCGCGCACATTGCCAGGCCAGTCATAGCGTTCGAGCGCAGCTACTGCCTCGTCGGTAAGCACAGGCGCAGGGTGTGCGTACTGCTGCAGGTAATGGCTTGCCAGGAGCGGTATATCCACCCGCCGGTCACGAAGAGGCGGCAGGACGATGCTCACCGTACTCAGTCTCTGCAGCAGAGGCCCACTGAAGGTTCCACGCCGTACCATGCTACCCGGATCGCCGGATGCTGATACGATCAGTCGCGCGTCCACCCCGATCCTGTGGGTGCCACCACTCTTGCGGAAGAACCCGTCCTCCAGACACTGGAGCAGAAGAGACTGCGCATCGGAACCCAGCATACTGATGTCATCCAGGAACAGGGTTCCACCTGCGGCCAGTTCCAGCGCACCGAACAGGTATTGCTCCGGAGCGACCCCCGATCCTCGTTCAACCCCGAACAGTTCAATTGCGGCCTGAGTTCCGTTGAGGTCCGCGCACCGACGCTCGATGAATGGTGCGCCTGCCGCGCCTCCCTGTGTATGAAGCATACGCGCAATGAGACGCTTCCCTGTTCCGGGTTCACCGGCGACGAGCACGGACGATACACCCGGTGCCACCCGCCCCAGCGCTGAGAGGACTGCACGCAATGGTGCATACTGCGTAATGAACGCTGAATCAGCCTCCATACGTCTCAACCGTGACTGCATCATGAGGTTGTTGCGCCTCAGCACGCGTTTCTCCCATGCCCGCCGTACCAGCCCCTCGATCTCGGCCATTCGATAAGGCTTGGAGAGAACATCATAGGCTCCGAGACTGATGGCAGAAATTGATGTCTCTATACCTCCGTTCCCGGTCATCACAATGACTTCGGGCGGCATCGGTTCCTCGCGTACCAGACGAAGCACCTCGAGACCATCAAGCGCCGGCATGACGACATCAAGTAATGCAACGTCGAAAACTTCGCGGCGAAGAAGCTCGAGTGCGTCACCGCCATCACGCACAACGCGAACGATGAATCCGCGCGTCGACAGGAATTGCTCGAGGATAGCACCCAGATGTGCTTCGTCCTCGGCGATGAGCACGCGAATGGCAGAGGCTGCGCCTGCCGAATGCTCGGGGACAGCATCGGGGTGGATCATGAGGTCGACACATCAGCGAGTGGAAGAGAGACGCGAAACGTGGCTCCGCCGGCCTCGGAGGAAATCAGTTCGAGATCCCCATCATGATCACGAACTATGCCATAGCAGATGGCCAGCCCGAGACCCGTGCCCTGCCCCGGCAGCTTGGTGGTAAAGAATGGATCAAAGATCCTTGCGCGCAGTGCCCGCGGGATGCCCGGTCCCTCGTCCACCACTTCGAATGCACCGGCTGGACTCAACCTGTCGCCTGTCCTGTCCGTCGGCCGCAGAGTACGTACCGTAACGCGCGCGCCCTCGGCTGAGGCCTCGAGAGCATTCATTGTGAGCGCGATGAGCACCTGAATGAGCTGATCCGCATCCGCACCCACGAAGATCGGCACTGTCTCACTAAGGTCGGTGATCACGCTTACACGCTTGAAGCGAGGATGGTGTTGAAGCAGAAACAAACCCTTCCGTACCACTTCGTTGAGATCTACCGGCTCACGACTGGACGTACGTGGACGCGAGAAATCGAGCAGGCCGTTGACGATTTTCTTGCAGCGCTGCACCTCAAGATCGATGATGTGAAGCAGCTCCGGAACGACCGATACATGGCCTCCAACCTGCGGCTGCTGCATCATCGACTCTGCACAGGCAGATATTGTCGCCAGGGGATTGTTTATCTCATGCATGACACCCGCTGCCAGCTGTCCGATGGCAGCAAGCTTTTCAGCCTGTGCCACACGATCAATGGTGGCTTTCCAGTCAGTAATATCCTCACCGATGGTGATGACGTGAGTAACCTGAGCGTCTTCGCCGCCCCTTCCCGTCCGCATCGGGATCTTGGAGATACGATATGTGCGCATATCCCCGAATGCATCACTCTCCATCTGGAACTGCTGGAGCTGACCGGTTGAAAAGACCTCATCGAATTCGCGTTTGAGTAACGCGGCCGGTTGCCGATGAAGGACGTCGAAGATGGAACGTCCCACTGCATCGGTCCGCGAGATGCCCTGCAATCCGGTCTCACGTTTCCTGTTCCACGCCTGGATACGGTAATCACGATCTACTACGTAGAGGCCGTCAGGCAACGAGTCGACGATGCACTCAATGAAGGTACGTTGATCAGCCAGCTCCTTCATTCTGTCTGATAGCTGACGCTCCAGTTCGAGCCGATGTACGTCACGAAACAAAGTGGCGGCCAGCAGATCACACGTGGCCTTCACAAACGCCTCATCTGAGAAAGAAAGAGGTCTGTCCCGATGAACCACCAGGGTAGCCAGTGTGGTTTCTCCCGTACCCACCACGAACTGCCGAGGCGGGCGGGAAGTCTTCACGTCCGATCCGCCCAACCATTCCAATGGCGGCAGGGATGCCACCGGCTCCAGCGCAATGCGGTCCGCAGCAAGCTCATCAGCCAGAGCGCCGAGCAAGGCACGCATGCCTTCGATCCCGTCGTCGGCCGACACCAGGCATGCGAGAAGACGGTGAATTGGCGTCGCAATATCAGTCGTCATTGGGGATCGGACCGCTCGGAATACCTTCTGACAGTAGCTCGCATGAAACTTACGCGCAGCCATGAATGAGGACAAGATGACCGAAACAAATGACCTTGGATATCCTGTCGCGCCATTATGGTATCGTCAGGTCATTATGACATATAATAACGTGATGACTGCGTCATACTGACCCTTATGCGATGGCACGGCAGATGCGGTACCGGCTAGTAGTCACTGGTCTTCACCGCTGTGATCGCCAGCATGTTGAAACGACTCAAGTGTTATGTAACATGCCAATCCATAAGGAGCTGCCATGACGTATCTTCCATTTCTCATTCCCGCCCCCATTGGTGCCAGGGCTCTGCGCCGTTCCCTTAATCGTCTGTACGATGAAGCGCTCTCGTCCGGCGCGCTGTCTGTCGATCAACTGACGACTGATGCTCAGGCCAACGCCGCTCCACAGTGGTCACCTGCATGCGAGGCCAGGGAAACTGCCAACACTTATGTATTAGAGTTTGACATGCCCGGTGTATCGGCAGAAACGGTGGAGATTCTTGCGTCGGAGGGGCTACTCACAGTGCGCGGAGAAAGACCTGGCCGAGCGGTGGCAGAGAACGAAAAGCATCTGTTCGGTGAGCGGCAGGCGGGGCGGTTCGAACGTCGGTTCCGGCTGCCAAAGAATGCCGATATGCAGAAGGTGTCTGCATCCTCCAGCCTAGGTGTTCTGACCATCCAGGTTGCAAAGGCCGAACCAGCGCAACCTCTCCGGGTCCCTGTGTCAGTGGCTGCGCCCGTCGCCGGCTGAGAGCGATTCCATTCGCCGCAGGGTCTGCCTTGGACGCAGCGGACCCTGCGGTTGCAGCCTGTCAGCGGACCTTGTCCGGCTCGTCACCATCTGTAAGGTGCCTGCCAAGACCCTGCAACAGAGCGTCGGGCTCAAGTCCATATTGTGCGCTGACCGTTTCGATTAGCTTGGTCATTACCCCGAGTCGCTGCTGGGTGGCGGTGGCAGCTCCCCTTCCATCGCCGCTGTCGAGCACCACCAGGCGGTCGATGCGAACATCTGTAGCCGCCTCGGCCAGCCTGTCGATGATTGACGGAAGCTGCTGCAGATAGAGCAGCGAGACACCGCGGTCGCCAGCCGCCAGCAACTGCTGCTGGATGGCCTCAAGCGCCCTTGCCTGCGCTTCACCTTGGGCTATTACCGGCGCCGCAGCCGCTTCAGCATCGGCGCGAGCCGCCTCCGCCCGGGCGCGTGCGGGCTCCACCTGCTCCACCTGAAGCCGAACGCGGGTGACCTCTACCCTGGCCTCTTCAACCGCTTTCTCCGCCCTTGCCTGCGCTTCATCTGCAGCAGCCGCCGCGGTGCGTTCAGCGATCTGGGCCTGACGATCGAGCTCTGCCTGCTTTACACGCAGCTCGTTCTTGGCGGTGGCGATGATGACCTGTGATTGTGCACGGGCCACATCAGCCTCCTGGGTAGCCCGGGCCTGCTCTCTTTCGGTTTCAGCCTGCGTACGAGCTTCGGCGATCTGGGCATCGCGCAGTACCTCTGCAGTACGAATGCGGCCATATGCGCGCAGATAGCCCGCATCGTCACTGATATTCTGAATCTTCAGCATGTCGAGCTGGAGCCCCAGTTTCTGCAGGTCGCGGGTGACCTCCTTCATGAGTTCCGTCTCGAACTTGACGCGGTCCTCGTTTGCCTCTTCGGGCGTAAGAGTGGACAGCACTCCACGCAGATTGGCTGCCAGCGTTTCCTGAGCCAGGTCGGCCACCTGTCTTTCACTGCCCAGGATTCGTTCCACGGCATTGTTGAACACCTCTTCAGGCATTGAGGCGATCTTCACGTTCGCAACCGCCTGTACGTCGATCGGTATACCGCCCTTGGCGATGGCATTTCGTACTGCAATGGTGAGGGGTATCGTATTGAGCGACATCCACTGAGCGCGCTCCAGCAGCGGAATGCGGAACGTTCGGCCACCCTTCACCACCCGATATCCGACACTTGTGCCGTCCGAGAGGGCTCGCCGCCGACCCGTGATGACTGCCACCATGTTGGGCGGAACGATAATGAGAAGCTGCCTAATGGTTGCCACCAGCAGCATGATGAGGACCAGGACAAGGGCCACACCTCCAAGCGAAAAGACGGCCGTGCCGAAGGAACCGTTCAACTGGTCGTTCATCTGGTCTCCCCTGAGTGAAGATGGGCCTGGTGTTTTCGGTTGTCAGCCGGGTAACGATCAGGAAGCGGAGGGCGTCACTACGGCGATCCCGTCATCAATCCACTCGATACGGCATTCCATGAAGTGCGAGGCGTCGAGTGTGGCAACCTCATCAGCGCGTCGAGCCGGCAGTTCATGTTGCTGACCACCGGCCCGGAACATGACGACACCCATCCCGTTGGCGTCAAATGGAAGCACAAGTTCGGCCGTGGCGCCGACCGCAACAACATTGGACGGAGCGGTGTCAATCTCTCCAGCCCTCAGCGCGCGGAAGATCACATGGACGGCCAGCAATGTTGCGAAGCCAAGTCCAACGGACGAGATGATGGTAACAAGGACACTGCGCCGGGTAAGTACAGCAAGCACGCCGATTCCACCAAAGGCAAAGCTGGCCCACGCGATATTGCGCAACGAAAAGAGCGCCAGAAAACCTATGTCATGGCCTCCGCTGACACCGTCATGATCGGTGTCCTTTCCCAACAGGCCCATGGCGATGAGCCCGCCCCCGAACAGCAATGCTGCAATGAAGACCCACGTCATGAACGGCTCTCCCGACCCGGCATGAATGGAACCGGACTGCGCCGCGGACAATGGAGCGTATCGGGATCGAACCGATGACCTCCTGGTTGCAAACCAGGCGCTCTCCCAGCTGAGCTAACGCCCCGTGGGCTACAAAGTAGCGGGTGGGTAGCCGGCGGCAAAGGCACCCAAGTCGACAGTTTCCCCGAACGTCTCAGCGTAGAAGCTATCCTGTGCCAACCGAGAGCGTTGCTCCACGACTCACCGGCGCGCAGTTTCCGACGACCACCAGCAGCTACCTGATACCTCGTACACCCTCCTGGCCATGGACGTCACCTGGATCGACTGGGTCATCGTCGCATTCACTCTTCTGGTTTGTTTCCTACCAGCGCTGTTCCTGGCTAAGCGCTCCGGAAAGAACACAACGGAGTTCTTCGCATCGGGGCGATCGGTGCCGTGGTGGCTGGCAGGGCTCTCGATGGTAGCCACAACATTCTCTTCCGACACCCCAAACTGGGTGACCGAACAGGTACGGCGCTACGGGGTGGCAGGCAACTGGCAGTGGTGGGCATTCGTCCTGACCGGCCTGGCCACCGTGTTCTTCTTCGCCAGACTCTGGCGGCGATCAGGTGTGCTCACGGATCTCGAGTTCTACGAGCTTCGATATTCAGGCAGGGAGGCCTCTCTGGTACGCGGGTTTCGCGCGGTCTACCTTGGGTTCTTTTTCAATTGCTTCATTATGGGAATGGTGACGCTTGCAGCCTGCAAGATCGCCAACATCCTGTTCGGTCTTGCACCATGGCAGACGATTCTTCTGACCGGTGTTCTGAATGTGATTTTCGCCGCGCACTCGGGGCTCTGGGGTGTGCTGGTAATCGACATGATACAGTTCTTCATCAAGATGACGGCGGTGATTGCGGCAGCATGGTTTTCACTTGTCGAGGTTGGGCGCCGTGTTTCCGGCACTCCCGATGTACTGACCGGCCTCCGATCACTCGTGGATACGTTGGCTTCACAACAGATCACACAGTCAGCAGGAACCGTCCAGCCCGTTATTTCACTCAAGGACGGAGGCGGACAACCCATCCTCGACATGATGCCCAACTTCGCGATATCAGATCTCGCACTGATGATCTTCATTCTGCCGATCGGGATCAGTTGGTGGGCCAACTGGTATCCGGGTGCCGAGCCTGGGGGAGGCTCATATATCACGCAGCGCATGCTGGCATCGAAATCTGAAAAGGATGCTCTGGGCGGTACGCTGTTCTTCAATCTCGCCCACTACGTACTGCGCCCCTGGCCTTGGATCATCACGGCGCTGTGTTCGATCATCGTCTATCCCGATCTTGCCAGCATCCAGGCAGCATTTCCGTCGGCCGATGCCGCATTGATCGGACACGACTCGGCGTTTCCGGCGATGCTCAAGTTCCTGCCCGTGGGTTTCGTCGGACTCATGATCGGTGGGCTCATAGCAGCCAACTCGTCGACCATCCTGACCCATCTCAACTGGGGTTCATCGTATCTAGT
>CAYSKN010000159.1:0-1305 GCA_964431565.1 uncultured Gemmatimonas sp.
TCACGTGTTCACGGAGTACGGCTCGCACAACTGGCCCGGGAACGGGATGTCGCAAGCGTCGTACTAGAACACGCCGGCACCGACGAGTCAGGCAGTCGACTGACTGGTACCGTGCGATTGCGCATCGACCTGCGGTATCCGGAACCGTCATCGCCATCGTCATCATTTTCGTCACCCTTTTCACCATCGGTATCAGCATCGCTCGCTACGCGTGATGTCGCCGCCTCCACTGCAGCGACGCCAACAACAGTCATAGCGACAGCCAGAATGCGCATTACCGTGGAAAAGGGCGGGCTCGTCACCGAAAGGCATTCTGTAATCGAGGTGGAACGTGTCATCGACCTGGCGCATCGCCTGTATGCGCATCCCGAGATTCCCGATCGGCGCGGGGTGGCGCGCAGCACGCGTCGCCCCTGGCTTCCTCTCGACAGCGAGGAGCATCGCGTCAGTACGCCCGTCTCAGGAGGTGGGATCGGAGTCGTCACGCATGACCTGTACGGAATTGGCGTTCCCGGACCAGTTCACTTTGCCTCTGAGCAACGGCGGAGCACGGATCAGCGCGGAGACTCGGACACAGGGCGGATCACGAAACGGGCTTCGGAACGAACCTCTGAACGGGTCCCGACGAACCCGCAACGTATCAACGCAATCGCGAAGGCAGGCACCGCACTGGGATGAGTTGCCCCGTGCGCTCACGACCGGCTCATCGCTCCGGGCAGTCTCCATGGCCGCATGGCGTCTTGGTATCCGCACAGGTATGCGTATCGGTGCGGCCCGGGCGTTACGCGCTGATCTGGATATCCGCATGTGGGATGACACGGCCATCGGTGATGCAGTGCTCGCCGGTACGACCACATTGCTGAGGGCAAGTCCACAGGTCACACCGGCCGCAGATACACCGGGAATGTGGTGGATTGGAGCCACGGGTCTCGATGCACTCGGTGGTGAAAAGACGTTTGCTCATACACTCCTGCACATCGCACTGCAGTGGCACCCGGATGCACGAGTTGCCATTGCCGATTCATGTGTCGCTGCGCGTGCAGCCACATGGGCACTCATGCGGAGCGGACTGTCCGGCAACGCTGCAACGACATCGTCTCCGTCATCAGTAGTGATTATTCCGCCAGGGCGATGTGCACACTACCTGGCACCGGCCCCTCTCGGATTGGTACCGATGTCCGGAGAGCTGCGGGAAGTACTGCAGGCGCTGGGGATGCGTACCATTGGCGCTCTTGCGGCGTTGGATGCTGCCGAGGTGGAAGAACGCTGGGGGCGTGAAGGACTGATCGCCTGGCGACTGTCGCG
>CAYSKN010000159.1:1315-7412 GCA_964431565.1 uncultured Gemmatimonas sp.
GATGATCCCAGGCGCCCTGGACTGGTACGCGTGGAAGCGCCCCGGAATGCCAGTGTGGAGCTGCCTGGAGCCGTGGACAACACCGCATCTGTATTGTTCGTGGTACGCGCACAACTCCAGCGCCTTCTGAACGATTGCGTGCGCGATGGACGGTCGGCTGCTGCCATTGCAGTCACACTGACCCTCGATGCGGGTCGTCACTACCCGCTCGGAGACATCAACAGCGAGCGGGAGGGGTTCGGAAGCATCGGAATGGACTCGCAGGAGCTTGTGTCCACGTCATTGATCCTCGCTGTTCCGCAAAGGACAATCACACGTGAAGTCCGTCCGGCACGTCCACTCGCGCGCCTCGATCCGTTATTCGATCAGTGCCGTATGTTGCTGGAGCGCTGGAATATTCCCGCGCCTGTCATCGCTGTCAGCGTAAGCATTCCCGCTACGGCACCGCTTGCAGCCGATCAGGGTGATCTCCTCACACCGTCCTGGCGCGATGAGGCAATGAACGCAGAGGCGGTCCTTGCCCGCCTCCGTTCAGTTCTGGATCCGGATCAGCGCGGCGATGTGGTCGTCCACCCCGAAGCACGGGATACGCACAGGACAGAAGATACAGGCGCCTGGACTCCCGCCGATGCCATGACGCTGGCAGCAGCGCCACTTCCATCATTGTCGCAACATTCCCATCCCCACCTTAAGCCGATTGACCTGCCGCAGCCCGTGCTGCGACTGCTCGCCGCTCCCGAGCCGGTAAAGGTTGCAACTCTCCATGGCGATCCTGATACGGTCTGGTGGCGCAGGCGTCGGATCACGATCACCTCCGCACAGGGGCCGGAGAGATTGAGCGGAGACTGGTGGCGCGGCGATCGGTACGCACGTGATTATTGGCGCTGCTTTTCCGACAGTGACGGCGAGCTGTTGCTCTACCGTGAAGACATGCGCTGGTATGTGCAAGGGTGGTATGACTGAACCGACTGTACACTCATGACCTCCGGCACGCCTTGCCATGCATTGACATCGGATCGCAGTCATTGCACCGGACAATATGCTGAACTGCATTGTCACTCAGCGTTCTCCCTCCTCGATGGTGCATCGATCCCGGAGGAAATCGTCGCACGGGCAGCGGTACTTGGCTATCACTCTCTCGCACTGACGGATCACGACGATCTCGGAGGCGCTGTCCGCTTCAGCGTTGCCGGCAGCGAGTATGACTTCACATGTATCATCGGTGCCGAGCTCACCGTGCGTATGCCGCACCTCGACGGGCGCGGCGGGGACCGTCCGACACATCTCGTGCTGCTTGCAGAGACCAGCGACGGATACCGCAACATCTCTACGCTCATCACTCGTGCACGTATGGACCGCGAACGGGGGCGCCCCAGCGTGCCATGGGCGCTGGTGACTGGTCACGCAGAGGGTCTCACGGCGCTCACCGGCTGCATGCGAGGCTGGATACCACAACTGCTCGCTGAAGGGCGTACGACTGAAGCATGGACCGCAGCGGGCGAACTGCGCGATGTATTCGGAGAGCATCTGGCTGTCGAATGCTGGGATCATCGCCTGCCGGAAGAACGGGCGCTGGTGGAACAATTGCGTCCATTGGCCAGCAGTCTTGGCGTTCCCTGGGTGGTTACCAATGACGTGCATTACGCAGAATCCTCCCGGCGTATCGTGCACGACACATTGAGCGCGCTCCGCCACGGGCGCACGCTCGACGAGATGGGGACCCGACTCCGCCCCAATGCGGAGTGGGCACTCAAGAGTCCGCAGCGTATCTATCAGCGCTGGAGCGGTGCAGAGGAAGGTGTGCTGGCAACAATCGGCATCGCAGACAGATGCACATTCCGTCTTTCCCAGCTCAGGCCCACGATGCCGCCGTATCCCACGCCCCCCGGCTTGAATGCAGATGAGTATCTCGCGGAGCTTGTGTATACTGGCGCCACCGAACGATGGGGAGCCATCCTGACAGACACGCAACGCGGACAGCTTGAGCACGAACTCGCATTCATTGGCAGGAAGGGGTATGCGGGTTTCTTTCTCATCGTCTGGGGTATTGTCCGCTTTGCCCGTGCCGAGGGCATCCTGTGTCAGGGCCGTGGATCCGCGGCCAGTTCTGCAGTCTGCTACTGTCTTGGCATCACTGCCGTCGATCCAATCTACCTTGGGTTGCTGTTCGAGAGATTTCTGAGTGAAGGGCGACATGAGGCGCCCGATATAGATATCGATATCTCCCATCGCGACCGGGAGCGGGTGCTGCAGCATGTCTACAACCGGTACGGACGGGAGCATGCCGCGATGGTATGTGAGCAGATCACCTGGGGAGGGCGCAGTGCAGCGCGTGACGCAGCCCGCGTGCTTGGACTCTCAACGCAGCAGGGCGATGCACTGGCCTCAATCAGCGACCGGCGCAGTGCAAGCGTCACAGCCGACAATTTCGAAACCCGCGAAGGGCGCGATCGTCTGAAAGCGGCCGGATTCGACCCGTCCGATCCGCGCGTACAGCAACTGCCATCGATCATCAGAGGTCTGCACGAACTGCCGCGGCATCGCTCCATCCACGTGGGTGGATTCGTGCTTTCAGATGAACCTCTCGGTTCACTGGTGCCGATCGAGCCCGCGTCTATGGCCGACCGCACTGTCATCCAGTGGGAGAAAGACGATCTGGGGCCCATGGGAATGTTCAAGGTAGACCTGCTTGGCCTCGGCATGCTCACTGTGGTACAGGATTGCCTGCGCTATATCCGTTACACACAGGGTATGCATCTCGACCTCGCGCACTTCAACATGGACGACCCCGCCGTGTATGACGACATGTGCAGGGCTGATACGGTGGGTGTCTTCCAGATCGAAAGCCGTGCCCAGATGAACACATTGCCACGACTCAGACCACGCTGCTTCTACGATCTGGTGATAGAAGTGGCACTCATACGCCCTGGACCACTTCAGGGACAGATGGTACATCCGTATCTGAGAAGACGCGCTGGTATTGAGCCGGTAGAGTACCTGCATCCATGGGTGGAGGATGTTCTCGAACGCACCCTCGGCGTTCCGCTCTTCCAGGAACAGGGTATGCAGGTTGCCATCAGACTGGCAGGTTTTACGCCTCACCAGGCAGACAAACTGCGTCAGACCATGGGGCACAAGCGCTCCCGGACACGCATGGCCAGGATCGAGGTGCAACTGCGCGACGGTATGCGCCACAACGGCATCCCCGACGCAACCATCGATCGCATCTGCCGACAGATCGGCGGCTTTGCCGACTACGGCTTCCCCGAAAGTCATGCAGCCAGCTTTGCCCTCATTGTGTACTCAACCGCCTGGCTTCGCCACTACTACGCACCCGAATACCTATGTGCCACGCTCAACGCCCAGCCCATGGGATTCTACTCGCCGGGTACACTCATCGAGGATGCGAGACGCCACGGAGTCGAGGTCCGTCCGATTGATCTCACCAGGAGTGGTTGGGATCACTCACTTGAACTGTCCAACGGGCGTACGCTCATGCCGAACGACGGCACAATCCAGTGGGGTTCCACTCATGACCTCGTAAATCGGACGGAATATGCTCCCGGCAGCACGTCACAGGACGACAACAGGGTGGCCGTCCGGCTGGGGCTGCGCCTGATACGCAATCTTGGACCAAGAGCCCGCCACGTACTTGAGACAGCACTGGCCGACGGTCCGTTCAGAAATGTCGATGATGCCGTACGGCGGATGAATCTCGACAGGCGGACATGGCGTGCACTCGCGGAATCCGGTGCGCTTGACGGTATGTTCGCACATGAGTCGCCCGAGCGCAGGCGGCAGGTTGCCTTGTGGGAAATACTGGCCATGACAAGACAACCGGAGCTTCCACTGTCCCCAAAGCGGTCGTCTCTGCCGCCCGCATCACTTGGCACGTGCACACCGGTTGACCTGACCGAAGCCGACTGCCGAATGACCGGCGTTTCACTCGCGGGGCATCCCATGAAGCACGCGCGCCCCATTCTTGCACCCAATGGAGTGCGCACCATCCGGGATACCTTCACCCACTGCAGCAATGGAGAAGCCGTGGCCGTGGCAGGTGTAGTAATCTGCCGCCAGCGCCCCTCGACTGCCCGGGGGTTCGTGTTCCTCACGCTAGAGGACGAAACCGGTATGATCAACATCATAGTGACTCCACACCGTTTCGAATCCAATGCAGGTATCATATCCAACAATCCGCTGCTTCTCATCCGTGGCGTACTGCAGCTGGAGAACGGCGTCGTGAATGTCCGCGCAGCAAGGTTCCGCGCAATCAGGCTCAAGGCCGGGGAGAATCACATTCACAGTCATGATTACCACTGAAAACGGATTGTACATATCGCATTGATGAGTGCCACATCTGATTCCGCAGCCGCACAGACCGGATTGATCGGTCACAGGAGGAACGTATCGTGCAGGTGTCGGGTGTAATCACCTCATCATTTCTGCAGGTTTCATCACTTCGTTCGGGAGAAACACAAGGCAGCGAACGTGATGAGTCCGGGCTTCCCGTGCATGAGCGCACAACACGAACTCAAGCGTGCACCGGAAAGCCATTGGTAATGGCGATACGTGCGCAGAGGACCTCCACGGCACTGCACGTGAACTGTGCGCACGAAACTGGCAGGCGTAAACAGCGACCGCATTGATATCCCGTAAGGCATCGACCTCAGTCTGTACGACATCCACTCGCCTCGTGTAGCTTTGTGGAGGAGATGCTCGCATTGCCCGAAAGAACGTTTGAGGCGCTGGGCCGGAGCTGCTGCGGGTGAATTCCGATGTTGGCCTCAATACCCGCGGACGGATGGACGGCGAGGTCGCATTGCCGGTCATGGTGGCTGTCGCCCAGCGGTTACGCAATAAATCGGTACGACCAGTCTGACCTCCACTGCCAGTTATCATCCCGTCCCGTCCGACCGTTGATCTCATGACGCACAATGACGCCACCGCGATTCTGACAATCGCTACGCTCGCTTCGCTGGCCGATGGTGAGCACGACGGTACCGAGCGGGCTGAGATCGCCAGGGCAGCGGAGGTGCTGGGTCTGGGCAATGCCGATGAGGTCATTCGCAGCGCTCATGCAGGCGAACGGGACGTGGCATCGTTGGCTACCTCCCTTTCCACCCCTGAAGCCCGACAGGTAGCGTACGACACCGCCACCGCGGTCTGCTATGCCGATGGCTGGATCAGCCCCAGTGAAGCCACGTTCCTGCGCGAACTTGCCGCGCTCGTCAGCGCGGATGTCACCTCAGCCGCGGATACCATTGCAGAGGTGAACCGTGCTGCGGATGATCCCGCCCCCGGTCGAAACGGGCCAGCCACCGAAATGGATCAGTACATTCTCGATCAGGCCATGCTGACGGCGGCTCTGGAAATCCTGCCCGACCGGTTGGCCAATATCGGGATCCTTCCGCTTCAGCTCCGCCTGGTACACCACATCGGTCAAGCTCATGGCCAGCAGCTCGATACAGCACAGGTGAAAGATCTTGCTGCGACCTTCGGTCTGGGTGCGGCAGCACAGGTACTCGAGAAGGCGGTCCGACGTATGTTCGGAGGTCTCACGGGAGGAATTCTTGGGGGTGCTGTTGGATCGATCGCAGGGTTGGCCTCGGGGGCTGCCATCACCTTCAGCACTACCTATGCTCTGGGCCACGTGGCCGACCGCTACTACGCGCAGGATCGCCAGTTGTCGCGCGAGGATCTCAGAGATCTCTACACCCGTTTTCGTGCAGATGCAGCGGACATATTTCCGCGTGCGGAAAAACGCATACAGGAGCTGGCCGGGGACGGTTCGCTCTCTGGGGTGTTGAAATCGGTGCGATAGACCGGGAGTGACACTGCCAACAAGACGGGCCACCGGTCAGGAACCGGTGGCCCGTCTTTGATCGCCAAGCGGCGACTCAGGCGCGAACCTTCGTCACCTGCTCCGCGGCCGGACCCTTCTGTCCCTGAACGATATCGAATTCGACACGCTCACCCTCCGCCAGGGTCCGAAAACCGCCACCCTGAATCGCCGAGTGGTGGACGAAGCAATCCTTCGAGCCATCATCAGGCGTGATGAAACCAAAGCCCTTGGCATCGTTGAACCACTTCACCTTGC
>CAYSKN010000160.1:0-7304 GCA_964431565.1 uncultured Gemmatimonas sp.
GTTGCTCTGGCTTTCGATTTCATCAACGGCTTCCACGACTCCGCCAATTCCATCGCAACGATCGTCGGCACACGGGTACTGAGTCCACTCGCGGCGGTGATCTGGGCAGCCACGTTCAACTTCTCGGCACTTTTCTTTGTTGGGACGGCGGTTGCAAGATCGGTTGCCGCCGGTTTCATCGATCTGAGTATCGTCGATGCCAATGTCATTCTTGGTGGTCTTCTGGGCGCCATCACCTGGAACCTCATCACCTGGTGGTTCGGCATACCATCCAGTTCGTCTCACGCCCTGATTGGCGGTTACGCCGGCGCTGCTGTGGCTAAGGCTGGTATTGGGGCGATTCTGTGGGGTCCCAAGTGGATCGAGACGCTGTCTGCCATTGCTCTGTCTCCGATGTTTGGTGCATTCATGGGATTCCTGCTCATGGTGCTGGTTTTCAACGTGTTCGGAAGAGTCGCAAATAGCCGCGTGGAGAAGTGGTTCCGGGTGTTGCAGCTCAGCAGCTCGGCATTGCTTTCGCTGGCACACGGTGGCAACGATGCGCAGAAGACAATGGGTATCATTGTTGGTCTGCTGGTAGCTTCGCAGGCGGTCTTCGCCGGCGAAACCGGTTGGCTGGCTCACCTGCACGTCACATCACTCGATCATATTCCCGTCTGGGTGGAAATCAGTGCGTACACCATGATCTCGCTTGGCACGCTGTTCGGAGGATGGCGTATTGTCCATACCATGGGCACACGCATCACCAGGCTGCGACCGGTGGGAGGGTTCTGTGCGGAGGCAGGTGGCGCGGTCGTGATACTCGCTGCATCCAAACTGGGTATCCCGGTCAGCACCACGCACACCATCACAGGATCCATAGTGGGCGTTGGTGCAACCAATCGACTGTCTGCTGTTCGCTGGGGACTGGCAGGTCGGATCGTCTGGGCATGGGTAATCACGATTCCGGCCAGTGCACTGATCGCGGCTCTGTCCTACAGACTGCTCGCTATCGCGGCTCCGCACTGATCGGTCGGGGGATTCACCTCAGACACTGGGGTTACGAATGGGTTCTCCTACATCCTCGACAATGCCGTATCTGAACCGCGAGCTGTCCTGGCTCGCCTTCAATGAACGGGTACTGGAAGAGGCACTCGATGAGCGCGTTCCGTTGCTTGAGCGGCTCAAGTTTCTCGCGATTTTCAGTACCAATCTCGACGAGTTCTACATGGTCAGGGTGGCGGGACTGCGGCGCAAGGTCGCCGTTGGTGCCGTACAATACCCGCCCGATACGCTGTCGCCGACTGAACAGCTCGAGGCGATTCGTGAGGGGGTAAAGAGCCTGATTGCACGACGCAATGTCGCACTGAAGCGGATATTGCTGCCCCGGCTGGCTGAGCATGGGTTGGCACTGCTCTCCCTCGAGGAAACAGACGATGATGAGCGGCAACACCTGACTTTGTTCTTCGAGGAGCAGGTGTTTCCGGTGCTGACCCCGCTGGCGGTGGATCCGGGACATCCGTTCCCCTATATCTCAAATCTCTCATTGTCGCTGGCGGTGGAGGTTCAGGATCCGGAGACGGGCGAGGGTCATTTCGCAAGAGTCAAGGTACCGCGATCGTTGAGCCGCTGGGTTTCCACCGGTCGTACCGGCCGCTTCGTCTCTCTGGAGCGAGTTATCGGTGAACACCTCGGTTGGCTGTTTCCGGGTATGGAGGTGAGGCACTGGTTCGCCTTCCGTATTACCAGATACTCGGACCTGGATCTGGGTCAGATCGAGCAACCCGAGGACCTTCTCGAGACCATCGAGGAGCGTGTGCTCCAGCGCCGCTTTGGTGAGGTGGTGCGCCTCGAGGTGCAGAGCGACATGCCACGATCCATGCGTGAACTCCTGCTCCATGAACTGAGTGAGAGCGAAACTCGAGGTGTCACTACCATCGAAGCACGCGACGTCCACGATCAGGACGAGTTACTTGAACTCGGTGATCTGCTGCAACTGGCGGCGCTGGACATCCCCGGGCTTCGCGACGCCCAACATGTGCCGCTGGTGCCCCAGGCGTTCCGGGACGGCAGAAGCATCTTCGACATGATCCGTGAACGGGATGTCATAGTTCACCATCCCTATGAGTCGTTCGATGCATCTGTGGAGTCGTTCCTGCAGGCGGCTGCGAGTGATCCCCAAGTGCTTGCCATCAAGATGACTCTCTATCGCACTACGGGCGATATGGCGATCGAACGGGCGCTGACCGAGGCAGCCGAGGCGGGCAAGCAGGTAGCAATCCTCGTCGAACTGCAGGCTCGGTTCGATGAAGCGAGCAATATCAATTTCGCCCGCAACATGGAGAACAACGGAATCCACGTAGCATATGGATTGCCGGGTCTGAAGACCCACGCGAAGACGGTGCTTGTTGTACGACGTGACTCCGATGGCCTTCGCCGGTACGTCCATATCGGCACGGGCAATTACAACTCCAGAACGGCGCGCCTTTATACTGATGTTGGTTTGTTCACCTGCAATCCTCTGATTGGTGCAGACCTGTCTGATCTGTTCAACTCGCTCACGGGAGTTTCACGGCAGAAACGTTATCGCCGCATAGTCGTTGCCCCGGGTGATCTGCGGTCCCGTACGCTGGAGTTGATCAATCGGGAGACCGACCACGCCACGGCCGGTCGTGGTGGACGTATCATCGCCAAGATGAACGCGCTTGTGGATCCAGACATCATCGCGGCGCTCTATCGTGCGTCCGGCGCCGGAGTGACGATCGACCTCATCGTGCGCGGAATATGCTGTCTCTTACCGGGTATTCCGGATACGAGTGAGAACATACGCGTCATCAGCATCATCGGTCGATTCCTCGAGCACTCGCGTATTCTACATTTTGCCAATGCCGGTGCGCCCGAGTACTACATAAGCTCGGCCGACTGGATGCCTCGTAATTTCGACAGACGCGTAGAGGTGATGGCACCGGTCGAGAGCAGGACGTTGCATACAGGGATCCAGTATGTTCTTGAGACATGTCTGGCGGACAATCGACAGGCGTGGGAACTTGGTTCAGATGGACGGTACCGGCGTCGCACACCTGGTAGCGAGCCTCAACGTGCAACACAAACGATACTGATGCTGGATCCGTGGGGGAGCGCTGATGGATCCGCCGGCCGTCGCCGGCTCTAGCGCAACGACCGCGCACGCAGTGACGCTTCAGTGAACGGGATGCTCCGCGCTGTGGGCCGGGAGGGTATCTCTCCGGCTCGTCACGCGCTCCCCATTGTGTCTTCAGCATCAACCGGCACACCGTCTGGAGTGTGAACAGATATTCGGCAGGCCAGCACCTGCTCCAGCAACTGCCGCTTGCGACTTGCTCCCCAGCATTCCAGACGGACATTGGTGGCGCATCCCGCTCCATGCGTGGTCACCTGCAGCGAATCCGGGGTCCAGTTCAGTGTGATGGCGGCTACCGCACTTAGGTGTCCGCGATCGAGGCCATCGGCAAATCGAAGCAGAGCCGACAGTCTGACTATGCGGTCCCGCAAGTGACGCTCGAGCTGGCCGAACGCGCGGTGCGTCAACTTGGGAGGAGGGCCACGATGATAGCGCGCCACGTGCGCAATAAGGATCTGCTCCGTTGGTGTGACTCCGAGCAGCTCGGCATGCGAGATCAGATGGAACGAGTGCTTGTGATGCTTCTCGTAGCTGATGTGGTGACCTACATCATGCAGCAGGGCGGCATCGGCGAGGATGCCACGATCACTGTCCGTGAGATTCAGACGTGGGACAAGTGCATCAAAGAGCTGCAGTGCCAACGTCCGGACATGTTGTGCGTGAGGCCTGTCGTGACGGCAGCGTTCGGCGAATTCGCCTATCGAGCGCTCACGGACCGGACCAGGCCCGGCGGCGGTGGGGGTGAGATGTGCGGCCTCGAGCAGCAATCCCTCACGAATTCCGTAGCCGGATACAAGCAGATCACGCGGATCGAAACGTGCAAGAACCTCCGCAGCTACTGCCATGCCTGCGACGATAATGTCAGAGCGAGCCGGGTTGAGGCCGGCTACGCACTGACGCTCCTCGCTGCTGAGGCTCTGCAGCCATTCCAGGATGTGTTCCAGTTCCACTCGACTCACGCGGGTGCCGTGGGGAGACCGAACCAGCATGCGATGCCTTGCGAGCACCATACCGGCAAGATTGGTGAACGTACCTCCCGCGCCTATCACGATCGCTCCGCGCCAGTCCTTCACTGGGAGAGCCTCCTTGATACCGGCGCGTACATGCTTGCGGAGCGTACGCACACGGCGTGATCGGATACCGCTCGCGAGGAATCGCTCGGTGAGGCGCAGGGCACCGTATGGCAGGGAGGCCATGCGTTCGATGAGTCCGTCTCTGGCCAGGACCAGCTCGAGTGACCCACCGCCAATATCCATTACTACTGCACGACCGGTACCGATATCAAAATGTGCCTGTGCACTGCTGAACGAGAGCAGAGCCTCTTCTTCGCCACTCAGCACACGCACAGGATGACCGGTTGTCTCGGTAAGCCGTGAGGTGAAATCGACGGAATTGGATGCGTCACGTACTGCGCTCGTTGCTACGATGACGATCCGGATGGCACCGAGCTGGTCAGCCACGGAAACCATTCGCTGAACTGCGGATACAGCCGCATCAATCGCACCAGCCGACAGTCGACCGGTGGATTCCAGTCCCTTGCCCAGGCGAGGCATGGTCTTCATCTCGTCGACGACATGTATGCGACCGAGGGGTGAGACATCCGCAACAAACTGCCGCACGGAGTTGGAGCCGATATCGATCGCGGCTATCCGTACGTCATTGACGTCTGGAGTAGCGGGCATGGCCTGGCCGTTGGAGTGCGGCTGCGCGTAGTTTCCGGGAATCCTGTTGACCTCCGCAACATAGACAGGGGACCGCCGGAAGAGCGATGCTGACCGGCGTGAGTCTGGTGCAGAGCCCTACGGGATGATATAGTCGCGGTGTCATGGTGGTGTCACGGGATTTCACAAGGTCTTCACCTCGCGTGGTGTCCGCGCCCGCGACCGATCCCCGAACCAGGGCTGAGGCATTGACGGTAGCCGCCAGGATGCTGCGGGCTGCCGAGAACGTCTGTGTGCTCACTGGTGAGGGCATATCGGCCGAAAGCGGTATACCTACGTTCAGGGAGGCAGAGGCAGGTCTCCGGGCCAGGTATTCGTCGGTGGAACTGGCGACCGCCGACGCCTTCGCCAGGAATCCGAAGCTGGTCTGGCAGTGGTATGCAATGCGTCGCACCATGGTGCGGGCGGCCGAACCCAATTCCGGACACGCGGCCATAACCAAGCTCTCCACCCAGGTCGGGCACTGTACCGTTGTAACGCAGAACGTTGATGATCTTCACGAGAGAGCCGGCCTTGATAGGCTGAACCGCCTTCACGGTTCGCTGATGCACATGCGTTGCAGTGAGGGTTGCCCCGGGAGCACGATGGTGCCTGAAGAGGAGGCGCTAGATCCTCCTCGCTGTCCGGCGTGCGGAGCTCTCATGAGGCCCGACGTGGTATGGTTCGGGGAGCAATTGACGGATAGCATGTTGGCGGTTGCACGGCACGCCGCGCTGGCCTGCGATGTATTCCTGTCGGTTGGCACCTCAGGTATCGTGGAGCCAGCGGCTTCGCTTCCCCGGATGGCGGCATCGCATGGCGCAACGGTGATCCTGGTGAATACGACTATGGACGGTCAACCGAGGGGGCCATCTGTCCTTCCCGTCGAGGGACCGGCCAGAGTCGTTCTCCCGTGGTTAGTGGGGGAGGCCTTTGGCGGACGCCGTGCCCGCCGTCAGATCGAGTAGGCTCGCTTGACCGCGCGCTGCTGAAGGCAGCGTTGTATCGGTGCCACGATAACCTCGATAGCGGCAGTATTGCTTTCTCCGCGCAGAACGATCGCGTCAACACGGCGCTTGCCGGGCTCCACAAACTGCAGGTGCATCGGACGCACGGTTGTGAGGTATTGATCGAGTTCCGAATACAGTGATCGGCATCGCAGCGCCATATCCCGCCCGATGCGTCGGATGATGCGTATATCGGCGTCCACTTCGAGAAAGACCTTCGCATCGCACTGTGTCCCCACCGTCGGATCCACGAGCGCCACGGTGCCATCAATGACCACCACCTCAGCTGGCTCAATGCGACAGCTCTGGGTCGAGACTGAATGGCTGACCTGGTCGTAGGGCGGCATTTCTATCGGTTCACTCCTTGCCAACCCTGCCATGTGTGCCGACAACAGTTCAATGCCGAATGATTCGGAATGATCCCAATTGAACTTTTCGAGTTCCTCGAGCGTAAGAGGCCGAAAGTCCTTTGTATTATGTATCCGTCTCGATGGACGCCACCGAGATGGAGGGAAGAGACTCGGCCATCTTGCGTGTCACTGTGGACTTTCCGGATTCGGTACCGCCCGCGATACCGATGATCAGTGGTTTCAATCAGAGGGGACAATGAGTCAAGCCATGGTATCAGAAAGGTCCGTACCAGGAGAAGGGTACACCTCAGACAACGCTGCCCGAAGGGCAGCGTGGCAGTTCCGATCGCAACGGCTTCATATCGCTCTTCCGGTAATCCGTCATGTCAAGTGACCAGATCCGTGCCTTCGTCAATGAGCTCGCGGTGAACCTTCCCTCAGGTTCGGTTGCATTGGATGCTGTCCGTCTGTTGATACCGGAGATGGCAGCAGGTATCGAAGCCGGCAGGGCACGCCTGACCGATAGCCGTGGATTGCCAGTTGATGCCATGGAGGCAGTCGTGAACGGAGCCATTTATCGCGTGGTGCCGGTACGCGAGAGAACCCATGACCATGCTGCCGACCCCTCCTGAACATCGGCATGGATGCTCCCGGTGCTTTTTCGGGTCGCGCAGAACTACAGGTGGCGACAAGCCTAGCCAGCTCGTGTCCGCAGCGCTGTGGTGTCTGGGTAGGGCGCTACGTGGCGCAAGGACACTGGGGCGTCCGTTCATCGGGATCTCGACCGCTGTGGGTCAACGGGTCAGTATCACGGCCATGTATGAGACATAGGACGTGCTGAGTGGGGCAACGGAGGCAAGCGCTGCAGCGGATCAGGTCATGCATTCTGCACCCGGCATGGTCAGGCCGCGCTGCGGTATCATACTCGGTTCCGGACTTGGTGGGCTTGCCGAGCATGTGATTGGCGCCGTTCGCATACCGTACTCCGAACTCCCGGGTTTTCCGTCTGTTTCGGTTGAAGGTCACTCCGGGCTGTTGGTGGTGGGGTGGCTGGCTGACTGCCCGGTCGCGGTTCTATCCGGTCGTTTCCATCTGTATGAGGGGCATG
>CAYSKN010000161.1:0-7269 GCA_964431565.1 uncultured Gemmatimonas sp.
TCTGCTCAGTATAGCCGATTCGGCTAATATCCAGAGTTACAGTGCCGACGGTTGGTATTCTGAGTGAAAAGCGTCCGTTCTCCGCCGTTAACGTTCCAACCTGCGTTCCTGATACCAGGACTCGGGCCTGCTGGATCGGCTGCCCAGTGGCAGCGTCCGTGACAATACCGATGACGGTACCCCCGGTGCCTTGTGCCTGCACCCATGATGGGGCAAGCAACCCGATACCGGCGACAAGAACCGATAGCCACGCAATCAACCAAGACCGCGGAAAACGAGGCTGGTGGGCGATTAATGGTGAGCCTCCAGACTCACCAAGGATCAACGAAGCGTACACGTTCAATCGCATCTCGTTACTCCCCAGATCAGGATCAAATACCGACCGACCCCGTACGGTCGGTCATCGCACACCGGTTTCGCCCCCGTTGAGGATATGTCACCACGGCACGGTACCATGAGTCACACAACTGGAAGCGTCTACCTCAGAAAGTACGAATGAAGGCGGTGTCGTCATCACACCCCTTCATCAGGCGAGACAATGGATGACGTATCCAGTGAGAGTGGAGGGAATCGGAGCAGGCAGCAACATCGCTGTACACAAACACAACCACACACTACCCGTTCTCGTCACGGCCTCACCCATCAACACACAGCCACAATCATTGAGGAGGGCCCGAGAAACTGCATTGTGCAGAGGGTATGGCAGGTCGGGGATGCTGTCAATAGACCATGCCTCCTCACAATTCTCCTTCGGAGCAGGATAAGGCGGCTACCCGAGAGTACGCAGACAGCGATCGAAACCGCAGTAGTGAATGCGAGATGTGAACCCTGCGCATTCGAAAAGGTGGTATCGAGAGCGCCGGATCTGAAACTTTCGTTCGCAGCATGCACGAACAGCTTCAACCGATCGCTCATATGCCGGGCCGCCTGAACCCGGCCACTTCGCTCTTGTCCTGCAACACGAGGCCGCTGACGGTGACGATCACACAGGGGACCGATACCACGACCGATCCCCTCCCGTACAGTTCGCGGTTGAGATGCGTGCAGTTGGCAACGTCATGTTCCAAGACTCATGACGGTGCCCGCCAGCTCAAGGCTTGCGGCGTCCCCAGGTAGGCGGAGCCGGTTCCCTGGTCGCACGCTCGTTCTTCCACACGCCGAGCAGGCGCGTTGCCTCCTGAACGGCACGCTCAAGCTGTGGATCCCGTCCGTCTATCACGTCACGCGGAAAGTTCTCCACCTCGATATCCGGAGGCACGCCCTCGTTCTCCACAGCGAAGCGACCGTCCCGCGCAAAGAAACCGAAGCGCGGTGCAATCATCGACCCGCCATCTACGAACGGAGGTGTATCGCTTGTTGCCACGAGACCTCCCCATGTGCGTGTTCCCACCAGAGCCCCAAGCTTGCGGTACTTGAACATGTATGGCATGAGATCGCCGCCCGAACCAGCCATCTCGTTGACGATCATGACCTTCGGTCCCCAGATTCCGTTGGCCGGGCTGGTATACGGGTAGCGCTCACCAACAGGATTGTTGAAGTAGCCGTCGTAATCGCGGCCGAGCAGGTCGATTATGTAGTCGGCCACCGAACCACCGCCGTTATAGCGCTCGTCGAGTACCACACCAAGGCGGTCCTGCTGGGCAAAATAGTATCTGTTGAAACTGGCATAGCCGGGCTGACCGGTGTTGGGGAGGTAGACGTATGCGAGCCTCCCTCCCGAAAGGGAATCAACCAGGCGGCGATTGTGCTCGACCCAGGCGCGGGTGCGCAGCCCCTGCTCGCTGGCCACCGGAACGACCGTTATCTGCCGTGCGCCCTGCATGTCAGGGCGTGAATTGATGGTAAGTACCGTCTGCTTGTTTGCGGTACCATCCAGCAGGCGATGGATGTTGTCAGGAGCCAGCAGCTCCTGACCATTGATGGCCAGGATGTAGTCTCCTGTGCTGACGGGCACACCCGGCATCACCAGAGGCGCCCTGAGCTCGGGATTCCAGCTCTCGCTGTCATAGATGCGGGCAAGACGATAGCGGCCGTTCCCGATGGAAAAATCGGCACCAAGGAGGCCACCAGTGGTGGCAGGTACCGGAGGCATATCGCCACCGCGTACGTACGAGTGACCAATGGCTATCTCGGCACCCATGTTGTCAAGCAGGTAATTGAGGTCTGCCCTGTGATTGACATACTCGAGCAGCGGTTCGTACATGCGCTTCATCGCAGGCCAGTCGGTGCCCTGCATGTTCTTCACGTACAGGTTGTTGCGCTGATTGCGCCATCCCTCGTTGAAGATCTGCCGGAACTCCGCCTTGGGGTCGACATGGGCGCGGAGTGTTGCATTGAGGCGACCCACGCCCACCTGAGGCACTGCCCTGTCGGCGTCGACAAGAAAGAAACCGCCGCTCGCACCCGCTGACCGGTAGAGAAGCTTCTTACCGTCCCCACTGACTGTGTAGAGAGCCACTCCCTGCGCAAAAGGAACTGCCCGACGCTGGGATAACTGATAGCGGTGCAGCGTGCTGCCGCCTCCCTGACCTCCTTGCTGACCATCTGCGGTGCCGGTGGGCGGTATAGGCTCAAGAAAGAATACCGTGCCAGCAGGCCCAGAGTGAAGTTCACGATAGTCGCGTTCAACGACTCCCTGCACCGCAATGATGCGCTGCGCAATTCCATCGAAATCAATGCGGACCTGTGAGGCGGTCGCACCAGTTGAGTCGCTGTTGCGCGTATGTGCGGCATCCCCGGTGCCACCGCGCGTGCTGTCCCGGCCACCAACAGGTTCGTCGTCACTCTCAGTGAGCAGTGGTGACACTTCTGTCCTGCTCAGCACCGCCAAGTAAAGTGCCCGCACATCGGGTCGATCGAATTTCGACATGTCGAGCAGGGACGAGTTCAGCGCGAAGTTGGTGGAGGCCAGAAACCAGAGGTACTTGCCACTGGCATCCCATGCCGGGCTGGTTGCGTCGGCCATCCCGTCGGTGAGCTGACGCTCGTTGCCGCTTGCCACGTCGTAGACGAAGATGGCACGCAGGAGCGACCGAAGGCGCTTCGGGTAGGCTATGAAGCGCGAGTCAGGACTCCACACCGGCACGATTGAACGATCGAGCATGAAATATGGATCGTTGGCCACTACCTTGGCCCTGCCGCTCGCGACGTCCACCAGCCAGACGCGGAAATGGGTGTCCTGGAACGCAATCGTCCTGCCATCCGGCGACCAGGCAGGCGAGTACGGTCGACTTGGTTCCGGCAGGGCAATCTCGCGCACTGGCCCCACTCCATCCTGCGGAGCGATGGCGAGCTGGTATTCACCCGATCGATCGCTGAACCATGCGATAGACTTGCCATCGGGAGACCACAGCGGCGCGATTTCCGCTGACCCGCTGCTGCTGGTGAGATTTCGGACATCGCCCTTTTCCGCCGGAATCGTGAAGATGTCGCCCCTGGCTTCCACCGCTGCTCGCCTGCCCGTGGCTGACAAAGCCAGCCCAGTGGCGCGCGCACTCACGTCCTTCCATTCCGGCATCATCCACGGGAAATCGCCAGCGGCGATGATATTGACCACATGGTGCGCGCCGGTCAGGGCATCCAATTCGTGTATGTAGCCGGCCTGTTCAAAGACGACGCTGCCGCCGGATGCATCGAGGGTCTTCACATCGAAGTCCCTGAAAGTTGTCATCTGCCGGAGCGCGCGGGACTTGATATCGAAAGACCAGACATTCGAAACACCATCGCGATCCGAGAGGAAATACACGGCGTCACCAACCCATACCGGATCCATCTCCTTGGTGCCGGCAAATGGGGTAGTGTCGAGCGCGAAGGTGCTGAGATCAAGAATCCAGATCGGCTTGTTCTGGCCACCGCGATAATTGCGGCGCTCCTCATCCCACGAAGATGGCATCCGATAGGCAACGTGCCGGCCATCGGGAGAGATCTTGCCCTGATACGCCCGGGGCATCGGCATTGCCACTTCCACGCCGCCTTCGACCGGAATCGTCCAGAACCTCGGCACACCGCTGGGGGCCCAGGTTGCACGGGGAGATGCGAATACAATCGACATGCCGTCAGGTGTCCACCCCTGGACGATATCCGCCGATGGATGCCACGTGAGCCGCCTGGGCTGCCCACCATCCACCGGCACCACATACACGTCGGTGTTGCCGGCATACTCCGCACTGAAGGCCACCAGACGCCCGTCGGGTGAGAGCTTTGGGTTCTGCGTGATGCCCTGGAATGAGGTAAGCCGCCTGGCGTGTCCTCCTCCACGATCCACCGCCCAGATATTGTTGGCATAGGCAAAGACGATTGACTGCGCACTCACGCTTGGCGAACGCAGAAGGCGGGTGACCGGTTGTGCCGCAGCCACCTTGGCGGCAATGGCTGTCACAAACACCAGCATGAACAGCTGCCGCAACGCGCGAAGAAGTGGTCTGATCATCGTAAGCTGGGTTGTTGAAGGAACGGAACGCAGCCACTGGTAATGGTGTCCTCTGTTTCAATATTACGCTGGGGCATCGCCCAGGCTGACGGGTGACTGTCCGGGTGATTCATGGCTTGCCGTTCCTGTGGATTTTCAGCATTAGTCCGTGTCGTGGTCAGCCGCAGGGATCACTCACGCCCGCGTCGCCGATGCATTCTCATCTGCTCCCACGTCCCCATTTCGCGACCTTCCTCGCGCTGGCAGGGATCTTGTTGTGCCCGTCGCTGGGTCATGGACAGGTCCCGAGTGGCACAGGGAAGTTCAGTGGTGCTATCACAACCATCGACGGAATGGCCGTCGGCGGGGCGTATGTCCGCCTCGCAGTGCAAACGGATGGACGGTACACTCACGTCATCGGTGAGTCGGATGATGATGGCAGAGTGCTGTTCAACAGCATCCCCACAGGCAGCGGATGGCTGTATGCCCGGCGCATAGGATTCCGTCCCGACTCGATTGCAGTCCATGTGACCAGCGAGGGCGGTGAAAGTGTCATGCTCGGCCTTGAACGGATTGTCATCGAACTCGATGCGGTGCGTATACTTGGCAGGCACGACCTCAATGGCCCGATGAGCGGGTTCTACAGGCGAATGCAGACGAACGGTGGAGGCCGCTTCCTCACCGCTTCTGAGCTGGAACGCCGCAATGCGCGAAACATGACGGACGTATTCAGAGGCATTCCCGGGATGCGCATCGAGTCCAATGGAATGCTCAACCGGCTCAGGGTTCGCAACAGCATGTGCGCCCCTCTGGTCTGGCTGGACGGTCAACCACTATTCGCCGGCGAGGTCGACCTGGATGCCTTTGATCCCCGCACTTTTGAAGGGATCGAAGTATACAGCGGACCTGCATCGGTGCCCCCGGAGTTCCACGGTAACCAGCGCATGAGCAGCGCCTGCGGGACGATCCTCCTGTGGTCGAAACACGGAGAGACACGACCGAAGAAGCGGAAAAAGGACGAACCCACTCCGGCTGCACTCATTGCGAGGCTGGTTGAGCAGCATGAGGCGTTCGTTGTCGGCGAGGTGGACATGCAGGCGAAACCTGACTCCTCATCGCTGATAAAGCCTGTCTATCCGGACTCGCTGTTCGACGTACAGGCTGGTGGTGAAGTGCTGGCCGAATTCGTGGTCGATATCACAGGGCGTGCCAGGATGGACACCTTCAGCGCAGTAACGACATCTCACCGTCTCTTCGTCGAACCCGTGAGGCGTGCCGTGCAATTCCAGGAGTTCATACCGGCCACACGCTCTGGCAAGGTCGTGCCGCAGGTGATGCAGCTTCCCTTTCAGTTCGTTCCCGATTCCACAGCACGACGGAGGGATTGAGTGGTGATTTCGCGAAGGCAACCAGTCGGCAGATCCATCGGAATGGTTGTGACGTGCCTCTGGCTCGCATCGGCTGTGCCAGTTGGTGCACAGGCCACGACGCTCAAGGAGATCGGCAAGACGTCCGTCGGCACAGCCGTTTTCCTCGAAACGCGATCAGTATCGCGTGCCAATGACATTGTCACCGCAAGGGTACGCGTGAAGCTTGAGCCGCCCATCAGAAACGGTGGTCAGCAACTCCGCAGTTCGCGCACGGTCGCAATGTTCGATTGTGCAAGGCAGACGGCAGCCACAAAGGAAAGCTGGTACTTCACCGACGATGCAGGTCACAAGGAAGGCCTGCATCGAACAGTCAAGACCCCGGGCTACGGACCTGCCATCAAGGGATCGCTGGCAGACGTCGCACTGAGGTACCTGTGTCCTCATCGGTGAGGTATGAGGCGATGCACCACAGGCCTGCACAGCGGAACCCTTACTGTCGTTGACGACTGCACGTGCGGCGCTGAACGCTGTTGAATCAGCATGCAGCGCCGTACTGATTCGCCCGGTTCACCTGCCTCAGGTCATCTTCGCCTGCAGTCGCCGGTCGATGGCACCAAGAAAATCCTCCGTAAACAGGTACGGAGTATCCTTCGAGATGAGCAGAGCTAGGTCCTTCGTCATCTCGCCCGCCTCCACAGCCTCGATGCAGACCGTCTCAACGGTTTCTGCGAAGCGAATTACGTCCGGGGTACCATCGAGTTTGCCTCGATGCATAAGACCACGAGTCCAGGCGAAGATGCTGGCAATCGGATTGGTCGATGTCCTGTTGCCCTTCTGATATTCCCGGTAGTGCCGTGTGACAGTACCATGTGCGGCTTCCGCCTCCATGGTTCGTCCATCCGGCGTGAGGAGCACCGAGGTCATGAGCCCAAGCGATCCGAAACCCTGAGCGACGATGTCCGACTGTACGTCACCGTCGTAGTTCTTGCACGCCCATACATAACCGCCCTCCCACTTGAGGGCGGATGCCACCATGTCATCGATAAGCCGATGTTCGTAGCTTATCCCTGCCTGGTCGAAGTCCGCCTTGAACTCGCTGTCGAATACGTCCTCGAAAAGATCCTTGAACTGGCCATCGTAGGCCTTGAGTATGGTGTTCTTGGTAGAAAGGTAAACCGGATAGCCACGCTGCAGTCCATAACGGAAACTCGCTCTTGCGAAATCGCGGATGGAATCGCTGAAGTTGTACATGCCCATTGCGACACCGCCATCCTCTCCGAACTTCGCGACCTGCATCTCCATCGGCGCCCCGCCATCTGCCGGCGTGTAGGTGATTGTCACCGTACCCGGGCCCGGCACCTTGAAGTCGCTCGCCTTGTACTGATCACCATGCGCATGACGCCCCACCACAATTGGTTTGGTCCAGTGTGGTACGAGGCGCGGTATGTTGGAGATGATGATCGGCTCACGAAAAATGACACCACCAAGGAT
>CAYSKN010000162.1:0-7268 GCA_964431565.1 uncultured Gemmatimonas sp.
AGGATCAGACCGCGATCCTCTGCTGTTCGCCAGCGCAGCTTGATGTGTTTTCCTGGATGCCGGCACAGCACGAAAGAACAGTGGTATGGCCGGACGATCGCTCCTTCGTGGTGGGCGTGAGCGGTGTTGTTGCAGTCAAGACCGCTGGACATGCACTTGAGTGCTACAATCGCGCAGCGCGCACGATTCACAGGCTGGTGAACGCATGGAACAGGTACTCCGGCCAGCAGGTGCAGACGCTGCGGGAGGCGTTTATTTCCGCTGCCGGCAGCGAGGCGCCCCAAGAGGTTCCTGTCGCTCTGGTCAAAGCAGTGAATGGGGCTGCCGATGATAACTTCACGGAACTGCACCTCACGGCCAGGCTGGACCAGTTCTTCGAGGAGACGTTCGTACTGGTGCCACGGGCAGCCGAGTCATTGGCAAGGGGAGACCTTGAAGCTTTCGGCGCAGCTGTCGATGCTTCCCAGCTCGCCGCGGAACGCTCACTGGGGAATCAGATCGCGGAGACGATTGACCTGCAACGTTCTGCCCGCGAACTCGGTGCAGATGCCGCCAGTGCATTTGGTGCCGGTTTTGGCGGGAGTGTCTGGGCAATGGTACCATCGTCCCGGGCCGAGACCTTTATATCGCGATGGCGAGATCACTACAGCAGTGCTTTCCCGACTGCTGCAAAGCGTGCGCGGTTCTTCGCCACCGTGCCAGGTATGCCGGCATTCGAGGTCGTCGACTGATATTTCGTCGGCTTGCTTGCTTCGCGGTATTCCCGCTACGTGTCAGCAGATGTACGCCCGGATGTGTGCCGATCGCATCCGGGCCCGCATCCATCATGTCACCTCGCTGCCTTGGTGCCGCGTGGACCGATGGTACGTTCGAACAGTCCGAATATCCGTCGGTATTCGTCGGTCCACGAATCCGGGCGCTCGAAGCCGTGGTCCTCTGCCGGATAGACGGCCAGTTCCCAGTCTGTCTTGCCAAGCTCGATGAGTCGCTGAGAGAGCCGCACAATGTCCTGGAAGTGAACGTTCGTGTCAACCATGCCATGCGCCATCAGCAGCGGATCTTCGAGACCTTCCGCAAAAAAGATCGGCGAGGAACGCCGGTAGGCCACTGTATCGTCCTGCGGGAGATTCAGGATATTGCTGGTGTACCCCTGATTGTAGTGTGCCCAGTCGGTCACACTCCGTAGTGCGGCACCCGCTCCGAACGACCCGGGAGCGGTGAACAGCGCCATGAGCGTCATGAAACCGCCGTAGCTGCCGCCGTACAGACCGATCCTCTCAGGATCGATACCATGCTCCTGCTGAAGCCATCTGGATGCATCAACATGATCCTGAAGGTCGCGACCGCCCATCCACCGATAGATGGCAGTGCGCCAGTCGCGTCCATATCCTGCGCTTCCGCGATAGTCCACATCAAGCACGACATAGCCCTTGCTGGCGAGGAACTGGTTGAACATGTACTCGCGTGCGTAGCTGCTCCAGAAGTCATGCACGTTGTGGAGATAGCCGGCACCGTGCACGAACATGACTGCAGCTCCGTTGGGTTGTGCCCCGAGATCCTGCGGTCGGTAGATGCGGGCGGGAACCTCCACGCCATCGCTGGCGGGTATCTTCACGATTGCAGGCCTTATCCAGTTGCGTGAACGGAATGTCTCTGATGTGGAGATCGTCAGGCGGGTGAGATTGCTGCCATCGGCACCAGCCACGTAGAGCTCTGGCGGCAGATTGCTCGCGGAATAGATGTCGGCAAAACGCTTGCCGTCGGGACTGGGCGTGATGCTGTGACCGCCGTGTTCTCGGGTGAGCTTCGTACGCGCGCCACCGGTGGTGGCCATACGGTACGCGTGTCTCACGAATGGAGACTCTTCGCTTGTATGAAGGAGGAACCACGTTCCGTCATCGGACAGCTCCACTCTCTCGACTTCCCAGTTCCCACCCGTGAGTGCCTGCATATCGCTGCCGTCCTGATTGGCCGAGTAGAGATGTGCATAGCCACTTGTCTCGCTCGCGTACCACACACGACCGTTTGGAAGCCAGCCCATGCACTGTGAGCATGGGCCGCCCACCCAGGCAGTGTCGTTGAGGGCATGCACCACATTCACCTGAGAGGCCGTGCCTACGGTGGTTATGTAACGCCACTTCGCGTCCTGCGTCGATGCGGTGAGCAGGGCTGCGGATCCGTCGGCTTTCCAGCCTGCAATCCGAATCTGTGATGCGGGCCGGTCCAGCGTGTTGGCAATCACGCCCAGCGGATCGAGTCTGCCGGTGGCGAGATCCATGCGATATGCGCGCGAACGACCGGTGACATCACCCACTTTCGTGCGCGAGGGGATCTCCTCGGTGAAACCAGTTGCGGTGACGTAGCTGGGTATCTGTGTGCTGCGTGGCTGATCGGCACCGGCAGCGATACCCGTGGCAGCGCCGGTGCTCACTACAGCGAGGCCGCCACTTCCGAATCCGCCTGTCGGCCCCGAAGCAGTCGTCAGGATGGCATATCCCAGCGATGGTGATACACTCAGTGAAGAAAGCCGCTCGCCGTTTGGGAGGTATACAACTGGTATCGCGCGTTCCCGGGCTGCGTCCCGCTCTCTGCGCTGCAGAGAATCACGGCTCTGCCGGTCGCGGACCACATCGAACAGCTCAATCTGCTGCCGTTCGAGCGCACCACGCATCCCTGTCGCTCGCTCAGGCTCGCGAGGCGCCGGCCCGCTGCGCACGTCGGTGAGCTGCCGGAGATCGCCAGCACCCATGTCCATGACATACGCATTGCCATCACGCACAAAGATCAATGAGCGATCATCGGCTGTGAATCTGGGGTCGCTTTCTGTGGCTGTGGTTCTGGTCAGACGGCGCAATGCCCCGGTAAGTGTCGTAATCAAGTAGAGGTCACCCCGGACCGTCACGGCCCTGCGGGTGCGGTCTCGGCTCAATGCACCACTCGCTGCATACACCGACATGCTGTCCAGTAGTGCATCGCTGACCGATTCGGGAGTGGCGCCGGCAACGGCTCGCACCCGATAAGGTTTCGCCGGCGCATTCCAAGGTGAGCCGGCAGGAGTCCATCTGAAGTAGAGCCACTGCCCATCCGGGCTCCAGAACACCCCCTGCGGCTCATTACCGTAGTGCTCTGGTCCACGCATCATGTTGGGGATGGAGAACTCGAAGGAGCCGGGCGGCGCTGATTGTGCCTCAGGAGATGCTGACGGTAGCGCCATGCCTGCAACACCGAAAAATACCATGATGGTGGCGGCCAGCGGGGTCGCGAGTGACAGCGTGTTCGTTGGCAACGACATGGGAGTGTGGGTTGAGTCGGTCAGCAGCAGCGCGCGCCTGGTCGACTGTATCGGTCAGCCAGACGCTCGTGTTCAAATTCTCTGGGACCCAGCGGAGTGCACTCCGGGTGCCTGCGGCGCATGTGCTCGAGATAGATGTCATAGTCGGGCACGCCAATGATCCGTCGGGCAGCGGCGGCAGTACGGAGGAGAATATTACGCATTCGGTGCTTGGACAGAATGCAGGCGGTGAAAACGTGCACAGCGTTGTCTGGCTGCAGTGAGTAATCGGAGCTTGGTTCAGGGGCCTGTGAGCTGCGTGAGCTGATAGGCTGTCTCGGTCGTCCCTGTATGTCTGCGGCCTGACAACACCGCAGCCCATTCGCGCAGTGAGGCTGCAAGTATCACGACTACAGAAACGAGGAAGAATGCCGTAACGGCAGCATCGAGTCGATCGTTGAACATGATGCGCTGCGCTGCTGCCGCTGATGGTATGGTGGCCGGGAGCGTCCCGTTTGTGAGCTGTTCCTGCAACATCCGTGCGTGCGACAGAAACCCCAGCTTTGGATCGTCGGAGAAGATCTTCGCAAGACCGGCGCTCATGGTGATGGTGACGATCCACGCGAGAGGCAGGATCGTCACAAACGCATACCTGACCCTGTCCATCTTGATGATGATCGTGGTACCAACGCAGAGCGCCACGGCCGCTAGCAGCTGGTTGGAGATACCGAAGAGCGGCCAGAGTGAGTTGATACCGCCAAGCGGGTCCATCACGCCCTGGTAGAGGAAAGTTCCCCACATGAACACGAACAACGCCGAGCAGAACACCACGGCTGGGTACCATGACACACGACTCAGCGGCTTGTAAATGTTGCCAAGCAGGTCCTGAAGCATGAAACGTCCAACCCGGGTGCCTGCGTCGAGTGTCGTGAGAATGAACAGCGCCTCGAACATGATTGCGAAATGGTACCACAGCGCCATGGCCTCATCGCCACCCAGTACCTGCGAAAAGAGGTGAGCCATACCGACTGCGAGGCTTGGGGCACCTCCAGTGCGGGAGAGCAGGCTCGTTTCGCCGACCTGACGCGCAAGTGCTTCCAGGTCGGCCGCTGATATCGTTGCGAACAGCCCCCAGCCATTGATGGCCTCAGCGGCGCTGACTGCCGTTGTTCCTATGGCTACCGCCGGCGAGTTGATCGCGAAATAGATACCAGGTGTAAGCACACATGCCGCGATGAGCGCCATGACGGCCACCAGCGATTCAGTCAGCATTGCGCCGTATCCGATGAAACGGGCATCGGTCTCGCGTCGGAGCAGCTTGGGAGTGGTGCCCGAGGCAATGAGGGAGTGGAAACCGGAGATTGCGCCGCAAGCGATGGTTATGAAGACGAATGGGAACAACTTGCCTGCGAACACAGGTCCTGTACCATCGATGAACTTCGTGACCGGGGGCATTTCAAGATCGGGCAGTACAAGGAGGATGCCGAGGCCAAGAGCGGCTACGACACCTATTTTCACAAAGGCAGAGAGATAGTCGCGTGGAGCGAGCAACATCCACACCGGTAGGACTGACGCGAAGAAGCCGTAGAGCATGATGGAGAACGACAGCGTTGTACCGCTCAGTGTGAACACCGGTGCCCATGTGGGAGATTGTGCAACCCACTTGCCGATGTAGAGCGATATGATCAGCAGTATGAGTCCTCCGATCGTTGCCTGAAGTACCGCTCCGGGTCGCACCCAGCGCAGGTAGGCTCCCATCAGCATAGCAATCGGAATCGTGAGCCCGATCGTGACAGTTCCCCACGGACTGTCGCGGAGTGCGTTGACTATCACCAATGCGAGCACCGCAATGAGGATGATCATGATTCCCAGAATGGACACCAGTGCAGTCGTACCCGCGATCGCACCGATCTCCTCACTGGCCATCTGCCCCAGCGACTTGCCGTCGCGTCTGACGGAGGCGCACAGAATCACGAGGTCCTGCACAGCTCCTCCCAGCACGACCCCGATCAGGATCCAGAGAGCGCCGGGAAGGTAGCCGAACTGCGCAGCGAGTGTCGGTCCGACCAGTGGTCCGGGTCCGGCAATTGCCGCAAAGTGGTGGCCGAATACGATCCACTTGTTCGTAGGGACATAATCGCGACCGTCCTCGAGTCTCTCGGCGGGCGTGGCCCGCGTCGGATCGAGCGCGAAGATGTTGCTCGCGATGATACGGCTGTAGAAGCGGTAGCCGATCAGGTAGACGCAGACTGCGGCAGTGATCAGCCATGCGGCGCTGATGGGTTCCCCGCGTTTGAACGCGATGACCCCGAATGCGGCTGTGCCGAGCAGAGCGAGACCGATCCAGGCGGAGTGCTTGAGCAGACGGGACACGCGTGGAGGAGAGAGGGGAGGAAAGGGGGGCGGGCCGACCGGGGATCATGCCGGACCGCGAAACTGCTGGTATTCCGACTCGTTAATGGCACGTGACATCCCTATCTGTCAACATGGGATGGCCGGATGGCGCGTGGGCCGGGTCGGGTCGCTAAACTAGTCGGTGCGGGGTGTTGCATCCACCAGGTTCTCCAACAGTCTCAGCTTTCGCTACTCCATGTCCATTCCCGTGACACTTATTCCTGGCGATGGTATCGGTCCGTCCATTGCCGAAGCTGCTGTTCGTATCCTGGAGGCAGCTGGTGCCGACATCGAATGGGATCGGCAGGTGGCCGGAATGGCGGGTATTGCCCGGTGGAACGACCCCATTCCGGAGGCTACCCTCGACTCGATCAGGAGTACGGGCCTGGCGCTCAAGGGCCCGCTGGAAACACCGGTAGGTCAGGGATTCCGATCGGTCAATGTGGCGCTGCGTAAGGCATTCGATCTGTATGCCAACGTGCGCCCTGCATACACCATCCTTCCCGGGCGTTTTGCCGACATCGACATCGTGCTCGTTCGCGAGAACACCGAAGGGCTCTACATCGGTGTTGAGCACTACATACGCATTGGAGATGATCCGAAAGCTGCTGCTGAGTCGGTGGCAATCGTTACACGTGTGAGCTCAGAGCGCATCGTACGCTACGCATTCGAATATGCGCTGGCTCATGGCCGGAGGAAGGTGACGCTGGTGCATAAGGCGAACATCCTGAAATACTCGCAGGGACTGTTCCTTGATGTCGGGCGCATGGTGGCCACCGAATATGCAGGCCGCATCGAGTTCGAGGAGCGCATCATAGATGCCATGGCGATGCACCTCGTCATACGTCCCGAGCAGTTCGATGTAGTCGTCACGACCAATTTGTTCGGGGATATTCTGTCCGACGAGATCTCGGGTCTTGTCGGCGGGCTTGGTCTGGCTCCGGGCGCGAATATCGGTGAGAGCGCAGCCATCTTCGAGGCCGTGCATGGTACGGCACCGGATATCGCCGGCAAGGATATCGCGAACCCCGGCGCTCTCATTCTGGCCGGATGCATGATGCTTGAACACATCGGTGACATGAAACGTGCAGGCAGAGTACGGGCTGCGTTCGAATCGACGATCAGGGAAGGTCGGGCACTCACGCGTGACCTGGGCGGCACGGCTGGCACGGATGAGTTCACTGATGCGGTGATCAGGGCTCTCGGTTGACGCGTTCAGCAGCGTGGAGAGAGGATGGGAGACCGTGACCGCATTCAAGCGGCGCATTCTGCATATGTCGGATGTTCACTTCGGCCGCCCCTTCGTGGAAGCTCATGCCGAAGCCGCACTCGCTATTGCCCGCACTGGGAGGTGGGACGCCATTGTTGTGTCGGGCGATTTCTCCCAGCGCGCCCGTGAAGCAGAGTTTCGGCGCGCTGCAGTACTGCTGGATTCGCTGCGGGCGATCGCTCCATTGCTCACAGTCCCGGGAAATCATGATACAGCGTGGTGGCATGCTCCATTCGGCTGTGGTGAGACCGCCAGGCTGCACGCAGGATACCGCAGATGGATCGATCAGGACCTCGAACCAACCCTGTGTCTGCCGGGCCTCTCCATCGTTGG
>CAYSKN010000163.1:0-5466 GCA_964431565.1 uncultured Gemmatimonas sp.
TACCAGTAACGCGCGACACCGAGGGTCACTCCGGCACGGGTGTAGAAAGGGTTGCCATAGCGGTCACCCTGCAGGTTGAAAGCCCAGCGTTCGAAAGGCTTTTCGCGCCAGGCCAGTGAGATCTCGCTCGAGTGGAAACGCCTGAGTGTTGTTGTACTGGTCAGGGTCTGCCAGCCCTCGGTGCCGCCGATCGCACGAAGCGAGAAGCTGCGGCGCGGTGACGGCGTGAGCGTTGCCGCACCGAAAAGGCGATGTGACTTGATATCGCCCGGACGGCTCCAATTTTGACGCCCACCGATCTCAAGCATAAACGCGCGTGGGGCGTACCAGGCAACGGAGCCTGTGGCAGCAATGTCATACAGATCGGTCACGGAACGCACGTAGGAGCCTCCGGCGGTGACTTGCCACTCCCGGTGCGAGCCGAGCCTCAGTCCGACGGAGCCATCGGTGCGCATGCGTGGCAGGATCGCAGCACCACTGCCGATGTTGGCTCCAAGGACGTGGAACAGGCGGTCGTTCCAATCGTGACGATGGGCAGCGCCGACCTGCAGGCCCTGCTCTCCGAACGCTCTCAACGCGAGAACATCGCCGTACCAGGTGTCCGTGGCAGAGGGACGAACAAGGCGGCCGTACAGGCCTGACCAGTCTCCGTAGCGGTTGCTTACGGGTTGCGCGAAGCCATTGAGCTCCAGCCACTTGCCGGGTAGACCTCCTGCCAGAGGCGCTTGAGCGCTTGTCTGCCAGGGTGACACGACAGCCGCAAGTGCGAGAACGAGGAGCTTGCGTACCGGGGAGAAGGTGACTTCAGTGAACACCGGCAAGCCGCTCCAGCGTCGCGTTAACCTGCTGGTGGTCGAGGCGGCGAGGACCACGACGTTCCTCGGGGAACCTCAGTCTCCTGTAGATGACCTCGACAATACGCCCAGATGCGTGGCCATCACCGAACGGGTTGGTGCCGCTGGCTCTTGCAAAATAGAGGGCTCGGTCTGTGAGCAAGGCAGTCGTACGTTCGAGGATGTGGGTCGCATCGGTGCCGACCAACTCGCCGAACCCTGCCTGAACCACCTCCGGCCTCTCCGTCGTATCACGCAAGATGAGTATCGGCTTGCCGAAGGACGGGACTTCTTCCTGAATACCTCCGGAATCGGACAACACCAGATGGGATCGGCGAATCAGTTCAAGGAGCTCCGGGTATGCCAGCGGTTCCAGCAGGTGGATACGGGGAATGTGTGCAAGACGGCGGAAGACGACTTCACGTACGCGTGGATTGAGATGAACCGGAAACGCGATGTCCACATTCGGGTGCCGCGTCACTATTCCTTCAAGCGCTTCACAGATGGACTCCAGGTGTGGCCCGAGCGATTCCCGGCGATGGACCGTGGTCAGCAGCACCCTGCTCTCGTCCCAGGGGATGGAGTTGAGAATGGGAGTGTCGAAGCGCGCACGGGGCGGGATCATCTGAAGAGCATCGACGACGGTGTTGCCGGTGACGTATATGTCGCCATCGGGAATACCTTCAGCGATCAGGTTGTTGCGGGCTTCACTTGTAGGCGCGAAGTGCACGTTGGCGGTGCAAGTGGCAATGCGCCGATTCACCTCTTCCGGGAAGGGACTCGACAGGTCGTAAGAACGCAGTCCGGCCTCGATGTGGCCTATGGGGATTCCCTGATAGAATCCCGCGAGGCAGGCGGCGGTAACGGTGGACGTATCGCCCTGGACGAGGAGAAAGTCCGGCCGATACTCCAGGAGCCTGTCGGTAAGGGCGGCCAGTGCCCGGGAAGTGAAGACACCGAGATTCTGACCATTCTGCATGAGCCCGAGATCCACGTCGGGGGTAATGCCGAAGACGTCGAGTGCCTGTTTGAGCATCTCACGATGCTGGGCGGTGGCAATTACCAGTGGCTCTAGATGCGGGTGTCGACGTATCGCTGCCACCACAGGGGCCATCTTTATGGCTTCCGGTCGGGTTCCGACAACCAGACACACGCGATGAGTTTCCGGCGACATGGAGGATCCTTGTTAGAAAGACAGCAGGGCTTCCGTCACTGCCTGCCAAGGCAGTCATCGAAGCCGTACACGATGTGACGACCGCTCGATCGGTGTGGTCACCATGCCGGCAGCCATATCACACGAGCGGCGCAGTGGTGCAACCAAACGTGTGGAGTACCAACGCGAAAGCGGACGGACCGTCACATGACGGGCCGTCCGCAATATCACACGCCGGTAGGTGCTTTCGTCAGCCCATTCTCATGTGTGACGATCGGCGTGCCTGCGTCGCCTCCAGGCAGTTCCGGCCAAGCCGACCAGGCCCATGCTCAGCAGCAGGTAGGTAGAAGGTTCGGGTACGCTGGCCGCGAAGTCGAAATTGGCATCCAGCACACAGCCGCCGTAGGTGGTGCCGGACGTACACATTGCACCTTCCTCTCCGAAGCCCATGCGTACGTTGTCGACATAGCCGTGCCAAGGGAGCGGCCAGTTGTTGCCGACGCCGACTCCTACGCTGACGATATGGGCATCCACGCCCGAGAGACAGGAGCCAAGCAGTTGGCTAATCGCTGATCCCTCGACGCCGCCCTGCCAGAATCCGAATGTTCCCGGCTGGCATCCGACCAGAAGGTCAGCACCTGCGACTGAGGGCGGAATGGCATACCAGAAATTGCCATCCTGGAGGTTGGAAGAGGTAACCCACTGGTCCGCCGGGGTGGGTCCACCAATCTGCTCCTGATTGTAGTAGCCTTCCCAGATCAGTTCTCCAAGTGAGTGCCCCTCTGTGCTGCCCAATACAAGGCGAATGACGGGTGTCTTGTATGCCCAGTCGATCACAGGTGTTATGGCATTGCCCTCCTGGTCGCTGGATGGGGGCGACGACCAGTCCTGACCTGGCTGGCTGCTGCGAAACCAATCGAAAGACAAAGCGCTGAGAGCGCTGAGGCTGCCGAAATCCTGTTGGCGATAGTAAAAACCCCAGTCAGGATAGTGCTCCTGAGGACTGCCATTTCCCGTAACCGACATTTCGAGCGAACCAAAACCGTAACCGTTGAAACCTTCCCGTGGGTTGTTGGCTGTAACATCAATGAACGCCCCGTTCTGCTGATCACGCCACCAGTCGCCGACCTGATCGCCAGTCGTGGGTGTCCGGAAACCATCTGGCCCGATGACGTTTTGCTGTGCGCCAACAATGAGAGGCGTAATGGTCAGGAGGGCGAGCGAGCGAAGGATTTTCATATTGAGCCTCATGAAGGCAATGATAGCGAACAGGCATACGGCGGGAAAGCTGATCTGCACGGTGGCAGTGCATATGGCGTACCGCGACCGGACTCAGCCATAAGCGGACGCTGTTCATCGTCTATACTGGTTTGACAATATCTCCTGTAAGCTATTGTGGTATAACACCATGAATAACCTCGTCCGGTTGTCTCTATGCGATGATTCGGTCTGTCATGATGACCGGAAAACAACCCCATTTTCGTTGCGTTTGCTGCATGCATGCAACGGATGCTACGGTGACTGCTGCGTTATTGCAACAGATTCCTTTCTGTGTTCCTGTTGAGTGGAGATGGCGCGCCGCGACGCGTAGAATCCGGTTGCCGGTCCCTGGTGGAGGTGGCACTGCAGGTATCTGCATCTGACCGCTTGACATGTGGATTGAGGCCTGTCACTTTACGTGACTGTTGCGGAATGGTATCCACGTTGCGTGGTGGCATTCGCGACTCCCCGTAGTAGTTGGCGATCTGCGGCCGACTCCCAATGGGCCACGGCTTTGAGAGCGTGGGGCGTTCGCGCGCTGGGCCGGAGTCCTGTAGCGGTGTGCAGGTGGCTTGGACCGGACACGCTGTACCGGCGATTGCACCTTGATGGTGTGGTCGTTCCCGAAAGATATCGCAGTCAATTCAACGTCGATTCCGGAGCTGAACACCCCGGTTCCGGCGCGCCAGGGTCCCCACTCGTGCAGCAGCGGCGAGCGTACCCGGCGACAACGGATGGAAACCGCTCCCGTGCTTCGGCAGGAGGTCTGGTCCAGCCGTTTTTTTGCTGGTTCACCTGATCGTCTACCCTTTGCGTTCGCTTCGGCGGCGCTGCTTCAATACCATGTCGCGTACCACCCCGCTCGAACACTACCGCAACATCGGCATAATGGCCCACATTGATGCCGGCAAGACGACTACCACTGAGCGCATCCTCTTTTATACGGGGAAGTCGCACAAGGTGGGCGAGGTCCATGATGGTGCGGCCACAATGGACTGGATGGAGCAGGAGCAGGAGCGTGGCATCACGATCCAGTCTGCGGCCACTACCTGTTTCTGGAAGCGTCATGGCCAGAGTGACAAGACTGGCTCCGGACCCGAGTATCGTATCAATATCATAGATACCCCCGGTCACGTCGACTTTACTGTAGAGGTGGAGCGCTCGTTGCGGGTGCTTGACGGGGCGGTGACACTGCTTGATTCGGTGGCCGGTGTGGAGCCCCAGACCGAGACGGTCTGGCGTCAGGCTGATCGCTACAACGTTCCGCGAATGGTGTTTGCGAACAAGATGGATCGTGTGGGTGCCAACTTCGAGCGTTGTGTCGACATGATCCGTGACCGACTGAGCAAGCGGGCGTTCGCCTTGGCGCTGCCGGTGGGCTCGGGTGAGACCTTCACCGGCCACATTGATGTCATCGAACGCAAACAGTACATCTTCCATGACGAGACGATGGGAAAGACGTTTACCGTCGTGGATGTGCCCGAGGACTTCCGGGAGGCCTGCGAGAAGGCGCGCCACGAAGCCGTCGAGGCTGCGGTTGAGTATGACGATGCCCTGATGGAAAAGTACCTGGGCGGCGAAGAACTCACGGTTGCGGAGATCAGGGGTGCCATTCGCAAGGCAACGCTCGCGATGGGTTTCGTGCCGGTGTTGTGTGGGGCTTCCTTCAAGAACAAGGGAACGCAGGCGCTGCTTGATGCCGTGCTGGATTACCTGCCGTCGCCTGTCGACGTGGCGGCAATTGAGGGTCATCTGCCGCATCACGACGAAACGAAGGACAGCCGCCTTGTCTCGGACGAGGCGCCTTTTGCGGCTCTGGCATTCAAGATCGCAACCGATCCGTTTGTCGGAAAACTCACGTTCTTCCGAGTGTACTCGGGCGTACTTGCCTCGGGCAGCTACGTGTACAACAGCACCAAGGACAAGCGTGAGCGTGTGGGACGGCTTCTGCAGATGCATGCCAACAGGCGCGATGAGATCGAGGAAGTGCGCGCTGGCGACATAGCGGCAGCGATTGGCCTCAAGGACACCCGAACGGGTGATACCCTGTGCAGCGAGGATCATCCGATCATTCTCGAGGCGATGAAGTTCCCGAATCCGGTCATCGACGTGGCCATTGAGCCGAAAACGAAGGCCGATCAGGACAAGCTGGCGATCGCACTGGCGAAACTGGCCGAGGAGGATCCCACCTTCCGTGTACGTTCTGACGCGGAGACGGGT
>CAYSKN010000163.1:5476-7249 GCA_964431565.1 uncultured Gemmatimonas sp.
CATGGGCGAACTTCATCTGGAGATTATCGTCGATCGCATGCTTCGCGAGTTCAAGCTTGACGCAAACGTGGGTCGTCCGCAGGTTGCCTATCGCGAGACGATCCGCAAGCGGGTCGAGAAGATTGAAGGGAAGTTTGTCCGCCAGTCAGGCGGCAAGGGACAATACGGTCATGTCGTGATCAACATGGAGCCTTCCGACCAAGGTCAGGGTTTCGTGTTCGAGGACAAGATCGTGGGCGGTGTCATTCCGCGTGAGTATATCGGCCCCGTGGAGCAGGGAATCAAGGAAGCGCTCGAGACGGGCGTGCTGGCCGGTTATCCGGTCGTGGACGTCAAGGTGCAGCTTACATTCGGTTCCTACCACGAGGTGGACTCGTCGGAAATGGCATTCAAGATTGCCGGTTCGATGGCCTTCAAGGAGGCGGCACGTGCTGCCAGCCCCTGTCTGCTCGAACCGGTGATGAAAGTCGAGGTCGTTTGCCCGGAAGCCTACATGGGCGATGTCCTCGGCGATCTCTCATCGCGGCGCGGCAAGATAGGCGGTATGACGCAGCGCGGGGAGGCGCAGGTGATCTCGGCATCGGTGCCGCTTGCCGAGATGTTCGGTTACTCGACCAGGCTGCGCAGCATGTCGCAGGGGCGAGCGGTCTATTCGATGGAGTTCTCCCATTATGAGGAGGTACCGAAGTCGAAGGCCGAGGAGATCATCAGCAAGGTGAAGGCGTAAGCCTCACCCACTCATTCACTACCCAACACAGATTCGAACCATGGGCAAGGCAAAGTTCGAGCGGAACAAGCCGCACGTGAACGTGGGAACGATCGGCCACGTCGATCACGGCAAGACAACCACTACGGCCGCACTCACGAAGATCTCGGCTGACAAGGGCTACGGCACCAAGTACGTCGCTTATGACGAGGTGGCGAAGGCATCCGAGTCGCAGGGACGTCGCGACTCGACGAAGATCCTGACGATCGCCACGTCTCACGTGGAGTACGAGACGGACAAGCGTCACTACGCGCACGTGGACTGCCCGGGTCACGCCGACTATGTCAAGAACATGATCACGGGTGCCGCCCAGATGGATGGTGCGATTCTCGTGGTCTCGGCAGTGGACGGCCCGATGCCGCAGACGCGCGAGCACATCCTGCTGGCGCGCCAGGTGAACGTGCCTAAGGTGGTGGTCTTCCTCAACAAGTGCGATCTCGTTGAAGACGAGGAACTGCTCGACCTGGTCGAGCTCGAGGTGCGTGAGCTGCTCTCGAAGTATGAATACGATGGTGACGATGCCCCGGTGATCCGTGGTTCGGCCATCAAGGCTATCGAGGGCGACCCGAAGTGGGTGGCCGAGTTCGAGAAGCTCTATGACGCACTGGACACCTACATCCCCGAGCCTGTACGCGAGACGGACAAGCCGTTCCTTCTCCCGGTCGAGGATGTGTTCTCGATCACTGGGCGCGGTACCGTCGCCACGGGTCGTATCGAGCGTGGTATCGTCAAGGTTGGTGAAGAAGTGCAGCTCGTGGGCTTCAACGCCGAGAAGAAGACGATCGTTACGGGTGTTGAGATGTTCCGCAAGCTGCTCGACGAGGGTCAGGCTGGCGACAACGTGGGGCTGCTGCTGCGCGGCGTCGACAAGAAGGAGATCGAGCGTGGCATGGTGCTGGCAAAGCCAAACTCGATCAAGCCGCACACGAAGTTTGCGGCCGAGGTCTACGTGCTCACGAAGGAAGAGGGCGGCCGTCATACGCCGTTCTTCAAGGGCTACCGTCCGC
>CAYSKN010000164.1:0-7245 GCA_964431565.1 uncultured Gemmatimonas sp.
TTCCTCTGATAGACGTGCAACCACTGCAATCAGAATTGCCTCCTGGGCGGTCGTAGAGGTATTCAATGAACGTTCGATCTCCCAGCAAAATGCCTGCGCGTTCCCCCCATAGACTTCAGTAGTCATTCGTACTGCGCCATTGATGAACAGTGGCAATCGGCCAGTCAACCGAGCGACGCGCCAAGCCGTGGACAGGGTTACGGCTGCACCTGCGTCCGCAAACACCTGTGCGATCGTCTCGTTGGACCAGCCGCCAAATTCACTTGCTTGTATGCCAAGATATGCCTCGAGCGCAACCCTACCAGGCCACGGTTGGGCAAGGAGCACCCATCGCAGATTCGGAGTACTCTGGATCATCTGCCGCAGGGTATCCGAAGATGTTGTGTGAGCGTTGTCCAGTACGACAATGGGTCGGACGGAACCTAGATTGCCAACGGTCGCGCTCAGCCCGCGAAGTCCTTCAATGCCTTTGTTGCCGGGCATCAACACTCTGGAAGCATCGAGTCCCGTTGTCCGTGTCAACCTTCCGGTCACCTCTCGCAACACAGCCCGAGGAATTGCCGATTCTGGAATTCCTGTTGCGTCGCAGTAGACTACCGGTTCCGTTGTGTGCAAGATCGCTTGCGCCACCCAAGCGGATTTGCCACCTCCAGAAAGTGCAATCACAAGGATCGGTCCCGTAGCTGAGCCTAATACTGGCTCATGTAACTGTGCCCGGTATGGTTTCGGCGGGGTGGGCAGTGTATGAAGTTCGTCGATGAACTGTTCGCAGAGGCCTGGAAGGTCCGCGACGGTGATTTCGTGAGTGGGTCGCTCGCCTGCACTCAACTGCGCAACAACCGCGGCAAGCTTAAAGACCAAAGTGTCAGGCTTGAGCGCCGTAAACGGGACCTCGTTCGACAAGATGCTACACTCTCGCAGCGCCTCTTCCACATTGGCCCAAGGTCCGGGAATCGACCTGAGAATTGCGTTCCCCGGCCGTGAGGGGCAATGGAGGTAGATTCCCTCTGCTGTGAGCGCTTCTGCGGTCTTTCTGGACACCGCGGCGTTTGTCACAATCCAGAATTCTGCAAGACCGGGACGCGATCCATCCAAATGCTTTCGTTTGATGTTAACGAAACGCTCACGAGTGGTTCGGAGTTCGTGGTAGTCGAGTTCGCTCTGGCGTGTCTTTACCTGAACGTAAATTCGCTTGCCTGAAGCGATGAGTTCAACATCTTCATCACGTTCGACTGCAACGGAGCTAAGGTCTCCCGACCTCCGCAAGAGGCAAGCAACCGCGAATAGGTGTTGGAAAAAGAAACCTCGATGTACGGCTTCGATACGGTTGAGTTGCTGTCGATCTAGGATGTCTGCCATGCAAGTCAACCTTCAGTAGACGCCAACCTACGGCGGTTGCCAAACTCGATCACCCATAGCCTCTACCGAAGCTCTCGGGTCGGCAGGGGACATGCGAATCGCAGTGCCATTTGCGACTTCGGACCTGATCGAGTATCGCAGAGCGCGGTTCAGCCTGAACGAATCAATCCGGTCAATCACCCTTGGTGCTTCGCTAATTCGAGAGCCAACTCCTCGGCGAATGCATCCGCCTCAGACTCCCGGACAAACTCCTTTTTGCCCGGCATCTTGTTCAGGATGTTCTGCGCCTTCACAAATGAGGACTGCAGCCTCTCATCCGAAGGTTCTCCAAGTAACATGTGAATTCGAAAGGATTCACTGCTGTCCATCAGGCTGGTTGCACGTCCGACCCAACGGTTAGCCTTATCAAGCATAGACCCCGCATCCTTCATGTCGAATGACACAGGCTCATAGACGTGCCAGATCTCATTTTTCCAGGAACGCTCGAACTCGTACTCGTAGCTAGACGCAACAATCCGCTTAGGTTTGAGGTGCGGAGTGACAAGTGCCCGGTCAAGGGGTTCTCGGAAAATGCGCCACACCTCTTCATCGGACCGTCTCGGCGAATCGCCGGAAACCGTATATCGATCAACGTGACGTTCAAACAACTCGGCGAGTACCCGTTCTAGGTCGGAGGTAAGCCCAACACCCGCTTTGGAAAACTGAAACGCGCTATCGTCTGGCGGCAGGATCCTTGCCAGCAAGTGTTCTAGCGTGGGCGTCGCTTCGAACGGCAGCGATGCCTGGATCTTTGTGCCTTCGGCACAGATCTGGTCCTGGATATGCCTGGTGAGTTGCCGAAACCGGTGTCCTTCGATTCGCTCGAACATGTGCGTGATGCGGCCGTAGCTCGTTGTACACCGGGCCCGAAGATACTGGACTTCGGGAGAGTAGACCGCGATGCCAACATTGATGAACTCCTGCGTAACCGGATCGTGGACGTAGCGCAAAACGCTGAAACTGTATGCGACTTTCATGCGAGGAACCTCCGTATCTCGTCCGCGAACTCTCCGGCGTGGTCACGCATCGTCCGGAGATGGCGGTCGATCTGGGCCACACCATTATTGTTCCACTCGGCGGGAACATCTACCACGATCTTTCCGAGCAGCCCGTCCGACAGTCCGCGTAGGCCCGCCTCAAACCGAGACAAGTCGATCGGCATTGTCTTCAATCTGCGATAGAACACGTGGTCTATCAAATACCTCTGGTCGCTGAGCTTCCAAGGAGACGGGGACGGAAAAATGTCCAACAAGAACGAAAATGCGGTTTCGTGATCGAAGACTACCAGGGTATCTCCCCTGGCGAATAGATTCGGGTTCTGGTACCGCCGATCCGGATTCTGAATCAGCGCGTCGAACGCAAAGATGTCTACCGCCTGCTGCCACATAGCCTCGGGAATGGTCTTGTCGACGGGCCAGGTGCTGACGCCACGTAATGCCCGTGTACCGAAATTCAGCCCTACGCTGCCGCGTATTCGCACAGCATGGTCCGGTTCAGATCCAGCAACCAACTCTGCCAAAGCAGATTCAATGGTGACGACCGCTGGCTCAGGGGTCGCGATGCCAAAGTGACGGGCCAGTCTTGACGCTAGCAACTCTTTCAACAATCCCGCATCTTGAATGCTACCGCGGAGCTTAACGACGTACTCGCCCACGAGTCTATCCGCTTGATCTTCGCAGCCACACAAGGCAGGGGCTGTCCTTCCGCTATCCATGAACCGCTCAAACTGTACCGCAGTCAGTCTCGGCGTCGTCTCTTTCACGTGCGCGGCATCCTCACGTCGATGATACCTGCCTCCGGCCAGTTTCGCGGCAAGCAGTGTTCCTCAAGTTTGACAGGCCGCTTGAGATCGTAATGAATGCCTCCGGGCAGCACTATCTTTCAATCGGCGATTTACTGCACAACCCGTGTGACCAGCACAGTCGCAACCAAACTCGGCGGCGCACTGGGTGCTGTGGGCGTAGGCATCACGGGCGGTACGATCGGGCGCGCATCGGAGGTTGCCGCGGACTGCTCGGTTCTCTCCTGCTTCCCTGCCTCGGCCAACCTCTGCTGAATCCGCCTGGTCAGTTCGTTCTGCCGTTCCGGGGCGACGAAGGTGTAGAGGCTGGTCATTTCAAGGTCGCGGTGGCCGGCGATGCGGGCGGCTTCGATGGCGCTGCCTCCCACTTCTTGGCGCCATGTGATGTTGGCGCGGCGGAAGGAGTGCGGACCGAGTCCTTTGAAGTCGCAGCCCTCGGCGTCGGCGGCTTCGTGAAGGGCTTCGCGGACGGTGGAATCCCACATGGGTTTCTTGGGAGCAGTCTTCTGTGGGAACACCCATGCCTCGGGAGTGGCTCTCATCTCGCGCGCACGTTCGCGCAACGCGACGACCGTATCGCCGATGCCCAGGAGACGGCGGCTGTCCTCGGTCTTGGGGCGGCTGACGTCCTGGTGCCAGACGCGTTGCTCGATGCGAATGATGGCCTTCTCGAGGTCTACGTGCTTCCACTGGAGACCGAGGATCTCGGAGATGCGGGCTCCGGTGGCGATGCAGAGTTCGAGGACCAGCTTGAGAGTGGGTCCCATGCGGGCGAGCACCCGGGCGGTCTCTTCGAAGGTGAGGATGCGGCGCTCATACTTGTAGCGCTTCTTGCCGATCTTGGCCTTGCTCGCCGGGCTGCGCTTGCCTTCCTCCCAGAGTCCGTAGCCTTCGGCGTAGTAGTAGAGCCGACTCAGCAGAGCGCGCACTGAGTACATGGTGAACCAGGAATCGAAGGTGCTGTGCAGCCAATCCTCCACAGCTTGCTGGCGAATCTGGTTCAGTCGGAAGTTGCCCCACTTGGGCACGATGTAGTTGTTGAGCAGGATCTTGTCCTTGTCGCGGGTGGCGCGCGAGAGGTGCTTCTCGCGGCTGAGGTAGCCTTCCTCGAACATCTTGGCGACCTCTTTCACCAGGACCACGCCCGCGGCGCGCAGCTTTTCTTCGGCCGCTTCGTCCGTCGGCGCGTTGCGTTTGTTGAGGAACTTGTCCCGCTCGACCTCCGCTTCTTTGCGCGTGATCTTTTCCTCGCCGCGGCTGAAGCCCACCGCCTGCTTCTTCCGCACGGTCTTGATGGAACCATCTGGCTGTTCCTGGTCCGCGTAGTAGCGGAAGAACCACATCCAACCTTGGCGGAACTTCGCCTCCAGGATCTTGGGGTGCTGTACTCGCACTTTGGCCTTCATACCTCCCGTCAGGGGATGAAGGGTACCTTCGTGTGGCTGGGCACTCAAGTGGAATCTCCTCAATCAGTTACGCCATCAAATGGGCGGCCATAGTGCTGGCCCGATCGGCCAAGTAAAGCGCATGCCGAGCGCGCGTCATTCCGACGTAGAACATGCGGACGACGGCATCGCGCGACGGGCCGAAACGTTGGTAAGTGACGTCACCGGCCTGGCTGAGATCCGGAAAGAGGATCACCACATCCGCCTCGCCGCCCTTCACCGAGTGGATGGTGCCCACGGTGACTTGCGGCCTTTCGAGAAGCGATTGCGGACCGCGCGCGGCCGCAATGTCTGCCGGAAACTGGATGCGGCTCTGCATGGCGCCATTCACACGGGTGCGCCACCAGTTGAGCAGTGCGCGGTGATCTCCCTCAAAACACCCGAGCAACGACTCGAGCGCACCAGGTTCGAAGAGTTCGTCAAGATCTGCCACCGTCACAAGCCCCGAGTCCGCTGCGTCCCGTAGCCTGGCTTTGACGCCGTGCTTCAGCACGCCTTTGGCAGCGAGCCACTCCATCCACAGTGCAAGTTCCCCGAAGGTCCACGGGCGGCTCTCCTCCCCGAAATCCGGATGCGCCACCAACAGCGCCAACACCCGGTTCAATGCAGAGCCACGCCGACTGGTACGCAACGGATTCCAGAAGCCGTTACTGCGGCGGTAGGGGTTGTGGAAAGGAATGGCATGCTTGCGCAGCAACTGGATCAGCGGGCGCAGCATGTAGGAGCAGGCAGTGAGGAACATCACACTCTGCCCTCGCCCGAGATGCTGTTCGGTGATGCGCAGGATGCCGTACTCGGGCGACTCCCAGGTGCCGGAGATGGCAGCGCAGATGCCGTCGGCAGGCCGGGGCAGATAGTCCTTCTCCTGGCGCCGCGTCACTTGGCGGATCAGCCGGTTGGCGACCGCGTGTACCGCGCGAGGCACCCGGTAGCTCTGCTTGAGGATGATCTTGTGATCGGCAGGAATCTCGGGCCCGAGGATGGCATCGGGAGAGGCGCCTGTGAACGAGTAGATGGTCTGGTCGTCATCGCCGGCAAGGATGAAGTAATCGGTATGCAGTCCCCAGCGTCGGATGAGGCTCAACTGCATCCGGTTCAGATCCTGCGCCTCATCGGCAAAGATCACCGAGGGCATGCCAGGCGCCACGCGCACGTCGAGCAGACAGCGATCGATGAGGTCACAGAAATCGAGCAGACCGTGCGCGGCTTTGTACTCCTCCCACTTCGTGGCAAACTGCCGGAGTGCCGGAGGCCAAGCGGCGGGCGGCAGCATCTGGCCACGGTAACGGCTGAGATCCTGCAGCCATTGATCCCCTTCCTTTTCGGCTTCGCCATCGTCGCTGATGGTCTCGTCGCCATCGATCTTTCCCTGCTTCTTCACGGCAGTGATCTGCAGATGCGGGTTATCGTGATTCCACTGGTCGACGCTGGCCTCCGCGATCGCCGGCTGGCCGAGCGCATGGAAGCAGTGCGAGTGCAGCGTGCCTACACGATGTGGTGACACGGGGAGATCCCGCCCGGTGAGCTCCGCTGCGGCCGCTCGAGAAAAGCTGGTGACGAGCACGGTATCCGGGCCGAAACGCTCCACGGCGCGCCGGATTTGCCGGGTGAGATTCGTTGTCTTGCCGGTGCCGGGAGGGCCGAAGATACGGTACTCGGTTGTGAGCGAGTGATCCCGCTCGCCGATCTGCTCAAGGGTTCCGCAGGCCTCGTCATTCGGTGGCAGCATAGGATTCCTCCTCAACACCGGGGATGTTCGCCTGGGTGGTGAATTCGGTGGGATCGAATTGGCTCAACGGGAGGAGCCACCGGCCTTGCTCGCGGATCTTGGCGCCACGCACCCGAATGCTTTGCGCACCGATGGCCGAGAGCATGGAGGCAATGCCCTTCACGGAAAGGCTCTGGCCGAAGGTTTTGCTGAGATAGAGCTGAAGGTCGACGGCATTTACGGCGATTTGGCCGTTGATCACCATCGGCCGCCGGATGGCGTGCGACGGCTGCCCTTCGATGCCGGGAATGAACGAGGTTTCGGTAAGGTACTGGCCAAGGTGCACGCGCATGGCGCCTTCGAACTCGGCTTCCACGCCACCCTCGCGTTCAATGAGGGCGTCGAGCATCGCTTGGGCCAGCTTCTCCCAGACGGGTGTCTTGATCTTGGGAATGATCTTGTTCACTGCGCTGGCGATGGCGACGCGCAGCGACCGCTGCTCGATGAGCCCGGAGACATTCGGAATCTCGATCCGCCCTTGTTCGAGCTCCAACTGATACGTGGGTTCCTTGCCCGTGATCTTGACGATGCGGAGGATACGGATCCCGAGCGCAGCGGAGATTCGCTCACAGAGCACTGCCTTCGCCGCCAGCGGATCTGCAGGCATCGCTGGTTCACTCGCTTGTGCATCAATGGATGTGTCGGGAGCGGCGCTCGATGGTCCCGGCGCCGGCGGAGCTCCAGTGAAAAGTGCCGCTGCTTCGCTTGCCGCGCTCTGGGAGCGATCGCTCGCCCGGGTCAGGGTTCGCTCGAAGTAATCCGCTCGTGTCCGCTGCTTCTGGTTGTGGAGCGCCCGGTGGTGAATGATGAGATCGACGATTCGCTGCGCGGAG
>CAYSKN010000165.1:0-7161 GCA_964431565.1 uncultured Gemmatimonas sp.
CTCGCCACCAGTTCAGCGGCCAGTTGGGCAGTATGGTTTGCCCGATCGAGGATCGGATTGATCTCCACGAGGTCCATGGCGAGCAACGCACCTGAGTCGTGTATGATTTCCATGGCCAGATGGGCTTCACGGAGAGTGGCGCCACCAGGTACAGGCGTCCCTACACCAGGCGCCTCGCCCGGATCAATCCAATCAATGTCACATGACAGATGGATGCCAGCCGTACCCGCCGTGGCCGTTGCCACGGCGTCATCCATCACTGCACGCAGACCGCGTTCATCAATGTCACGCATGGTAAACGCACGGATGCCCAACCTGCGAACATGTTCCTTCTCCGCCTCATCCACGTCGCGAAGCCCAACGTATGCCATGTGCTGCGGCAGAACGGCAGGATGGACGCTCGCCACGCCTGTCAGACGTCGATCACCCAAGCCCAGAAGATGTGCTACGGGCATCCCGTGAATATTTCCGGTGAGGCTGGACTCCGGCGTATTAATGTCGGCGTGAGCATCAAGCCAGATGAGTCCGACGCGCTCATGCCGATCAGCCATGGCTGAGGCCGTTCCAGCCACTGATCCTGCGGACAATGAGTGATCACCACCCAACAGGATCGGGGTGACGCCTCTTCTGATCACGTTGGCAGTGCGCTCACATATATCAGCGGCCACTTCCGCGATAGCATTCATTCTGGCTTCAATAGTGGCCGACAATCCGGACAGATCGGGGACAGGAATATTCCCTGCATCCTCCACCAGGATGCCGAGGCGAGCCAGAGTCGCCTCCAGGTTGGCCAGACGCATTGCTGAGGGCCCCATGTCCACGCCACGCCGACTCGCTCCCAGGTCCATCGGGACGCCAATGAGCTGAACCGAGCGCGAAGACCGCGAACCGGTGTCAGCGAAGTGATTCCGGCCCTCGGAAGACATTGAGCTCGTCGTGACGGCGGTCATTACTGCAATATCGTGCGTTCGCCTTCAGCAACAAGGATCAGACACTCCGGCTGGGCAGCGCAGGAGTGTACGACCCTCACCCGAAGGCCATTGTCCGCCGTTATGCCCCCACGCCTCCATCACGCAACTGCTCGATTTCGGCTATGAGCTGCTCATCGCCCGCCTTCTTCTCCACATTCCCGGCAGAGAGCTGCGGCGTCTGTCCGCCAGCAGTCGTTTTATCGGATTCCACCGAACCCGCTTCGAGCTGCCGCTGAGCGACCGCAGGTGCCGGCAGGATTCCCATCCGCTGCTTGAGCAGCTGCAACTGAATGTCGGCAGAGGCTCCACCTGCAGACCGTTCAAGCTGCTTGAACTCGCCGGCAAGTCTGTCGCCACTGAACTCCTCGTCAATCTCTCGAGCCGCCTGCAGCTGTAGCTCATTGCTCGTGATCTTCTCCTCCATCCGCGCAAAAGCCTCGAATGCCGACGTATTCGACATACCCGACATAGTCTGGGAGATTCGAGCTTGCGCCTCGGCACGACGCTGCCTGGCAAGAAGCAGGTTCTTCTTGCGCTTGGCCTCCTCTATCTTGTCGTTGAGATCACGCAGTGATTGCTTGAGTTTTTCCGTCTCCAACCGGTGAGCTTCCCACGTGGTAGCCAGAGCCTGCCCGTGCTCCAGGTGCTCCTGCCCACGCATGAGTGCCTGACGGGCAAGATCGTCGCGACCTTCCTGCACCGCCAGCATCGCACGCTTCTCCCAGTCATCTGCCTGTTTGAACTCGGCATCGGCCTGATCCTTCAGGCGCTTCTCGTCGGCGATCGCGACCGCAACCTGCTGCTTGGCCTTCGCCAGCTGATCGCGCATGTCGACGATTATCTGATTCAGCATCTTCTCGGGGTTCTCCGCCGAGGAGATGAGATCATTGAGGTTCGACTTGATGAGTGTTGAGAGACGATCAAAGATGCCCATGGATCAGCGAGCCTCACGGAAGGCGGCCAGCTCACGCATGTGAGTGGTGAGCGATAGTGTCATGCTTTCGTACGCTGCGAGAAACTCTTCGAAGTCGAGATGCTCAAGCTCGAGCGCCTCGGTGAGCACCACAGCATCGCCCTCTATGCCATAGGCACCGTGCAACAGATCGGTGGCATTGAGTTCCAGAAGACGCCTGTTGAGCGCAGCAGCGGATGAATCGGGCGGCAGCGCCATGACCTTTACCCGGAGCACTGCCAGTGGAGGGTTGTGCGTCACAACCACGTCGAAGTCCAGTGCACCGCCCGGTTTCACGATCCAGAGCCCCGGCTCCACTTCCTGATGACTGGCACCGTCGGCACTCAGGCGATCCAGAAAGACCTCGATGTCTTCACGCGTGACCATATGAGCAGTTCCTGTGGGTTCGGATGCAGTGCCGTACGATGCCGCTGGACGATTCGTTTCGTCCGGAAGATACTCTCCCGTGCACCGCCTGGTATTAGGCGGAGCGCATCTTCTCTCTTTCACGATGAAGTTTGCCCGCGCGGCAGCCAAGTCACGCCTTCCCCGCCCCGCTAACGAACCGGCGATGCACACCGGCTTACCCGCCCGCTGGATCTGCCGGTCACCGGGTCCAAGGCGAAAACGTGGACAGCGCCGTACGACAGCACAACGAGCTGGCGCCAACCCCAGTCATCGGGAGACGAGAGACCCGCGCTCTTCACCCAGTCAAGGGAATCACCACGCACGGGTGCCACCGGCAGCGAGTCTTCCATCAGGATGGTAGCCGGGGACGGACCGCGCCATGCCTCAGGAGGCAGCCGGAATACCCTGACCGGTCGGAACGAACCATCCGCCCGACAGGCTGGCGGCCTGCTCAAGAGCCATGCGTTCGTGTAGACACCAACATACATGGCTTCGACATCGCTCGGGCCGTCGGCTTACCGGAGAACAGGCAGCTCCGCCGTGCGAGTATGCCCGTCAGTCTATCGAGGTTCGACAATACGCCAGGCGTTCACCATTCGACGCCATACCATGGTGGCTCCGATATCTCAGATATTGAGACAACATCCCTGTGGGCAAGGCCCTCTTGGCATGTCTCCCAATCGCGGTTTCGCGTCCCAGGTACCCGTACGGTGCCTCGTGCACCGCCGGTGCAGCCAACCGCACAGAGCCGCTCGGCATTGCCGCTGTCATTGAGCAGCCAGAAGATCCCCGGTTCGGCATGCGACGCCACCAGCCCGGAGGCTTCGCCCTAACCGCGGTCAGCCAGGTGTCGGGTAAGTACCAGGCCCCGCGATGTCTGGCCGCCTGTGGCCACCCATGGCGCCTGCTCGCGATCTCGGATGTCTCCGATATCGCAACCCGAAAACACGCTCGGCAACACAATCAGACTCACCACCAGCCCCACTGCCTGCCCCACCAGCACCCTCAGGCGCCTGGCATCGGCGTGAAAGTCCATCCACTGAAGACTTCCCTTCATGAACCCATCCGACTCAAGAGAGCAACGGCCTCAGGTAATGGCCGGTATGGCTCTCCAGTACGCAACTCACCGCTTCCGGAGTACCTTCGGCAATGATGTTCCCTCCGCGTACCCCACCCTCCGGACCAAGGTCTATGATCCAGTCGGCAGTCTTGATGACATCAAGGTTGTGTTCAATCACCAGGACGGTATTGCCGCGATCGACAAGCTTGTGCAGTACTTCCAGCAACACCCGAACATCCTCGAAATGAAGACCTGTAGTCGGTTCATCGAGTATGTAGAGCGTCCGCCCAGTATCACGCTTTGAGAGTTCCGTGGCGAGCTTGATGCGTTGAGCCTCACCCCCCGAAAGCGTGGTTGCGCTCTGACCGAGATGGATATAACCCAGACCGACGTCTCTAAGAGTGCCTAGCTTGTGCGCAATGCGCGGCTGGTTTGCGAAGACGTCACAGGCATCGTCCACGGTGAGATCCAGCACATCAGCAATGCTCAAACCGTGGAACCGCACCTCCAGAGTCTCGCGATTGAACCGCTTGCCCTTGCAGACATCGCAAGGTACGAAGACATCCGGGAGAAAGTGCATCTCGATCTTGACCAGGCCGTCTCCCTGACAGGATTCGCAGCGTCCACCTTTCACATTGAACGAGAAGCGCCCGGGACCGTATCCGCGTATCCTTGCTTCCGGAAGCTCGGCGAAGAGCTCCCGTATAGGCGTGAAGATTCCCGTGTATGTTGCCGGATTGGATCGCGGGGTACGCCCGATGGGACTCTGGTCTATATCGATGATCTTGTCGAGATGTTCGAGCCCCGTTATGCGGGCGTGCGCACCGGGAATGACCCGCGCACGGGAGAAGTGCCTCAAGAGCGCTTTCCTGAGTATGTCACTCACCAGCGAGGACTTGCCCGAACCGGACATTCCGGTGACAGCAACGAACATCCCGAGTGGGAACTCCACGGTGATACCGCGCAGATTGTGCTCACGCGCGTCATGCACCGTGATGACACGGGAGGGATCACGCTTACGTCGCTCTGCAGGCACCTCCACGAAGCGTGTCCCACGAAGGAAGGCACCCGTAATCGACTCACTGACCGACATCACGTCACTCAGCGAACCCTCAGCGATCACATCGCCGCCGTGTTTGCCGGCGCCAGGCCCAAGATCGACGATGTGGTCGGCCGCACGGATGGTTTCTTCGTCGTGTTCCACGACTATCACGGTGTTGCCAAGATCTCTCAATTGCCTGAGCGTGGCCAGTAGACGCGCATTGTCACGCTGATGCAGGCCTACGCTTGGTTCATCGAGGATGTAGAGAACTCCAACCAGACGTGAGCCGATCTGCGTCGCCAGCCGAATACGCTGGGCCTCACCCCCCGAAAGCGATTCGGCACTGCGATTGAGTGTTAGATAATCAAGTCCGACATCCGCAAGGAAATGCAGCCGCTCACGCACTTCCTTGAGGATAGGACCGGCTATGTCCGGATCGAGTCCAGGACTCCCGCCCCCACGGATCGGAACAGAGTCGAAGAAAGCGAGCGCATCCACCACACTCAGTTCCACGACCTCCCCGAGGCTGCGTTCATGCACCGTGACGGCGAGCGACTCCGGGCGCAGCCGCCGGCCTGCGCACGACGGACACGGAGCTTCCACCATGTACGTCTCCAGCTCGAGTCGGATACTGTCCGAACTGCTCTCGTCATAGCGACGCTGGATGTGGGACACGATGCCTTCCCATGTGCCACCGGCCGGGAGCTTCGCCTCAGCCCTGGCAGGGCCACCTTTCACGGACTTCTTCACACCTCTTCGTACCGGCCTGGCCGCACCGCTCATACCGTTCAACAACTGCATGCGCACCTGCGAAGGCAGCTTGCCCCAAGGCGTATTGAGTTCAAATCCGAGTTGGCCGGCGAGTCCCGGCAGTATGATTTTTCGGAGGTAGCCGTCAGGCTCACCCCATGGCAGTACAACACCTTCGAGAATCGAGATCGACGGATCGCCGAGAATCAGATCTTCGCTCACACTGCGCGTAGTGCCGAGGCCGCTGCACGTCTCACAGGCACCAAAAGTGACGCGGTTCTAGTTCCGCCATCGACATGCCACATGCAGGACATCCATAGCGCTCAGAGTACAGTTCAACGATGGGTGCCTCACCACCGTGGCGGACCATCTCCACAAGACCGTCAGCGAGACGCAGGGCAACCTCGACGGAATCTGTTATCCGTCCGCGATCCTCACTGCGCACAACCAGTCGATCAACTACCACGGAAATTGAGTGATTGAGTCGCCTGTTGAGCTTTGGCGGATCAGCCAGCTCGACAGGCTCGCCATCCACTACTGCCCGCACGAAACCCTGCTTTCTCGAATTCTCGAACAACTCGCGGAACTCGCCTTTTCGTTCCCGAACCAGCGGTGCACGAATCTCGATACGCGTGCCCGTGGGCCACGCCAGGATCAGCTCCGCAATCTGCACAGGGCTCTGACGCTGGACGGCACGTCCACAGTTGTGACAGTGAGGAATACCCGCACGTGCATACAGCAACCGCAGGTAGTCATACACCTCGGTCACCGTGCCGACTGTTGAACGCGGATTGTGACCGGCAGAATTCTGTTCTATGGAGATCGCCGGGGAGAGCCCCTCGATGGCGTCCACATCGGGCTTCTCCATCAGACCAAGAAACTGTCTGGCATAGGCCGAGAGGGACTCCACGTAGCGGCGCTGACCCTCGGCATAGATGGTGTCGAATGCCAGGGACGACTTGCCGGACCCGGATAGGCCGGTAATCACCGTCAGCTTGTCGCGCGGTATCGTTACGCTGATGTTGCGCAGGTTGTGTTCCCGCGCTCCCCGCACGATCAGTACCTCCGGGGACCTCCCGCTCGGCTCCGGATACACCAATTCGGACATAGTCTTTGAAGGTGCCGGGTTCACCAGATGGAAACAACCCCGCCATCACTGACGAAATACCGGACGGGCCGCGAGAAGCCGCCCCGGATATACCGAAGAACACTCAACCTGGACACCTAATGACAGCTCCAGACGCTCAGGACAAGTCCGTTGTGCTGGCATTCACGGCACTACCGCCCGATCTGGATACCTGCGCATTTGCCCATGCGCTCCTTGAGACACGCCTGGCAGCGTGCGTATCGCTGCTTGCCGGAGCACGCTCGTTCTATCGCTGGCAGGGACAGATCGAGGATGTCACCGAGACAATTGTTCTGCTCAAGACCACCATGGAGCGGATTCCATTACTCCGCGAGAAACTCCTGTCACTGCATCCATATGAAGTGCCGGAACTGCTCGTGATCCCTGTCAGCGACGGCTTACCTGGGTACTTGCAGTGGATACGTGGGGAAGTTGCCTAGGGGGTGTGCAGGATCGTCCGGAGATTATGATAGAGATTGTATCACTCACCAGGCGCTTCGGGGCCTTTACCGCCGTCCGTTCGCTGAATCTGGTGGTGGCCGCCGGAGAACTCTTTGGTTTCCTCGGCCCCAATGGGGCCGGAAAGACAACCACGATGCGGATGATCGCCGGGATCCTTCAACCCAGCCAGGGAATTGTCCGCATAGCAGGCCACGACATGCACACCAATCCCATCGCTGCCAAACATGCATTGGGATTCATTCCGGATCGGCCGTTCATATACGACAAACTTACCGGAATGGAGTTTCTCAGATTCTCAGCCGGGCTATACGGGGAGGAAGGATCCGGGATAGAACGCCGTGCCGGCGAGCTGCTGGCGCTGTTCGACCTGGAATCATGGCGCCATGAGCT
>CAYSKN010000166.1:0-7116 GCA_964431565.1 uncultured Gemmatimonas sp.
ACCCACGATCATTCGATTATGAGTCGAGTGCTTTAACCAACTAAGCTACCGGACCGAACTGATATATCGCCGTACCATACCGCTACCGGTCAACGGGACGCGGGTGTCACTTTGGGGCCCTGACTTTTCGCCGTACTGACAGGCTGCCGTGACGCACGGTCACACCAACCTGATGTGATAGGGTAAGATGTCACAGGGTCAACCGGACCGGGAGTGGTGAACCGGTCAGTCGATTCTGCTTTGATGATCGTCGAACGCCGAAAGCACTTCTTCTGGAGAGACGGTAGCTGCACCCAGCTTTCCGACCTCCACTCCGGCAGCGAAGTTGGCCACCACTGCTGCCTCCAGCACCGTTGCGCCGGCAGAGAGCATGGCTGCGAGATATGCGGTGACGGTATCGCCGGCACCCACGACATCATAGACCTCTCGTGCAGTGGTGGGTACACGATGAATCAACCCGTCGGCAGAAATGAGCGCCATACCGGCTTCACCGAGTGTCAGCAGCAGGTGGTCGACACCAAGCCTGGAAAATGTCCTTGGCAGCTCACCGGCGCGTTCCAGGTCGACAGCTGCGCCCAGCGCACTCTCAAGTTCACGACGATTGGGTTTGAATACCGTGGCCCCGCGGTAGCTGAAGAAGTTGCGGTACTTGGGGTCCACTACTATTGGCAGCCCCCGTTCATGAGCCAGTGAAATGGCTCCCTCGATTACAGACGATACCAGCACGCCTTTGTTGTAGTCCTGCAGGACCAGCGCAGTTGCCTCACGCAGCGCCGCGTCCACAGCGGCCAGTACGCGTGCCACATCGCAGGGGGCAAGATCTGCATCATCCTCCTCATCGAAGCGAACGAGTTGTTGTGATCGGGCCATCACACGGGTCTTGGTGGTCGTCGGGCGTTTCACCGTCACGAGTGATCTCGTGTCCATCGCGCCTTCCATGAGCAGGATGCGGAGTGTGGCGCCGGCCGAATCGTCACCTACCACCGCCACCAGATCGCATCGGGCTCCAAGCGCTGCAACGTTTTGCGCCACGTTGGCTGCGCCGCCCAGGGCGAGTTTCCTGTCACGCACATGCACGACAGGCACGGGTGCTTCCGGTGAGATGCGCTCGACGTCACCACGCAGGTAGACGTCGAGCATCGCATCGCCAACAATCACTACATGCTGCCTGGTGGCGGCGCCAAGGAGGGCTTCGAGGCGCGCGCGATCAATTCTGGGAAACATGGGGTGAAACTATACCGGCGGATACTCATTGGGCATTACCTTCGGCGCGTGAGCACTTCCCGCCCGTGACCGTCCTTCTCATCTCATAGATCGCGCAAGACCGCCAGATGCCAGCAGGTAGTGCTGTACCGAGCCGGTCGTCGTTCGCCGTTCTGGCCGTTTCGGTCATCGGCATTTCCTTTGCTGCACCGCTCACGCGGCTGTCGAATGCTGCACCACTGGTGATAGCCACCTGGCGACTTGGCTTCTCACTCATCGTCGTCGCCGTTGCTCTGGCAATCGGAGGCCGGTGGCGCGAGTGGCGTGGCCTCTCTCGTGTGGATCTGCTCCTGTCGGTTGGTGCAGGATTCATGCTGGCTATCCATTTCTGGTCGTGGAACACATCACTGGAATACACCACCGTGGCTGCATCGGTGACACTGGTCAATCTTCAACCGGTGATCGTTGCGGCAGGGTCCGGCGTACTGCTGCAAGAAGCGCCCAGCCGGCGGCAGTGGGCATGGATCTGCGTCGCAGTGGTCGGCGCGCTGGTTGTCGGATTGGCCGATATCCCGGGTGGAGCCCGGGGTTTGGGTGTGGCACTACTCGGTTTCGGTATGGAAGAGTCGCGTGCACTGCTTGGTGACGTGCTTGCCATGATCGGTGCCATTGCTGCAGCTGGCTATTACATGATCGGGCGTAGACTGCGGCAACGCCTGGCATTGTGGCCCTACGTGGCTCTTGTGTATGGGGCGGCATTCGCGGTCTGCGCCCTACTGGCAACCACAACCGATACCGGATTCACGCTGCAGCCACCTCGGGAGCTTGCTATATTCGCGGGACTGGCCCTTGGCCCAATGTTGTTGGGTCACACGGGGATGAACTGGGCATTGGCCCATCTTCCCGCCTTCGTTGTTAATCTCACCGTGCTTGGAGAGCCGGTGGGGGCGATCCTGCTGGCTGCCATCCTCCCAGGCATCGGCGAAGTCCCCGGCGTCATCACGCTTGCGGGAGGGGCCCTGATCCTCACGGGTGCGGTGCTGGCTTCGTCACGCTGAATCCATATCGAGTCCCTGTCAGACCTGGCCAGCCCGGACGGGTCACCGTGTCAGGCTGAGGCGGACAGGGGTTTACCTTAGTGTTGTGTGGATTCCTGAGTCATTCGCTACCAAGATCGCCCCAGCACGTGCGCCTGGTGATGCGGCAGCCTCGCCGGTGGCTCGCCGGCTGACGGGCATGGCTTCCATGGCCTTCACGGAGACAAGAACAAGCGGTTGCGAACTGGATGTGGTCGCCACACGCGGCGAGATTGTGGAATCCACTCACCGTGTTCACGCAGCCGTGGTAAGTGCCGATGGGGTACTTCTTGAGGCAGTCCGTGACCCGGGTCTTGTCGTGTGGTGGCGCTCGTGTGCCAAGCCATTTCAGGCTATGCCGTTTCTCCGAAGCGGCGGATTCGATGAGCTTGGCTGGGGTGTGGACGAGCTTGCCTTGGCATGTGCTTCTCACGGCGGTGAGCCGGAGCATGTACTGGTGGTGGCTCGGATGCTGGAGCGTCTTGGTCTTGAAGAAGGCGATCTCGCCTGTGGTCCCCACGAACCTCTTTCCGTTCGCGGCAGCCGCCACCTGCGAGACGTCGGAGATTGGCCCAGCCGTCTGCACAACAACTGTTCCGGAAAGCATGCAGCGATGCTGGCCAGAGCCCGACAGATTGGTGTCAGCACGACCGGCTATGAGAGGGCGGATCACCAGGTCCAGCGTGATTGCAGGCACTCTGTCAGTGATTGGACGGGTATGGATCCAGACGGGCTTGCGGTGGGTGTTGACGGTTGTGGTGTATCGGTGTTCGCATTGCCGCTTGCCAACATGGCGCTCGCATATGCCCGGTTGGTAAGAGCCGCCGTACTGGGCGATCAGGCCAGCAGACGTGTTGTCAGCGCAATGACCGGACAGCCATTTCTCGTGGGCGGTACCGACCGGTTCGATACGCTCCTCATGGATGCGTGCGGCGGAAATGTCGTGTGCAAGATAGGTGCTGAAGGTGTGCATTGCCTTGCCATCGTAGACCAAGGAATAGGTTGTGCCATCAAGGTCGAGGATGGCAACTCACGTGCACAGTTCCCGGCGGTCCTCGCGCTCCTTGATGCCTACGGTGCGCTGCCACAACCGTTGCCAGAGACGCTGGTCGATTTCGCGCGCCGACCTGTCCGTAACACGCGCGGCGAGCAGGTGGGAGCGGTGATGGTTGAGCATGTGGGTATCGGTGGCCGTTTGATCTGACTTCGGGTCAGGGATGCGCATGATGGTGCGCCACCGCATGGATTTCCTTACGTTTGCAACTATTCGATGACAGTGCCAAGATCTTCAGACTCGATGTTGACGACACTGGATGTGGAGACGACGGCACTCATTCATCTTGCTGCCATGCTGGCTGGTGGCAGCGAGCAGGCTGTACGCGATGCACTTATGCGCGCTCTGAGTGATATCCGGCAGACATGGGTGGAGGAGGTCATTCTGCAGACCTATCTCTTTGCCGGGTTTCCCCGTGCTCTCAACGGGGCACGTGAATGGCGACGCGTTTCCGGGCTGCCGGCGCCGGCTTCGGATGTTGGCGTCATCGACCCTGAGGCAGGACGTGTGACGGATGGCGTGACTACATGTTCGATAGTGTACGGACGATTCTACGATCGCCTGCGCGTCAATATCCGTGAACTTCATCCCTTGCTAGACCAATGGATGATCGAGGAAGGATACGGCAAGGTACTTTCGAGACCACAGCTTGATCTGGCGCGCCGCGAACTCTGCATCATTGCCGCCTGTGCGATTGCGCGACAGGAGAGGCAGTTGCATTCACATCTTCATGGTGCGCTCCACGCAGGTGCTTCAGTCGCCGTCGTCGGCGCAGCACTGGATGTTGTCACACCGGCGTTGTCGGCCGATGATGTTCTGCGTTACCAGGGCCTCTGGGCCCGTATCCGGGGCAGGTAGTACATCAGCTCCCGTTTATCCGGCGTCGGGTCCACCACTTACCACACGTTGCTTCATGTTCGTTGATCGCGTTCTTGTTCAGGTACAGGCTGGGAATGGTGGCTCGGGGCAGGTTTCGTTCCGACGTGAGAAATTCGTGCCCATGGGCGGCCCCGATGGTGGCGACGGTGGTCATGGTGGTCATGTGCTGGTTTGTGCCGATCGCAATCTGGCAACCCTGCTCGACTACACCTACCGCGACTCGTGGAAAGCGGAGCCCGGACAGCACGGCGAGGGTTCCAATCGCAGCGGACGGTCCGGGGAGGATCTGGTCCTTCCGGTGCCGCCGGGTACGGTGGTGCGGGATGTGGGAACGGGGAAGTTGCTGGGCGAAGTCATCGACCACGGAGATACGCTGCTTGTCGCCAAAGGGGGTCGTGGTGGTCGTGGCAATGCGTTCTTTGTCAACGCGACAAGGCAGGCTCCGCGCGACGCCCAACCCGGTGAGGAGGGAGAAGTCCGTTCTCTCGAACTGGAGCTCAAACTCATTGCCGATATTGGTCTTGTAGGGAAGCCCAATGCCGGTAAGAGCACACTTCTGTCGGTCATTTCCGCAGCGCGTCCCAGAATTGCGGATTATCCGTTCACTACTCTGTCGCCCAATCTGGGTGTTGTGCCGCTGAGCGATCACCGCTCCTTCGTTGTGGCGGATATACCCGGCATCATAGAGGGTGCCCACGAAGGCAAGGGACTTGGCCTCCGATTCCTGCGGCACATCGAACGTACACGGTTGCTGGCCTTCATAGTGCCGATTGATGCACAGGACTGGCAGGCGGAACTCGATCAGCTTCGCCACGAGATCGCCGCCTATTCCACCGAGCTTTCATCCAAGCCCTACTGTGTGGTGTTCTCCAAGCTCGATCTGCTGGGTGAACTCTACGTGCCCGAGATCGACGCACCCGGTTCGTTCGCTGTCTACGCGGTAAGTGCTGCAGGCCGGATGGGTCTTGATGTCCTGCTCGACGGCTGGTGGGGTCAGCTTCTTTCCATACGCTCCGTGGCGGAACTGCCGGTTCGCGATGCCCAGATGCTCCCCTGAGGCCACAGCGAGTCTCGCACTCAAGGCTATTCCTGGTCTCGGAGATGTCGGGATCCGGGCCATGATCGAACGGCACGGCTCCGCGCGGACCGCCTTGGACAGACTCGGACAGGGGGGTCCAGAAGGTGTCGATGCCGCCACGTGCTCAGCGGCTGTAGAGCACGCCATGCAGAACGTGCGTGACCTGGAGCGTCTTGCAGGTGTCGCGGTGACGCCAGATGACCCTGTCTACCCACGGCGCCTGCTGGAACTGTACGACCCACCTGCTGTGCTCTTTGCATGTGGTACGTTCGAGAGTGCGGCGGGGCCAGCAGTGGCGATTGTGGGGACGCGGAATCCCAGCAGCTACGGCCTGCAGGTGGCCCGTGCAACAGCAGCTACGTGTGCGCGCGCAGGCGTTGCCGTTGTCAGCGGGCTGGCGCGCGGAATTGATGCAGCAGCTCACGAAGGCGCGCTGGAGGGCGGCGGTCGCACGGTCGCGGTGCTTGGCACAGGTATAGACATTGCCTATCCACGCATGCACAAGAGCTTGCAGGATCGGATTGCACACGAGGGATTGCTCTTGACCGAGCAGCTGCCCGGAGATCGCGGTCATGCTGGTACGTTTCCGAAGCGCAACCGGTTGATAGCCGCACTTGCGGATGTCACGGTGGTGGTCGAGGCAGGAGACAGGAGCGGTGCGCTCATAACGGCCGACCATGCGATGGAACTAGGGCGTACCGTCGCCTGCGTTCCCAACGCCATCAATGTGGTGAGTGCTCGTGGCAGCAATGCCTTGCTCAAGGCTCATGCGGAACCCGTCCTCTCTCCGGACGATGTGCTTGCTCTATTGCGGATCACAGCTCCTCCGACCCCCGGCCCGATACTGGATGGCGTGTCTGCGGCGTGTTGGGATGCGGTACAGGAGGGTGCGTGCACACCTGCCGAGGTCGCACGGATGACCCGAATGTCTACGCGCGAAGCCATCGCCGCACTTGCATTACTTGAGGTTGAAGGTCTGCTCACCGTCGACCTAAACGGTTGCGTGCGCACCGCGCCGATCGGTAACTGACCCATGAAGCCGCTGGGTGGAGCCAGACCAGCCGAAAGATTATTGGAGAAGGAGGCGGCTGTCGATTCACCTGCTGATGCGTCCTGCCATCACGCATACGTACACGTTCCCTTCTGTGCCCGTCGGTGCAGCTACTGCGATTTTTCCATCGCGGTCAGACGTGTGGTTCCGTGGCGCGAGTTCGCTGAAGGCGTGCGCTTGGAACTCGACCTGCGGTTTCCCGTAACCAGTTCCAATCGCGCTCTGTTGCACACCCTCTATCTGGGCGGTGGGACGCCCTCCGCTCTGGGGTCTTCGGGCGTAGAGGCGCTGATGGATGTCCTCAGCAGACGCTTCGACTGGGGGGCCGATGCCGAAGTGACGCTGGAGGCCAACCCGGAGGACGTCTCGATACAGGCGGTACGACGCTGGCGGGCCGCAGGTATCAACCGCCTCAGCATTGGCGTCCAGAGCTTCCATGATGATGTGTTGCGATGGATGCACAGAGTGCACGATGCAAGGGCTGCGGCGGATGCAGTGGCAATGGCACGTGAAGGTGGTATCGAGGCTCACTCGATCGATCTAATATTCGCCATGCCTGATGCCATTCCGAGATCCTGGAGTCGTGATGTGGAACGCGCGCTGCTCCTGGGCGTGGACCACGTCTCGCTTTATGGTCTTACCGTGGAAAGCGGGAGCCCGCTGGGACGGTGGCGTGATCGGGGACTGATGGTGGAGGCTGACGAGAGTCGTTACGAGCGGGAATTTCTCGAAGCCCACGAGTATCTTGTGGCTGCGGGCTACGAGCACTATGAGG
>CAYSKN010000167.1:0-7085 GCA_964431565.1 uncultured Gemmatimonas sp.
CCATCGATCTCCTGGTTCTCAGCAGTTGGCAGTGCGGTTTGCCCCACCGGTGATTTGTTGCCCGCTGTTGCAGCGCATCCGGATAACATGAGAATCAGCAGGCTCGCAATCAAAGTCGATCCCATGCAGGCTGTCGCCCAAGATGAAGCGGTTGGCCCAGTGCGCGTCGTGCTGTTGGAACTCGGTGCGTGCGGCTTCAGAAGGCAGGCCGTTGAAGTCGGCGAAGAGATCGAACATCGCGCCTTGCTGCTGCTGCGCCTGTGCCTCGCGGCGCGCTTCGCTCTGGCGGCGCAGGTCATCGACCAGCACCTTGGGGTGCACCTTTTCCTGGATGTAGAGCGGCGCGGCCTGCACCATGAGATCGGCTTCGTTCTGCGATTCCTTGCCGCGCCAGATGAGTTGCGGGTCGAGGTCGCGCACGCGCTTGTCTTTCTCTTCAGCCAAGGCCGACGAGGGCTGCTCATACGCCACCCGCACCGGCGCCTGCTCGGCCTTGGCCAGCACGGCCTGGCATTCGGCGGTGGGGATGTTCTTGCGCGTGGCCTCGGGGTGTTTGAGGCTGGCGATCTCTTTCGTGGTGGGTTTCCTGGGTGTGCGGGCCATGTCGGGTTTCGTCGTTGAGCAGGGCAAGATAGCCCGTATAGGTATAGAACCTGCCGTATTTGCGTTCGTCGCCCGGCGCAACGATGCCGAGTGCGCCCAGCGCACCGAACATCTATTGGGCGGTATGAAAGCTCATGTCGGTCGCGGCAACCACGGCCGGCGCGGTGGTGACCGGGTGGCGTTGCAGATGGTCGAGCAGGCGCAGGGCCGAGGTGGCGGTACGCCCGAGACCACGCACCTGCTGCTGGTGTTGCGCGAACAAGGCCAGCACGCGTTGTGCGGTGTCTACAGCGCCGGAGGCCACGGCCATCACGCCTTCGAGGAAAAACGCGACCCATTCCTCCCAGTCGCCTTCGTTGCGCACAGCTTGCAACAACTCGTAGTAGTGGCTGCGGTGCTGTTTGAAGTACAGGGAGAGATACAGCAGCGGTTGCTGCAAAACGCCGTGCGTGTGCAGCAGAAACACGATCAACAGGCGCCCGAGGCGCCCGTTGCCATCGAGGAAGGGATGGATGGTCTCAAACTGCACGTGCGCCAGCGCCGCGCGGATGAGCACGGGCAAGGCCACCGGCTGACCATGCAGAAACCCTTCCAGCGCGCCCATGCATTCCAGCACCATCTCCGGCGGCGGCGGCGATACGCTCGCAGGCCATGTTGGCCAGCTCCAGATAGAGCAACTGCCCCGGGAAGGTGCCGCCCTTGCAGACCAGGCATTCGTCCAGCCACTGCTTGACGATGCGCTTCAACTGGCCGAACAGGTGCAGTTGCGGCGCGTCGCCCGCCTCGCGCCATTTGCTGTAGAGCAGGTGCTTGGTGAGGTGCATAAGCACCGTGGATGGGCGCACGTCGTCCAGATGTTGCAGGTTAAGCTCGACCGTCTCGCCGATGATGCCCGCCTGTACGTTGCGTGAGGGGCCGACCAGTTCTGGCGTCAGCACCAGTACGGAGTCTTCGTTGAACTCGGCCTGCAGGCGATCCTGCGGCAGTTCCACGCGGTAGCCCACCACACGCGGGAAGCGGATTTCCAGCGCATCGCGCTCGGGGTGCAAGGCGCGCACGCGGATCACTTCGAGCGGTGGCTCGGGCGGTACCACCACGGGCTGCGCGGTGAAGTTGAAGGGAACGCCAAGGATGTCGGCGTATTCGACGTTGAACAGGCCGTCGGCGTTGAGTTCGTAGGACTGGCGACGCAGGGCGCGGCCCACAACCTGTTCGCACAGCAACTGGGTGCCGAAGGCGCGCACGCCGAGTATGTGGGTGACGGTGTTGGCGTCCCAGCCTTCCGTGAGCATGGCAACCGAGACCACGCAGCGCACGGATTCGCCAAGGCGGCCTTCCTTGCCGACGGTGTTCATGGCCTCGCGCAGCAGTTCGGCATCGCTGAGCTTGTCGGCGGCGTGGGCATCGCCGGTGCGTTCGATGATCTCGCGGCGAAAGCGCTCGATCTCGTCGCTAGCCACATTGCGGAAGTTCTCGTCCAGCGCCTCGCCGGATTCGAGCTGCTCGCTGTCCACCAGCAGGGTGCGCGGGCGCGCCAGCGGGTTGCCATGTTCGTCGTGGTTCTGGAACAGCTTGAAGCGGCCTTCCACCAACTGGCTGGTGCCGTCGTCGTTGTCCTGCTGGAAGCCGGAGATGAAGTCGTACACCAGCTTGGACGTGGAGGTGTTGTTGCACACCACGATGAAGCAGGGCGGCACCTTGATGGCCGCCGTTTGCCAGTGCTCGAACACCTTGACGTAGTGGCCATAGAGCGCTTCGAGCGCGGTTTGCAATTCCACAGGCAGGCTCAAGGGATCGAGCTGGTTGCCCTTGCCGCGACCCTTCTTGGGCATCTTCTTGCCGATGTGCTTCCACAACTCGCGGTACACCGGCATTTCGTTGCCGGGGATGTTGTCGGCAACCGGAACGCGCGGCAGCTTGACAATGCCGCACTCGATGGCGTCCATCAGCGAGAAGTCGCTCATCGTCCAGGGGAACAGCGTGCCTTCTGCATAGCCCGAGCCGCGCAAGAAAAACGGCGTGGCAGACAGATCGAACACGCGCGCGAGGCCGAGCTTGCGGTTCACCGCTTCGAGGCCGGAGATCCACAGGCGCGCAGCTTCGTTGTTTTCTTCGGCTTCCTTGCGGTCGTCGCCCTTGAGGTCTTCATCCTCGTCATCTTCACCGCGCGGCTTCTCGCGGTAGCAATGGTGGGCTTCGTCGTTGATAGCGAGGATGTTCTTGAGTCCCATCAATTCCGGCAGTACGCGCTGGAGCATCTGGCCTTCAGTTTCCAGCGTCTGCATTGCCGCACCGCCGCGCCCTTGCAGCAGCCGCCGGCCACCGCTTGAGATTTCTAGCCGTTCTCTCAGGCGAAAGGCGTGGTAGTTGGTGATGACAATGCGCGCGCGGGCAATGTCGGGCAGCATGTCGAGAGGCACCAGCTCGCGGTTGGCGTAGTAGCTTTCCGGATCGTTGGGCAGCAGCACGCGCAGGCGATCCTTGATCGTGAGGCCCGGTGCAACAATGAGGAAGCCGCGCGTGAACTTCTGACTGTTGGGGCGGCGCACTGCATTGATGGTCTGCCACGCGATAAGCATGGCCATGACCGTGGTCTTGCCAGCGCCCGTGGCGAGCTTCAAGGCAATTCTCTTGAGGTCGGGATGCGCATCGCGGTTGGCACTTGAAAGATGATCAAGCAAGCCACGCCCAGCTTTGCCCATGCGCGGAGCCACCTCAGTTAGCCAGATTGCGGTTTCAATTGCTTCAATCTGACAGAAGAACGGGCGAATGCCTGAAAATGAATGGCTGCGCCAGTGCTGCAACAAGCGTGCTGTTTCCGGTGTTACACCCCACGACGAAGACGGCAGTGATCGCCATTTATCCACCTCTGCACGTACAGCATTGATGATGGTGGCGTGGTCGTACTGCTGTTTTTCATCAGACAGACCGTGGCCTTCGTTGAACACCATGGCCGACTGCTCCCGGCCGCCCTTCCGCTTTCGTGGCTTGGGAATGGGTGTAATGAAGTCCGCCGGTCGCCGCGACTCCATGACAGCCTGTGTGGGCTGGCCTTCGCTATCCAGTTCCCAATAGCGGGCCGGGCGATGGTAGGGTGAGTTGAGAATCGGGTGCTCGGAAAACTGGTTGGTCATTGAACCAATTTCCTTGAGCTATCTGCTTTGCGCAAATGTGCGTGCTGCACCCTAAAGCTGCGGGCGGCTCAGCGGTTGGAATTCTCTTTCGAGGGTGGCTTTCAACAGATGCCACTTCGCCAACAGCACATACTAGCGATTGCGAGCATCAGCGCGTCTGTTCTGTATTAATGTTCCTTCCCATCACGTTACTCATCTGAACACCAAGCAGAGCGGCCACGGTGGGTGCCACATCCACTATCCGCACTCCCTCCTTCAACTCACAGGGATACACCCCCGCGCCCGAGAGAATCATGGACGGCCGCAGCTCCGGAATATCCGGGCTGTATCCGTGCTTCCCTCCAAGCGATGTCTGCATGACAACTGCCCCATCCATGGCAGCACCAAAACCGAAATCCTTTGCTGCCTCGAGAGCAAGGAACGACTTGGGATTGGTATGAAGTTCAGCCAGATCCTTGGCAGCGTAGACCCGTCTGATCCCATTGTCAGGATTGGAGGCCAGTGTGGTCAGGATCTGTATGGCTGTCCCGATGCTGGCAGAATCCGCAGGATCGCTTGCCTCGAAGAACGCTGAACCACCTTCGTTGTGCATGAACACCCTCCAGTCGGTGACCCTACCGGCGGTATTGGTGGTGATCAACCCGGCTTCACGCAGTGCCACCATTGGATTGATGATGTTACGAACGGGATAGAAGCCGTGGTCAGATACTATCACCCATGTGGTCTGCGCAGCGCGTCCGGAGGCCTGCACTGCGGCACGAATCTCGCCGATCTGGCTATCGATCTTCTCGAGTGCAGCGTGTGACCGATCCGTGTGCGGGCCACCGGCGTGCTGCGCCGCATCCAGATCGGAAAGATGCAGTGCGAGAAGATCTGGCTGGCGTGTTTCGAGGATCTTGATCGCAGCTTTGATACGCCACGCATCGGTCATGGGCGTATTGACCGAATCGACTCTCATCATTTCCCGGAAAAGTCCTGGAGTGGAAAGAGCCGTCGAGAGCGCTTCTGCCTCTCTCGTGTTCACCGGTCCGAACTCGGGCAGCAGGTAGTCTATCTCCGCACCTACCGTGACGGGCCAGGAAATGGCGGCGGTCCTGAGTCCGGCCTTTCGAAGTACCTGCCAGAGTGTGGGCGTGGTGATCTGCTCTGCGTAATAGAACCACCCGCCACGCTGGTAGCCGAATGGATCGAGCGGGGTATTGGTATTGATTCCATGAATCGCCGGCGGCTGACCGGTGATCATGGCGGTATGGCTCGGATAGGTGACTGTGGGAAAAATTCCGGTCATCCCGTTCGCTGGGCAGCCGGCTGCCTTTAGGGCGTCAAGATTCGGGATCTTGAGTCCGCCATCCGGGTGCAGGTAATCGACGTTGGTGAGGGCGTCGATCGACACCAGAATCACCTGGCGTCGACTTGTTTGCTGCGCCTCGATACTCGGGACACTGAGGATGCCGAGTGCGCAAAGAGCCAGCAACCAACGTACCCGGCTCCCAAGTTGGAGCGATGCAGTCATCATTTCTCCCTGAAGTCCCTGTCTATTCCAGTGCATCACCGATTGCTGTTGCGAGATCACGCGTGGTGGCGTTGCCGCCAAGGTCGGGTGTGCGCACCTTGCCGTCTGACAACACGCGTGAGATGGCAGTGATGATGCTCTCATGCGCGGCAGAGAGTCCCAGATGATTGAGCATAAGGGCTCCGGCCCATATGGCGCCTACGGGATTGGCGATACCACGCCCGGCGATATCCGGCGCGGAACCATGTATAGGTTCGAACATCGACGGATGCAGCCGCTCGGGATTGATGTTGGCACCTGGCGCAAGCCCCATACTACCGGTTATGGCAGCACCGAGATCGGTAAGAATATCACCGAACAGATTTGATGCCACGATCACATCGAGCGAATCGGGATGGGTAACCATGCGTGCAGCGAGCGCATCCACATGGTATCGACGATATTGCACCGATGGGAATTCCAACGACACACTCGCCACGGCATCATCCCAGAGTACCATGGAGTGTTGCAGTGCGTTCGACTTGGTAGCGCTCGCCAGACTGCGGCGTGGCCTGCTCTCGGCAAGTGCAAAGGCATAGCGTGCTATGCGCTCCACTCCACGACGTGTGAAAACACCTGTCTGCTCGGCCACTTCGTGAGCCGTGCCCGCGAGCAGTCTCCCACCAAACCCGGAATACTCGCCTTCGGAGTTCTCGCGGACACAGACCATGTCGATCTCACGCGGCTCCCGGTGGGCCAGAGGCCCTTCCACTCCAGGCAGGAGTTGCATCGGACGCAAGTTCACATACTGATCGAACCGCTGGCGGATCGGGAGAATGAGCTCCCACACCGATATGTGATCAGGCACCTCGGGTGCTCCGACTGCCCCAAAGTAGATCGCGTCGAATTCCTGAAGCCTGTCAAGAGCATCGGGGATCATCATGGTTCCCGTGCGGAGATAGTAGCTGCACCCCCACGGAAAGTCCGTGAATTCGAGCGAGCATCCCTCACGGCGCACTGACTTGTGCAGTACATCGATGCCCGCCGGTATGACCTCGTTACCTATTCCGTCGCCCGCAATAACGGCAATGCGGAAAGTGCGAGTGGGTGAGGAAGGCACTCTCATCGATACTCACATTCCCGGAGGTGTGAACCGGCCGTCCTGGGCCAACCAGCCACCATCAACATAGATGATGGTTCCGTTCACATAACTCGCCGCATCCGACGCCAGGAACAGTGTGGCACCAACCATCTCCGCAGGCCTGGCCCACCTGCTGAAGGAATTCTTGGCGGCGTATGCATCGTACCATTCCGGCACAGCCTTGATCGGTGCCGTAAGCGGGGTCTCGACAACTCCAGGGCCCACGCAGTTCACACGAACACCATGCGGTCCGAGTTCACTGGCTCCGCCACGCGCCAGTTGGAGAATGCCGGCCTTCGTAGCGGAATAGACAGCTTGTCCTGGCTCGACCACCAGCGAACGGATGGACGAGAAAAGGACAATACTCCCGCTCTTCTGTCCGACCATGATTCGCCCAGCCGACCGAAGAACATTGAAGTTGCCCACGATGTTCACGTTCAGAACCCGCTCTATCTCGCCAGGAGCGTAGTCCAGGTGGGTGTTGCGACCGTTGATGCTGGGGGTGGAGATAACGATATCGAGCTTGCCATGCTGTCTGACCAGCCCAGCGAGAACGTCCTCTACCGACTGCGCATCGGTGATGTCGATTGCGCCTGCGGAGCAACTCTCCGAGCCGATCCGCTCAACGACAGCTCTGGCAGCATCGGTATTGATATCCAGGCAGGCGACTGTAGCACCCATACCTACCGCACCGACTGTGACGGCTTCCCCTATT
>CAYSKN010000168.1:0-7063 GCA_964431565.1 uncultured Gemmatimonas sp.
AGAGCGCACGACTCATAATCGTGAGGTCGAGAGTTCGAGTCTCTCCCCAGCTATCGCGATTCATCAAAGCTGTTTGCCTCGCCTGACCAGCGAGTTTTTTCGTTGCGGTATTGAATTGTCTTTCAGTGAATCTCACTTGATGGTGGAGATAAACACTGCATGTGGTAACTCAGGATTAGTCAGCCTGACTGCCATGGGCTGAGCGTCCTTGAACGTCGCCGTCAATGACACTCTGGCAACTGTTGAGGTTTATTGAGTGGCTTCGGGACGTGAGGTTAAGAAGCCCCTTGCGTATGCGTCCGCCTCTGGCTGAGGCTGCGCCCCGAAGCCTGATTCGGCGAGGCTCATTCAATGGCGGTACGACCAAGACTGGCTACGCGCGCCTGGCGGGTGCGAAGGAGGATAGCGAATGCGCATCCGCGAGTATGGATGGCCAGGAGCAGATATCCCGGGCGCTTCCGCAGGCCGATAGCGCCACGCCCATCGTGACGACTTGCAGCAGTACGCAGGTGACGAGCAAGCGTTGTATCGCTGCAAGAACAGATTTCGCGAGCGGTTGCCGTCTGAGAGCCGCACGCTGCTTCAGCTCTCCCAGAACAATCGCGAACTCGGACAGTTCGTCACTGATCTCAGTCTCGACAGAACGATCCCGCAGGGTTCGCTCAGAAAAGATGACAAACCCTGCGAAATGGCGATCAATGCAGCAGCCCGGGCTGACAAGGTACAGCAGGGTGCTGCAATACTGCTTCCCGTCTGATGAACTTATCACTAGGGCGTCGTCGACCGCGCCTTTCGAAAGTTGTCCATGATGCGGATGAGTTCCGCATTCGTGAACGGCTGCCAGCCGTGCGGCTTCATTGGGCGCCCATACTCGAAAGTGAAGTTCGCCTTCGGGTTGTCGAGGCGCGCGGCTTCCTGTTCCATGAGATAGACCGCAAGGTTCAGGTAATGGTTGTCCATGTCGCCCACATACATGTGCATCTTGCCGGCGAGGTCGCGACCATTCTGTGGCCACTCGCGTGTCATGAGTACCGTGAGGTCGTATCCCTTGTCGCGCCACCAGGCGGCGACCTCCTTGTCAATGTGTCCAGTCAGACGATCCCAAAGGCGACGCGGGTAGCCGTCGGCGCCGATCGGGCCATACGCGGCGTCCCATGCGTCGAATTGCTGGCCACTGCGCGCGTTGGTGCCGAGCACAGCCTCAAGCTGGCTCATCTGGCGCTGCGTAACCTGTGGCTGGCCGTCGGGTGTGCGCATCATGTAGCGCTCGGGGATCGGTGGCTGACTTACGTTAGGGACGAAGGCGTTTGTGTCGGCGTAGTTGTCCACGAGCTGGTTGCGCCGGAAGTCTACGGGATCGGGGTACAGGCACCAGGCACCGCCAAAAAACTTCGGCTGCTGCAGCTGGAGAGCAGCACATTCCCAGCCGCCGGTCGAGCCTCCGGTAAGAAATCGCGCGTTGCCTTCGGGGAGCAGGCGGAACTGCTTTTCGAGCAGAGGCACGAGCTCGGTAAGGAGTGCGTCCTGGTACGGGCCGTTGTTCACTGAGTTTACGGCGTACGAGTCGTCGTAGTAGGGCGTGGGGTGCTGCCACGTGATCGCGACGAAGCGTGGGAAGTCGTCAGCCATCCACGACCTCGTGAACTCGGCGCCCGACTCGCGCGCAGTGGTGGCCACGTCGTCGTAGGGCACTGGTGCGCCGAGCTGCATGCGGACACCGCCGCCTCGCGGTCCGCCCGGCCCACCCGCTCCGGCCGGTGCCGTCGGGTCGACGAACCCGAAGGGTGCACCTAGCCCGAAGTGGCCCTGAATGTACACCGCCGGGTAGGTGCGGTTGGGCTCCTCGTCGAACCCTTTGGGCAGCAGGACGGTGGCCCCAATGTAGATGGGGGCTCCCCAGAAACGCGACAACATCTCGCTCTTGATCTTGATTCGTCTTACCCACCTGGTGTCAGCGGGAACGGTGACCGGCGGGAGCTTGCGGGAGAGCGAAAGCGTGATGGGTGTGGTGGATTCCGGATCGAAGCGGACCTTCACCACCTCGCTCACGAGGTTGCCGGGAGATGTATTGAAGCGCTGGCCTTCCCACTGGTCGTTGTGTACCCAGATGACGTGGCCATCCGCGCGATGAAACTGCGTATAGACGTTGAGGAGCGCCTGCACGTAGTAGTCGCCGGCGGGAACCTCGGAAAGTTTCTTGTAGGGATAGCCAAGAACGGACGCGTCAACGGTTGCGGTGGAGCCTGGGCTCAGTTCGCTGACATCGAGGCCAAAGAACGGGACGCTGCCGCCGTAGGAGCCGCCTTGGAGGCGAGGCTCTCGATCGGGGGCCTTGGAGAAGAAGACAAACACGCGGCCTGTGACAGGCGCCGATGCCACCGACTGGTCGAGCTGCACGGTGACGCTCTGTGCGGAAGTCGGTGCTGCGAGGGTGACGACGGCGGCTGCGGCAAGTGCAGCAGTGACAGGAAGGTGGAATCGTGTCATGGAGAGCCTGGCGATGACTGCAGTGGCTTTCGGATAAGAACCGCAATACGGATTGGTCGAGTATACCACAGGGCGCCCGACCTCACGAGTCCCGATGGATCTCAAGGCGATGCCATGGGTGGGCTTGAGCCTGTTCGCGTGCCAAAGGTGGGTTCGGTCCTCAGGGTGCCGTCTGTCACGACAGCAGAACAGCTGCATGAGGGATCGTTTCCCGGTTTGCATGTGCGGCACTGCGTCTGTGGATCGTTGGCTGGGTCCATGTGAGCCGCAGGTCGCGCACCACATGGGCCCACATCGTCCGTCAACAGATCAAATTACGACAGGCATCAACGCAAACGCCTGTCGTAATTTGGGTACGGCCCGAATCGTTCAGGGATCGGAACCCATTCGGGAATCAATCAAGTCACACGGAACGGGGCTTGTCCCGATCAGACCTCAACTACTTGCCGTCTCTGGAAATGGACTTGTAGATCACCGCTCCGAGAGCGCCGCCGATGATTGGTGCCACCCAGAACAGCCATAGCTGCGACGGAGCCACACCACCCGCGAACACCGCTACACCAGCACTGCGCGCTGGATTTACCGATGTGTTGCTGACGGGTATGCTCATAAGGTGTATCGCTGCTAGCGCCAGACCAATGGCGACACCTGCAAACCCTGCCGGAGCGCGCTTGTCGGTGGAGCCCAGTATCACCAGAAGGAAAAACATGGTCATCACGATCTCGGTGATCAGAACCGCCATCATGCTGTATCCGCCTGGTGATGCGTCGCCATAGCCATTGGCGGCAAAGCCACCAGAGATATCGAAGCCTGGTGACCCGCTGGCGATCAGGTACAGTACTGCACCTGCAGCGATCGCGCCGAGTGTCTGAGCCACGATATACGGCACCAGCCGCGCAGCAGGGAAACGCCCCGCCAAGTACAGTCCCACCGATACTGCCGGATTGATATGACTCCCCGATATGTGACCGATCATGTAGACCATCACGACCTGCGTGAGGCCGAACGCGAGGGCCACCCCGAGCAGTCCGATCCCAACACTCGGAAAGGCAGAGGAAATGATGGCGGCGCCACACCCGACGAGAACGAGAAAGAAGGTGCCGAGGAACTCTGCAGAGTACTCTCTCACGAGAACCGCTCCTTGAGGAATTGGATGCGGTAGAAGCTGTCCGTTGAATTGGGGATCGCAAGAGTCTCACTGAGTCAGATGAGCCGCATACCCGTCCAGGTCAGGGTCGCGACGTTATCGCCTTGGTGCCCGCAGGAGGGCTCAGCCGTTCCGGTGCCACCGGATTTCGTGCTGATAGACACCGATCCGCCGTCCTGGCCGCCGATCGTCTCCTTGTCGGCGCGTTGAAGGCGTCTTTGCCAAGGGCGTCGCTGTTGGCCAAGCACCTGCCAGCTCGACGATCGGTCGGCAGGCAGCTGAACGCAGCAAGGGACCACAGGCCGCGAGCCGCTGCACGTGCCGAATCTGCAACCCCACGCAGCCGGTCTATGTGTTTCACGTTGGGAGGGTATACGGAAACCACTGCCATGCCCGCGCGCAACAATTCTTCGTTGAGCATTCTGCCGTCAGGCAGATATGCATACGCCAGGGTGCGGCCAAAGCGATCCAACCTCCCCACGTCAAACTCAAGCGCGAGCATGCTTCCCACCGATGCCAGCCGCTCAACGGCCGATCTGGCCTGCATACCAAACGGTTCCTGATCCATTTCCGGAGCATCGATCAGAAGCAGACGGATCCTTCTGCCATCGGTGCATCTGATCGTATCGCCATCGATTATGCGCAGAACCGCGCACCGAGAATCCTGGACCGTCGGCATGCCGAATCGGCTCACATCTACTACTACGGCGGATCGGCCATTGAGGGGCGCGCAGCCAAAGGCTGCCTGTAGCTCGTGGTTTGATTCACTCAGCGTCTCACTCAGGCTCAAGTAGCGGGTTTCTGCAAAGCGCAGCCACCGCCACCCGTAGCAGTTCTGTGGCTGGCTCATGTACCCGTGGGTGACGCTACTGCGGGTGAGCGCGCCCCCGGCATCGGCGTGGCCCGCCTGTGGAGCTAGGGTGGGTATCATGAACGCCGCGAGCATGACAAACGTTCTGCCCAGGTACGCAGCAGCTCCCATCACAGCCACCCGTCTGCCATGGGCAACGCAGCGTGAGCGACGCCAACGTACAGATCTCGGGCGTCGACAGCACACGAGCGGCCTTGCCAGCGGGCAGTCCAATAAATCATCATTCACAATACCAATTTATTGTGTCTGTCTTTCTGCCAGTTCTCGGCAGTAAGGCAAACAGTACCCAGCGGGAACGAACTCAGCCCCAGGCGTCCGGTGAGATCATACCCGAATGCCAACCAGGTTCCCAGACCAGATGAGTGTTGATATCCGTTACGCCCTCCACCATGGCAAGTGCTTCCCGAATGCCATCGGTGATTATGTGCTCCATAGGACAACCGTGGGTGGTGAGGGTGAAGGTTACGTCCACCGTGCCACCATCACGCTGTACATCATAGACCAGACCGAGCGTGACTATATCAAGGCCGATCTCCGGGTCGATCACCATCCGGAGCGCGTCCCAGGCGGGAGCCAGTTGCGGATCAGTACTGTTGGTCATGTCTGCTGTCGGACCGAGAGGGTGCAGGCCGCGCTCAATGCGCATGGTACTCTCAATGTAGCCTCGCAGACCCGCATTGAGGACGCGGTGACGGATGTCACATCGCATGTACCTGTTGCCGGGCCGCCCCTGCCATGACTGCACCAATTCTGACGCATCCACTCTTGGCAGCGGAGCCGGATGTTCCGAGCTTGCTCAGGGGCATCCCGATCTTTGCCGGTCTCGATGAACGTACACTGCCGCGGCTTGCCGCACGGTGCGTGACTCGCAGTGTGAGCGCCGGGCACGTTCTGTTCACTGCCGGTGAGCCATGCCGCGGGTTGTACATGATCATCAGCGGCCGAGTGAGAATATACCGCATGAACCATGAGGGTAGGGAGCATGTGCTTCATGTGGAGAGAGCGGGCAGAGCCGTGGCTGAGCTGCCGCTGTTTGACGGCGGAACGTATCCGGCTAGTGCGGTCACCATCGAGCCCTGCCGGCTCGCTTTTCTTCCGCGAGCCGAATTCGAAACTCTCTACCGCTCGAGTCCGGATGTTGCCGACCAGGTTATCAGGGGCCTGGGACGTCGTCTCCGACACCTCGTGCAGGTTACGCAGACAATTGCCTTTCGTGATGTGGCGGCACGCCTGGCCATGCTGCTTGCAGACTATGCCGACCGACTCGGTACCAAGCAGGATGGCGGTGGGGTGGAACTGACCCTCGACCGCACACAGGAGGAGCTTTCTCTAGAGATAGGCACGGCGAGAGAGTCGGTGTCACGAGCCTATCGGCAGCTCCGGAAGCGGGGGCTCATCGAGCCTATCGTTGGGCACACGGTGCGTATTCCCGATGTTGAACGACTGCGTGCACTCGCTGTCCGGGGCTGAACGCGATATCGCGTCACGCATGCAGAATTACTGCCGCGTGACCCGATCGTGATGCAGCAGCATCGGGAGTCTATCCCGATTCAGGCGGTTGCTACAGCCGTCTCCTTGGCCGATGGGCGGTTGTCGACAGCGCTCACCATGCTGGTGAGGTACTTCACCACATCGGCGGCTGTATACATGGTTCGTCCGCGGAGGAATCTGTTCATCACCAGCAGGTCGTCGCCACTGGTGATCAGGGGTGCTTCCACCTGACCATCGCCTCGCTCCTGCGGATGTCCGATGTCCGCCACCAGCGCGTTGCAGAGGCAGCGCCTGCCCTCGGTGTCCTCAATCTTGCCTCCCTTCTGCACATAGGCGTCCACGGGCTCGGCCGCACATCGGTATACGGTTTTTCCGCCCGCAGTACGGTGTGCGGTGCGCAAGTAGCCGAGATCGCAAATGCGGCAACGACTGTCGTCCTGCGTAGCGATATCGTCGGACCTGACTACCTTGAAGGGGAATCCGGTAGGCGAGGCAAGCGGATCGGTATGGACGCTGACGCGTCCCTCTATAACACCCTTCAGCACCTTCTGCTTGAGCTCGGTGGTGAAACCGGATTCTTCAGTGTATGCAAACAGCGTTCCGACCTGCACTCCCGAAGCACCCGCAGCAAGCGCTGCAAGCACACTTTCAGGCGATCCACAACTTCCAGCAAGCCAGAAGGGAAGACCCAGTTCCCTGAGCTTGCCCAGGTCCACGATGTCACGTTCACCGTAAATGGGCTGACCGGCATCATCCAGCTTCATCTCACCGCGTGGGGGTGCATTGTGGCCACCGGCACTCGGACCTTCCACCACAAAGCCGTCAATGCGTCCGTTGGCCTTGCGCGCCAGGGTGACGGCCAGAGAGTTGGCCGAAATGATCGGCAGGAAACGAGGCCGCCGGACGGGTGGCGGAGTATGATCCAGCCAGTGGTCAGCCGGGTCGAGGTGCAGGTATTCGACCTCACCCGGTGCCAGCCCTTCGACGTCGAACTTGATGGATGCCTTTCTGTGCTCGGCGAACGCATCAAGCACGCCCGGTATCTCGCGCGGTATGCCGGCCCCCAT
>CAYSKN010000169.1:0-7006 GCA_964431565.1 uncultured Gemmatimonas sp.
ACCATGGTCGGCTGGGTGTACCGGCAATGGCCACACCATCACGTGAGAGGTTTCGCCACCGTGCTCGAGGAGTTCGATCTTCACATCCACGAGGAGATGGACTTTGAGCGCGAGGCCATGCAGTGCGAGGCAATGCGTGAGCGATTTGCGTCTGAACCGCGATTGGTGATCCCTGCGGTCGAACCGGCACTCACCAGGCGCGATGTGCTGGTCATGGAGTATCTCGAAGGAACCCGTATCGATCAACTCGACGAGGCGATTGCAGCTGGATTGGTATCTGTGTCGGGACTCATCGAGACCCTGATTGAGACTTACGCGCGCATGATGCTTCGTGACGGCGTGTTCCATGCCGATCCGCATCCCGGGAATCTGCTTGTTGATGATCAGGGGCGACTCGTACTGCTCGACTTCGGCATGGTGATAGAGGTACCCCTTGAGACACGAAGGGCGCTGTTCGACACGATACTTGCCGCTGTAAGGCGTGATCCCGATGCCACTGCGGCGGGCTTTCGCTCCCTGGGCATGATCGCGACTGATGCGTCGCCTGAAGCTCTCAGGGAGCTGGTAGCGGTTCTTCTCGAGATCGCCTACAGCACCGCCACCACAGTGGATCGCGCAAGAATTCTTGCTGAGCGGGTGATGCGTGAGCTGCTCAACTGGCCGATCGTGCTTCCGGGGGAGCTGATCTATTTTGCGCGCACCGCCGCACTGATCGAGGGTATCGGAGTGCGCTACGACAGTCGTTTCAACAGCCTGCTGGTGGCTTCACCGGTCGTGCTCCGTCTTCGCCGCGAGCTGCTCACAGCACTTCTCGGAGACGACGTCCGGAGAGAGTCCCTCGTAACGATAGCAGCAGCACTCGGTGCGCTTGCCGGCACCGCAGTTGGTTGGGTTGACGGCTGGAGACGGCGATGGCTGGCGGGTTTGATCTAAGAATGGGCCAGCGGCACAGCATGTCGGTTCGGCCACGTGGGTTCCGATCACATCCGATCGATGATGGTGTAGGCGAGCGCAAGGCACTATCGGCTTGTAAGTGTCGTCTAATCAGGCATACACCACAGACTCTGCGGTGATATCCAGCCACCGCAGAGTCTGTCATAGCTCCAATCTCAGCCTGCCACAATCGGTCAATCGCTGATGGCATTCATCGACCGCAGTACCGGATAGTACTCTGGTGATGGCGTCTGGCCGAGTACTGCGTCGAGAATGTTCCACCACATGAAACCATCGTCTGATCGCGGGTCCATCAGCAGAAATATGAGGCGCGCCAGAGGCTGGTCCATCGGAATGATCAATGAGCCGACGGGCAGCGTCTGCTGCGTGCTCTCCCACGCTCCAGTAAGCGTACGAGCCTTGTGAGTACCCTGATACTCGCGTGTTTCGAGAGTATTGGTGGCGATCCTGTAGCGCTCCCCAGCGAAGGGGAGCTCACGAGTGGTGGTACTGTACTTCACACCGTGCGCCTCAAGCCTGTCAGTGACACTGGCGATGAGCCTCTGAAAGGGAGGACCTGCACGGGTTCCCGGAAAACCGCCGCCGGCACCTTGCGCCGGGATCTGACCAGGCACGAAACCGGCCGGTGGCCCTTGGGGTGCCGGGGCTTCACCACCCGGCGTATTGGGAATCACCCAAACGCGCGGAGCAAGACTCGTTTCTGTGGGCTCAGCTGTTCCGTAGAACGGCAGTTGCTCATACGTGGCCTTCTTTTCGGTACGCAGACGATAAGGCCGGTCGGGTACGTACACATTGCGTATACTCTCGGTGGGCGCAAACGCTATGGGATATGTTCCCGGAGCTTTCACAAGTTGCTGTCGCACGGCCAGTTGCTGCCCTACGATCGACTCCTTGTTAGCAGCATCCACGATGCTGCGGATACGCTCCCCATTTGTGGCAACATACCCCACAACCTCCTCAACGAACCAGTATGTTTCTCTGATACGCGTCTCGAAGGAGGCATACGAGTAGGCCTCGGTAAGAAGACCAAGGATGTTGCGAACACCATAGTAGGTACTCGTATACCGTGGACGAGCGAGGTCCGCGTCTGAGCGCCAGGCACGATCTGCACCACTACCCGAAACACTGCCGTAGTACCACCAGTCCGATCCATACTTGGTCTTCACCGTGCGGGTGACGTGCGGCAGCAGTTCATCACGCAGGAAGGCCATTTCCGCCTTCGAGTTGTTCGGGCTGAGTGATGTCTCATAAGTCATGTTGAAACCGCTGTTGGATGAACCGTCCGTGGTGTGAAGATCCATGGCCATATGCGGCTGGTAGCGGCTCAGAAGCGACGCCATGCTGCGGGCTTCAGCAGTTTCCATCTTGATTCCATCACGATTGAGGTCGAGCAACTGCGCGTTCTCCCGTGTTCCCATCCCACCCACAGGCCCTGCCTGTGAGCCGCGATTGCCGGGCCTTATCCGTTCGTTTCCGTCAGCGTTGTAGATGGGATTGATCAGCAGCACAGTGGTCTTGAGCCACTCGTTCCGCTCGCCCCTGGCGATTGAGCGCAGGAGCCACAGCATGGCCTCCTTGCCCTCCACTTCACCACCATGGATGTTGGCCTGGATGTAGACCCGCGTCTTGCCGGTCGCGATAACTTCCTCCGGAGACGTGCCCGGAGCACCAATCACTGCCAGTGGAAGTGCCCGCCCCTCGTATGTGTAGCCGTAGGTGGTGAGATGGATCTCGGGATTTGCGGCAGCCATTCGGCGCATGTACGCAACCACGTCGTCATACCGGCTTGTCTCTTCGTACCCGGTCAATTCAGGACGTGTAAGTGCCCAGTTCCTGTCGCTGATGGTGACACTCGTGGATGACGGAAATACTTGTGCCCGCACCGCGCGTACCGGTATGGCCATGCCGGCTACAAGCAGCGCGGCAGCGGGAATTGCACAAAGAAAGCGCAACATGCGCTTGAACATGAGGGGACTCCGTGACGGGTGGGTTGTCTGACGTACTGAACTACTCTGGGTCCTGCAGCTCGAAGTGATCCTGAATTATCCGTAACCCGCGCAACGCTGGTGTGGTGCCGTTCACGGCATTCACGGCCACCACAAGGTTGGACTTGCCGACTGTGAGCTTGATGGGCACAAGCACCTCAATGTTCACGATGCTTGTGTCGCCGGCTACTGATGCTTCCGCGACAGGAGTGGCGATGACGCTGTCTTCAACAACCAGTGCAAACGTGCGCGCTCCGCCGGGTATGCGCAACAGTGTGAGCGCTACAGTGACCTCGCTGTCGAAATACGCAGCAACGCCATAGCTGAAATTACCGGTAGTCTCGCGAAACGTGGCGCCATGAGTGAATCCGACCATGGCATCGGTGCCGTGAAACCCATGCGAGAGTTCCGATTCAGCATCCCCGACAACCACTGTATCCACCACCCTTCGGTCATGCAGTGGGGCGAGTGCCGTGGTGGCCGTAAGTGCCGGCAAAATGGCGGGTACGCCCAGAAAGCGAAGTTTGTGCAAGATCACGGAAGGCAGAGGCAGGACTGATTCGATCAATGATAGCCAATTGTACCCGGCACCCCTATGCCGCGAGTCGCTCCGAGCCATCCGGGCCCGTGTCACGATGGCTCCCAACCCGATGTCGCGGCGACAGCAGTCATGCGGGTGCAGCGAACCGGGGGCACATCAGAAGATCCAATCACGGAACAGGTCGAAGCCGAACTGCATGCGCGGAAAGTCCGCACCACCAACACGGGTACAAGGCGCAGATCCGGGATCCACTCCCAGCTGTCCGAGCCATCCAGGAGCAATCCGGTATTCCACCGCGATCCCTGCCCAGAGCTGTGCACCACGGGCCGCTACCTGGCCGCTTCCCCGGCAAACTCCCGTATTGAGCCGCAGGTAAGTGCGTTCACCGATCTGCTTGCCTGCGGTGATGCTCAAATTGAGATTGTCGAGCAGCGATGTGGGCGACAGTGAGGCCTGCGCCTCATTGCCGGCGGTGCTCACCTGCAGCGTGTTGAAGTTTCCGGGCAGGATTCGCTGAAGGGCGCCCTCTACCGCGCCACCCACCGACGGCAGCAGCAATCCGGTGACCGCACGTACCGTGCTCTGGCTCTGCCCGTCGAGTGCAAATGTCGGTGCCCCGAAGATCAGCAGTGAAATGATCTCCGACTCTGGCGCGGATGCATAAAGCGGGTCAGTGCTCGATAAGGTCAGCTCGGGCCTGTCGTAGCCGCCACCTATATGCAGTTTCACCGGTACTTCGCCGCCACCCGCAACGCGGACGACGTTGGTGGCATTGATATCCAGAGCCGGAAGCATGGCAGGATTCGGAAAGAAGCGCACACTTCCGGAATCGACTGAGAATCCGCGTACCACGGGACCGAGCTCAAGCCTGTATTGCCCGCGATTGGCTGTTATCTGCCCATCGAGAACCAGACTCTCGCCACTCATTGTGACTGAGAGCCCCCCGCCGAGCTTCACCCGCGCCTCAGGCGTCTGGACCCACACATCCTCTCCCAGATCAACACGTGCATTTTCCACCGTAATGATTGACCCGAGTGCCGACAACGATTGCGCAGCCGACTCAGCCACGGGAACCTCTTCCTCACCAAGCAACTCGCGAGCCGCGGGTGAGGTAAGATCGAGCGCTATCCGCTCCCCGAGTGGATCTACTGCAATTACGCCTCGTGGGACAAGAAGATTCCCGCTGACGGTCGGATGCCCCAGAGGCCCTCTTATGCGGGCCATACCACCGATCTCGAGATCAGTACCGTCCCGCTGGTGAGAGACATCGAAGGCATTCGCCTGCAACTGCACATCAATCTGCATGGGCGCGTCGACAGGCATCAGCACAACGCCATGGGCCGATATCATGTTGCCGACTGACCTTCCACTCTGCAGACGAAGTGATTCGAGCACGATCGAGTCGGCATTCGCCCTCAGTACCATGCGACCGTCGCGCGGATTGATTCCGAGATCCTCGAAATAAGCACCTGCCTCATCCATCACCATTGTCCCGGTGGCGTTGGGACGGTCAAATGTGCCTCCGATCGCCAGGCGTCCGTGGAGTGTGCCTTGTTGTCGGCTCATTCCTCCCAACCTGATGGGCAGCGCCTCCAGTCGCAGCGAGTCAGCGGTGAGTGAACCCTCCAGTTCGTCACTCAGAATTCGCTTTTCCACAGACACGAGCCTGAGATCGATGGGAACCAGTGCTGTCAGACGTACCGCTCCACCAAGAGAATCGCGCATCACGGCCTCTGCTGACACTCGCTCCTGATCATAGGATCCGTTCGATACGACAGAGGGCAGACGGAACTCACCGACACCAAGCGAATCACCGGTAACCATCCACGATATCAGTGGCGACTGCCGGGTTCCGGACAGATCCGCCCGCCCGGACAGGGTTCCTTCAACCAGCCGTGCTCCAACCAGCAGCGTCGCCACCTCACCAACGGGAAAACGCTCAAGCTGCAGATGTCCCCGCACACCACCACTGACAGGAACATCAGCCTCCAGGACCAGCGCACCTCCGACGTTGGACCGCAGTTCCGATGGTTCGAGCCGGAGACCGGCAGAGTCGTTTGATACCACCACAGAGCGCACCGAACGCCACACAACGTCGTCATACGACAGACGTACCGAGTCGAGCGTGACAGCCGTGGTCGCACTGTCCGTGGCGAAGTTGCCGCGCGCAACCAACTGCGCACCCGCGTCAGTACCCAATTCGAGAAGCAGACCGCCACGTTCGGGACTGGCATCCATTACTCGGGCGGTGGCGCTCTGGATGCGCACTGCACCGATGCCAGTGATCTCGTCCATTGTTGCGGCACCCTCGAACGTCGGCCTGGTGAAAACACGCTCGGCACGCAGTGAGCCGAACAGCCGACCCACCCTGATTGCCCCAACCTGCATGGCACGGCCACCAAGAGCCACGTTAGCCTCGGCATCCGCAAAGTTGCCGATGATATAGCCTGACAGGGACATGTCACCCTGCAACGTATCAGCTGCAATATCCCTGAGGAGATCCGTCGATACCGAGTCCACTGGCTTCAACATTTCGGCAAGCTCCGTGAACGCAGGTCGAGCCGCATCCAGTGAATCCGTACTGATCGATACCATGAGGGTGTCGGATTGGAGAGAGTCGCGTCCGAGCCCGCCCCTTACCTCCAACCTGATGCCACCGAGCTCCGCCATGGCGGAATCGACAAGCAGACGCCTGTCGTCGAGTGATGCGCTTGCGACCAGGGTGAGCGCAGGCCGCCCTTCTGCTTCGTCCTGGCCAAGTCGCACCGAAACGTGTCCCGTGAGTATTTCCCCACTGATCGCATCAACCGGCAGGGCGACCGGATCCGCCGTTACTTCTGCCCCTTTCCCGGTCGCAACCGTATCGTCCGTCTTGCCTGGATTGCGGTAGCCCCGCGCCCCCTGTCCTGCTGCAGTCAGATCACCCGACAACGCAGTCAGAGGCATGTCGCTCCGGCCAGTCCAGCGACGAACATCGAACTGCTCGAACGATCCTCTTGCGGCAGCACGCCAGTTGCGTTCGCCAAGCGAGGCCGTTCCCGAAAGCGATAAAGTGGGACGCCAGATGAGCGCGGAATCACCGAGCGCAGGCACCAGTTCATTGTCCGCAACAGACGAGAGATGCGCCTGCCAGTCGAGCGCCGAGAGTTTCCCATCCACACTCACGCGACCGGCCACCAGAGAGCGTACCGGCAGGGTGGTGTCGATACGCGCCAGCGCTCGCATGGACAGTGGTTCCAGATGCACACGCGCGGTCAATTTCGGGTCATCCGGATCATCATAGCGGACAACGAAGTGACCACTCACTGAAGAGACGTTGTGCACGGAATCGGTCCATACCAGCTGCATGTCCCGCACGTCCAGCCCTGCAGGATCAGCCGAACGAACAAACAGCCTGCCACCCAGCGCCCCGTCCACATGCAGGGTATCCGGCAGGAACGGCTTGAGCGATCTGAGGTCCAACCGGAGATCCTCCACCGCAAGACCCGCAGCGCTTGCGGATTGGGCACCGGGAGCGAGCGGAGCA
>CAYSKN010000170.1:0-6957 GCA_964431565.1 uncultured Gemmatimonas sp.
GGCGGGGCGAGAGATCAAGAAGCTGCAACTGGCTGGCAAGGTGATCGGAGAGGTCGTGAGTTGCGATAGTGACCGGTTCATACCAATCGTGCTGCTCATGTTCCTCACGCTGGCCACCCGTTTCAAAACCATCGAGGAGCACGGCTTCCCAGTCGATGTCGTCATCGCCGGCCTTCTCAGGCTCGGGTTCATCGGAGCTCACCGGTTCGGTCAGATCCTGCGCTTCGACAGTCTCTTCGGTGTCTGGTGCATCATCCTCGTCCTCGTCTGGCTCTATGAGCTCCAGGAATGGGTTGGTGAGCAATTCCTGTTTCAGGTGCTGCTGCAGGTCCAGCAACGGCATGTACAGCAGATCCATCGCCTGATACAGGCGTGGATTGATCTTGAGTTCCTGTCGTAGCGCGGTCGTCTGTTGAAGGCCGGTCCTCATATGCTGAGTACCTCCTCAGCGCTGGGTGACTCAAGTCCGTCTTCCTCGATGAGGCGTGAGCGCAATCGCGCAGAGAGGGTTGGTCCAAGGTAGTCCTTGGCGACGTCATCGTCGAAGACTAGTTCGCGTACGGTGCCAGATACGTTGACGCGGCCTTCAAACATGATGTATGCGCGATCGACGATATCGAGTGTCTGTTCGACGTTGTGATCACTGATAAGTACACCGATGCCACGCCGGCGCAGATCGGACACGATCGACTGGATATCGTGCACAGCGATTGGATCGACACCGGCAAATGGCTCATCTAGCATCATGAACTTGGGCTCAGTGACGAGTGCCCGTGTGATTTCGAGGCGTCGACGCTCGCCACCCGAGAGCTGGTATGCCCTGCTCTTGCGGAGATGCTTGATCTTGAGTTCATCCAGGAGTGCCTCCAGCCGCCTGGAGCGTTCCTGCGTGGACAGGGGCAGTGTCTCGAGGATTGCTTGGATGTTCTCCTCAACGCTGAGCTTCCGGAAGATCGACGGTTCCTGCGAGAGATAGCCTATGCCCCGGCGGGCACGCTGATACATTGGCATCCTCGTGATGTCCTTGCCATCCAGAAAGATGCGTCCAAGCTGTGGCTCGATCAGACCTACCAGCATGTAGAAGGTGGTGGTCTTGCCGGCGCCGTTGGGCCCGAGCAGTCCGACGATTTCGCCCTGGGTCACGCGAAGGGCAACATCGTTCACCACCTTCCGGCCCCTGTATACCTTGGTCAGCCCTTCTGTGGCAAGGACCGAGCCGCCTGTCAATCGGGTCCGTCGGACCGATTGCGGTGACGATGTGTTGCGAGCGATTCCCGCATCGTTCAACATGCCTAGCAAATCATCCCTCTTGGGGACAATGTCACACCAAATGCCCGGCCGTATCTGGACGAGTCCTTGCGGGTCGGTGCCGTTGTTCCACGGTTCAATGATCTGCGCGCCAGCGAGACGAGGCAGAACGGAGGTGGCCAGGTGCTGGCGCACGCTGTCAGGGGTGAGGTGCGGATCATCCGTGATTCGTTCTATGAATCGCGTGGTCAGATGATGGAGTGGCGTGGCCCCCCCATCTGACGCGCCTTCAATCAGGGCTCCCAAGGCAACCGCAATCGATCGATCACCACGCACGGCGTGCGCCACCAGTGCCATGATGTCGGCAGGTGGCGCGAACTGCGATGGGGATGGCGAATCACTCATGGTTGTGACCAGTAATGCCAGAGTCGCGGTGTCAGCAAGCCGAGCTGTATGGTGGATGGTACATCCTGACCCGGATCCCCCGATCCAGGCCCGGGTGGAGAGCGCCACGACGAAGTTGTCGAAGTGGTATCGGGGCGTGTGGAAGGAGGGCCGATGACAGGAGTGCTCCCGGTACTGTCTGACAGACTGTCCGGGATGGGTTCGAGATACACTCCCGATGCCTTGGAATCTACTCTCACGGTCCGAACGACTCCGGTATCAAAATCCACAACAATGCGTTCTCCGCGTACGTAATTGACGCCGGCCCGTGCGTCGGGTCCCCTGCTGCTTGCCATATGGAACAACGAACTTGCATTGCCCATGGCGCGGATTTCCCGGATTCTATCGCTACGAAGTGTGTCGACACCGGTGCGCGGAATGCTGTCAAAGAACGCGAATATGCGGTCTCCATGCAGGATATCCTTCCCGTCCGTCCGGATGCGTGTGGTATCGGGCACACCGGTGGCCACAGCCTTCCCTATGGCGTTTACCTCCCTCACACGCTGATCAACGATCCGGATGCGGAGTGAGTCTGCCTCAACATCCTGCTGTGGCGTATGGGCTCTGGCACGTTCTCCGCCGTAGGCGAACGCCTCGGTGAGTTCCTGGTTATCGAGGCGAAGATCAATGCGTTCCGCTTCAAGCAACATCTCGCTGCTGGTTGACGAAGCCTTGTGAATGGCAACTACCCGATTGAGCTGCCGGTTCGCGCTGTACATATCGATGGTGTCACCTACCAGCGTAAAACTGCGTGTGGTATCGCTGTTGGTGATCCTTGCCCCACGCATCAGCCTGGCTTTTTCGTCGGTCTTGTCAAATGATGACGAGTCAGCGCGGCCATTGAGCTGTTCGCGGTCGATCACCACGTCTCCCCAAGCCATGAGTACTGAGTCTCCGGCGTCCTCGAAGCGATCTGCGACGATGACTGTGGGTGGACCGAGACGTCCCAGACTATCCTTTTCGATCACACGCGCCGTCGAGCGCGAAGGCGCAATCATGCGTGCCACCGGCCGATCGGGCATCACCCGGTAATACTCCATGGTGGGGCCGGAGAAACTGCTGCCGGTACCGATATGTGTGGCTGTGACAGTACCGTCCGCATACAGTCGTCCTTCCCGCGTGAAATAGGTAGCGTGGGCGGCGGTGATCTGTATTCGGCCAGGCTCATCGTATCTGACGTTCCCGTATAGATTCACGATACCTGGCGCCTGGAATTGTTCTGCGCTGTCTGCGCTGATCCGATTGTTCTCCCCCTGACAGTGACCCACGAATCCGCCGCCGATGAAGGTGTTTGCCACCTCATCGGACATACGCGAGTAGGTGAGTCGCGTTTCGGGTGGAGAGTCGGTGAAGTCGAGTACGCATGTGCGCGTGGTCGGAGCCATCTTTTTCCTGGCAGCTTCGGCACTTGCAATTGAGTCGGCGCGTGCGGAGCTGTCGCGAACAGCCAGTTGGCGTGCCGTTGCCCCAGAGGCCACTTGGGCCAGGCTGTCTGCGACCCGAGCGGAGTCGGCCGCAGCCTGGCCGGTGGTGTCGGGCCGCGGAGGCGGAGCATCGGCGCGCAGTGAGTCGGGTGGCCTTGCTTCCGGTCTCTGCGGCAATGTAGGCACCGGCAGCCCGGACTCAACTTCAGGGGCCCCGGCATGTGGCGCTGGAGTGCGCGCAATGCGGCCACCAGGTGCATTGCAGCCGGCCGCCCACGTGATCAGCGCCGCCGACAGCAAGCCGACAACCGGACGCCAGCGCCACTGCGAGCCTTCCTCCGGAGCCACCGGATGTCGCCACGTCACCGAGTGGGTACCTCAACGGGAGCTGCACCTTTGCACTCCCTGAGACACCGGAAGTTGGTGAGCTGCGGGTCAGACTCGAATCCTACCCCTGTGAACACCTTTTTCGGCTCATTGAGCGTAAAGGCAGAGTCTGTGAAGAACTGGTTGCGGACCTGATCATATACCAGTTGTTGTGATGCGAGTCGTTTGCCGTCGTCACGCACAATCAGTACATCGCCGTACGCTTCGATACGTGATAGGCGGGTGTTGTATACGGCCGCCCGCGCTGTCATGACGCCGTCCTTCTGTCCGCGCGATGTAAAGAACGTGAGATTGACGCGACGCAGCTCAAAACGGGTGCCTTCATCGTAGGTGAGAGCGGTGTCAGCGAGTAGCACGCCTTTGCTGACTCCCTGATCCGTCAGCACGAAGCGCGTCCCAAAGGCGATCTGGTCTGCAGAATCCGGGAGTGCAGACGTGCTGACGGAACTTGCTGGCACCGTATTGGCCGTCTTCGCGCGCGGCTTCCCGAGGCGTGGACACGCTGCTCCCAGGAGCGAAACAGCGCAAGCGATACCCAGCACGGTGCTGCCGATCATGCGTCCTGGCTGGCGCGCGGCTTCAGTCAGAGCCATCAGGTCACCCCTGCGCGCATCAGATCGTGCAGGTGGATAATGCCGACGAGGCTTCCATTGGGGTCAGTGACAGGCATCGCCATGATGCCATGCGTTTCCATCCGGTGCACCACGGCACTCCCAAGTTCATCACCCAAGGCCAGCCTGGGGTTCGTCGTCATCACGGACCCAACGGGAATCCGGAACAGGTCCGTCTGTCGCTCGAGTAGGCGCGTGAGATCACCAGCCGTAATCACCCCGGATACCCGACCATGTTCCACTATGACCACTAGGCCGCGTTTCCTGGCGAGCAGTACTATCGCATCCTTCATTGTCGCCGTCGGTGCCAGCATCGGGAGCTCGGCGGTCTCCATTATGTCATAAACATGGGTGAGCAAACGCCTGCCAAGGGCGCCACCAGGATGGAAACGAGCGAAATCCTCCGCCTTGAAACCCTGGCGCTGCAGTACCGCCACCGCGAGCGCATCACCCAATGCCAATGTAACGGTGGTACTCGTTGTTGGTGCCAGATCGTGAGGACATGCCTCCTCCTTCACGAGCAGATCAAGCGTCACATCAGCGTGGCGTCCGAGTCGCGAGTCCGGTGCGTTTGTCATTGCGATCATATGTACGCCGAGCCGCGCCAACGCCTCGATCAGCCCAAGCAGCTCTTCGGTCTCACCACTCTTGGAAATCAGGACCGCGACGTCATCAGGTCCTACAATGCCAAGATCGCCATGAACGCTCTCCACCGGATGGAGGAACATCGCCGGGGTGCCGGTGGACGTGAAGGTCGCGGCCATCTTGCGGCCAACAAGGCCGGACTTTCCCACACCTGCCACGATCACGCGTCCACGGCATGCAGCAAGGGCTTCGACGGCAAGGACAAAAGCTTCGTTGAGTGTCTCTGCCGAGCGGTTCAGGGCTTCAGCCTCAAGTCTGAGAACACGACGGCCGCGGGCCAGGATCTGTTCATCCTGTTCGGAGCGTCCGCTCATGTGTTCACCACAGAAACAGGTGTGCTGTCTGGTTCGACGCTGTGAAGGCGGACATAACGCTCGACGGCATCGATCCACTCGCCTCTGGCTTCGAGCAGGAGTTCAGCGAACTCGCGCACCGCGCCATTGCCGCCCCGGCGCGTAAGCTGCACATGCGCCGCTCGGCGAACCTCCGGCGCTGCGTTCGCCACGGCAACCGGCAGGCCCACCGCACGAAGAACGGGAAGGTCGGGAATGTCATCGCCAACAAACGCAACGTCGTCAATCGAGAATCCATGCTCGGAACAGATGGCACTGAGAGCTGAGAGCTTTCGTGCATTCCGGTCCTGGACACACGTATCGATGCCCAGTTCACGTGCCCGGTGCGTGACGCTGTGGGAAACTCTGCCGGTGATGATGGCCAAGCTGAGGCTGCAGTCGCGCAGCAGCGCTGTTCCAAGTCCGTCCTGCACATCGTATCGCTTCATTTCGAAGGGTGTGTCTGCACCATCGGCCTCTGAGCCCAAGTAAATGCCGCCGTCAGTGAGGACACCGTCCACGTCGAAGCAGACCAGTCGGATGCGACGTGCAACTGCAGGATCAATGCGGGGTGTGCCCACCCTCATTGATGGCAAAGCGTCGGCAACATTGATGTCTGTATTCATTTGCGGATGCGGTCCCACAACTCGACAGCACGCTGTACGAGGTCTCCAAGGTCCCTCAACGGGATCATGTTTGCTCCATCGCTTGGTGCGTGGACGGGATCCGGGTGGGTTTCGAGAAACAGGCCCTGCGCGCCGGCGGCCACCGCGGCGAGAACAAGTGGTTCGATGAACTCACGGGTACCGCCGCTCGATCCACCGATTCCTCGACCAGGCTGCTGTACACTGTGAGTTCCGTCGTAGATGACTGGAACTGCGCATGCGTCACGCATACGCCTGAATGAGCGCATGTCGACCACGAGGTCGCCGTAGCCGAAGAATGTGCCTCGCTCAGTGACTGCTATCGGACCACCATCGTGACCGGCCTGTATTGCTCCCGAGCGAACCTTCCTGACGGCACCAGCCATGCCTTCCGGGTGCATCCACTGCCCCTTCTTGACATTGACTGCTTTGCCGGTGGCCCCTGCCGCCAGCAACATGTCGGTCTGTCTACAAAGAAAGGCCGGAATTTGCAGCACATCGATCGTGTCAGCCACGACAGCACATTGTCCGGGCTCATGGACGTCCGTCAGGATCGACAGGCCGGTTGCAATGCGCACGCGCTCCAATGCGGCCAGCCCGGCTTCAAGGCCCGGGCCGCGAACGCCTTCGGGATTGGACCGATTGGCCTTGTCAAAACTCGCCTTGTAGATGACGCCACCAGGCACGTGTTCAGCGAGGTCAGCAAGCGCTTCGCCAACAAGCAGGTTGAGAGAATCATCCTCGAGCTGACATGGACCAGCAATCAGAAAGAGTCTGTTATCGGGGAATGGCGTACTCATACCAACGCATTTCACTGGTTTGAGTACGCCGGAGCAGGTGATGATGCAGAAAAGTTCTCTCCCTGCTCCTTGCCGAATTTCTGCACACTCGCCGCGTGAACGAACCCCGAGAAGAGCGGATGGGGGCGCAACGGTCTTGATTGCAGTTCCGGATGGAACTGACATCCTATGAACCACGCATGGGATGGAAGTTCTATCATCTCCACCAGGGTACGGTCGGGCGAGAGCCCGCTGAGGCGCATCCCATGCTCCACGAAACTGTCGCGATAGCGATTGGAAAATTCATAACGATGCCTGTGCCGTTCACTGACTTCGGACTGTCCATAAAGCTTCTCTGCGAGCGACCCTCGCTGCAGCCGACAAGGGTAGGCGCCCAATCGCATCGTCCCCCCCTTTTCGGTGATTTCCCGCTGTGATTCCAT